>NZ_VFMS01000001.1:3900000-4200000 GCF_006715165.1 Arthrobacter sp. SLBN-122 | reverse complement strand
GCAGCGCGCTCCGGGAAAAGTGCTGGCTGACCTCAGCATCGCCCGCGGCCTGGACTACTACACCGGCACAGTGGTGGAAACCGTATTGGTGGGCCACGAACAGC
Source organism: Arthrobacter sp. SLBN-122 (assembly GCF_006715165.1). Lineage (NCBI taxonomy): Bacteria > Bacillati > Actinomycetota > Actinomycetes > Micrococcales > Micrococcaceae > Arthrobacter > Arthrobacter sp. SLBN-122. The sequence goes on along the minus strand of NZ_VFMS01000001.1, from coordinate 4,199,896 downwards.
TGGGATCCATTTGTTCCGGCGGCCGGTACGACGCCCTGGCGTCGAAGGGCAACCGGAAGTTTCCGGGGGTTGGGCTTTCCATCGGCGTCACCCGCCTGGTGTCCCGGATCCTGAGCCAGGACCTCGCCAGAGCTTCCCGCTCCGTTCCCACCGCAGTGCTGGTGGCCCTGAACCATGACAACAGCTGGGGTACAGCCCAGGACGTTGCCGCACTGCTGCGCAGCCGGGGCATCCCCACGGAAGTTGCGGCCAAGGCGGAGAAGTTCGGCAAGCAGATCAAGTTCGCAGACCGCAGGGGAATCCCATTTGTGTGGTTCACGGATGAGGACGGCACCCACCAGGTGAAGGACATCCGCACCGGCGAGCAGGTGCTGGCGGCCCCTGAGACCTGGATGCCGCCCCTGGAGGACCTGGCGGTGCAGGTGGAGACCACCGCGGCCGCAGCCTCCGTCTAGGAGGCGGGCGTTTACGACGCTGGCTCGTGCTGCCGGAACCGCAGCACCAGCCAGCGTCCAGCCACCCCGGCGGCAAGGACCGCCGCCATGGTCAGGACCGACGCGGGCGGCAAAGTGAAGGCAAGCACCACGCACCCCAGGAAGCCCAGCATGTTCAGCCAGCGCGGAGCGTAACCGGGGTGGGCGGCAAGGGTAAAGGCGGACGCGTTGGCGACTGCGTAGTAGACCAGCACGCCGAAGCTTGAAAAGCCCACCACGGTCATCACGTCGGTGGTCAGGAGCAGCAGGATGACGACGGCGGCCACGGCCAGTTCGGCGACGAACGGAACCGTGTGGGCGCCGCCCACCCTGGCCAGCGGTCCCGGGAGATCGCGCTCCCTCGCCATGGCCAGCGTTGTCCTCCCTACGCCCGTTATCAGCGCCAGTAGGGCGCCCAGGCACGCCGCGGCAGCTCCTGCCTGCACCAGCGGGGCCGCCGCTGCCAGCCGGCTGTCCAGGACGGCGTCCAGCAGGGGAGTCCTGGCGGACCCAAGCTGCGCCCCGAGGTGTGCCTGCAGGAGCAGGGCCAGCAGCAGGTAGATGGCGAAGGCGGCCGCCAGGGCTGCGAGGATGGCACGGGGGATGGCACGTTCGGGATTCCTAACCTCTTCGCCCAGCGTGGCGATCCGGGCATATCCCGCAAACGCGAAGAACATCAGGCCGGCGGCAGGGAGGACACCGGCCGCACCCCCGGAAGGCACACCTGCCGGCTGCGCGGCCGGGTGCGGACCCAGCACGGCCGCGATGCCAACGAACACCAGGGTTGCCAGGACCATGCACAGCAGGATCCGCGTCAGCAGGGCTGTCCGGGTGATGCCCAACAGGTTGACGCCGGTCAGGGCCACGACGGCGCCCACGGCGACCGGGACCGCGTAGTCATGCGCCACATAGCTGCCGAATGTCAACGCCATGGCTGCGCAGGACGCCGTCTTACCGGTCACGAAACCCCAGCCGGCCAGGAATCCCGGCCATTCGCCGAGCTGTTTCCGGCCGTAGACGTAGGTTCCGCCGCTGGTGGGGTACTTGGCCGCCAGGGCTGCGGAGGCCACGGCGTTGCAGTACGCAACAATTCCGGCAACGGCCACGGCCAGGACCAGGAGATTGCCCGCAAGCGCCGCGGCCGGGGAGAACACCACAAACACACCGGCGCCCAGCATGGAACCCAGGCCGATGGCGGTGGCGTCAAAGGTTCCCAGCCTGCGTTGCAGCTGCTGCGGTTCGCTCATGCGGCGGCAGTCCCTTTCCAACGGGTAAACTCGGACGGGATCGTTCCCGCAACGATCATATTGACTTCCCACTGTTTTCCCGCAGAAAGGCGTGCTGTGCTGCGCACACATGACCTCGGATCCCTTCGTTCCGAGCACATTGGACAAACCGTAACCCTGGCCGGCTGGGTGGGCCGCCGCCGTGATCACGGTGGTGTGGCATTCGTGGACCTGCGCGATGCTTCCGGCGTGGCCCAGGTGGTGGTCCGCGAGGAAGAAGTGTTCCACGGACTGCGTAACGAGTACGTCCTGCAGGTCAAGGGCACGGTATCCAGGCGCCCGGAAGGCAACGAGAACCCGGCGCTGGCCACGGGCGACATCGAGGTCATCGCCGAGGACGTCACCATCCTCAACACCTCGGACCCGCTGCCGTTCCAGATCGACGAGCACGTGGAAGTCGGCGAGGAAGCCCGGCTCAAGCACCGCTACCTGGACCTTCGCCGTCCCGGCCCCAGCCGCAACCTGCGCCTCCGTTCCGAGGCGAACCGGGTGGCGCGCGAGCTGCTCCACCATGAGGGCTACGTGGAGATCGAGACACCCACACTGACCCGTTCGACGCCGGAAGGCGCCCGTGACTTCCTGGTTCCGGCACGCCTGGCCCCGGGTTCCTGGTACGCGCTGCCGCAGTCCCCGCAGCTGTTCAAGCAGCTGCTGCAGGTGGGCGGCTTCGAAAAGTACTACCAGATTGCCCGCTGCTACCGTGACGAGGACTTCCGCGCGGACCGGCAGCCGGAGTTCACCCAGCTGGACATCGAGGCGAGCTTCGTGGACCAGGACGACATCATCCGGCTGGGCGAAAACATCGTCAAAGCGGTATGGCAGCTCATCGGCGTCGACATCCCCACGCCCATCCAGCGCATCACGTATGCCGATGCGATGGCGCGCTACGGCTCGGACAAGCCGGACCTGCGTTTCGGCCAGGAACTGACCGAGCTCACCGACTTCTTCAAGGACACCAACTTCGGCGTATTCAAGGCACCCTACGTCGGCGCCGTCGTCATGCCCGGTGGCGCCTCACAGGCGCGCCGCGCCCTTGACGCCTGGCAGGAATGGGCCAAGCAGCGCGGCGCCAAGGGCCTGGCTTATGTCCTGTACAAGGAAGACGGCGAGCTTGCCGGCCCGGTGGCCAAGAACCTCACCGAGATCGAGCGCGCGGGCCTGGCTGACGCCGTTGGCGCCAAGCCCGGCGACTGCATCTTCTTCGCAGCGGGTGAGAAGACGCCGTCGCGTGCCCTGCTGGGCGCTGCACGCGTCGAGATCGGCCACCGCACGGGCCTGATCGACCCCACCGCCTGGGCCTTCTGCTGGGTCGTGGACGCGCCGATGTTCGAGCCGGCCGCAGCCGCTGTTGCCTCGGGCGATGTCGCCGTCGGCGGAGGGCAGTGGACCGCTGTCCACCACGCCTTCACCTCGCCCAAGCCGGAGTTCCTTGACACTTTTGACAAGGATCCCGAGTCGGCACTTTCCTATGCCTACGACATCGTCTGCAACGGCAACGAAATCGGCGGCGGGTCCATCCGTATCCACCAGCGTGACGTGCAGGAGCGCGTGTTTGAGCTGATGGGCCTGGACAAGGATGATGCCCAGACGAAGTTCGGCTTCCTGCTGGAGGGGTTCAAGTACGGCGCCCCGCCGCACGGCGGCATTGCCTTCGGCTGGGACCGGGTGGTGTCGCTGCTGGCGGGCGTTGAGTCCATCCGCGACGTCATCGCTTTCCCGAAGTCCGGCGGCGGCCACGACCCCCTGACGGATGCTCCGGCCCCCATCACGCCGCAGCAGCGCAAGGAGGCAGGCGTGGACTTCAAGCCTGAGGCGAAGAAGCCGGAAGAGAAGAAGCCCGAAGAGAAGCAGTAGCAGCACGGACGCTGCCATAAGGCGGCCAGGGAGGCTCCCCGGATCACCGGGGAGCCTCCGCTGTTAACAAAGGAGCTGTCCGTTGTCCGCCTTGGGCACCATCGAACCCTCACCCGTGGACCTCGAAGCCGCCATGGATGCCGCCTGGCCTGCCCTGGAACGGCACGACGCCGGCGGCTGGACCCTGCGCGCAGCCGGCGGCGTGACCCAGCGTGCCAACTCCATCTGGCCGCGTTCCCTCACTGCCGGCCAGTCCGGTGACGACCTTCCCGGCCTGCTCCGCAAAGCCCGGGCCTGGTACCGCAGGCGACGCCTGCCTGTCATCTTCCAGCTGTTCGACAACCCTGCCGCGTCGGCACTCCACGACCTGCTCGATGCTGAAGGCTTCACCCGCCAGTCCGAGACACTGGTCATGACGCGCAGTGCAACGACGGATCCGTTCCCGGACGCCGCCCCAGCCACCGCGGCAACCGGGCTGTCGCCGGTCGAGCTGTCATCGGTACCGTCCCCGGACTGGCTGCGGGTCTGGTGGGACGTGGACGGCCGTGGAGGGGAGGATGCCCTGGCAACCGCACGGGCGATTCTCGAAGGGTGCCCGTCGCTGTATGCCCTGGTGCGGGACGCGAACGGCAAGGCCGCCGCCGTCGGCCGGCTGGCCCTTCCCAACGGCACCAGGCATGGCGGCCTGTACTGCATGGCCACCCTGCCGGACGCCCGCCGCCGTGGCTTCGGCACAGCCATCATGCGTGCCCTGCTGCAGGCCGGTGTGGAACAGGGCGTCGCGGACTTCTGGCTCCTGGTCACCGCCGCCAACCAAGGGGCACAGGCGTTGTATGCACAAGCAGGATTCCGGGAGGCGGGCCGGTACCTTTACCGCCAGGAACGCCCCCGCCGCGCGCCGGCTGGCTGTTGAGCCTTCCCCGGCAGGCTCAGCCTGGCGGGTCGGTCACCGTGATCCGGACCGAGCAGGCGTCCGCCGCGGCCTTCTTCAGGACAGCGGCCCGGGGCTCCGCCACGTCCAGGTAGGCGAGGCGCGGCAGGCGGGCGTAATCACGCAGGGCCGGTTCCTCCAGGACCAGGTCGGCCAGGGTCCGGTCGCCGCCCGGCACCACGTACTCGAAGGTAGCTGCGCAAAAGACTTCGGCCGCCTGCTGTGCCACTGCCGACACCAACGCGTCCGCCTGGTTGGAGCGGCGGCGCGCGAACCGCTGCTGGGACTGGCCACCCGCAGCTGTGCGCGACTGGACGTACCTGGTGCCTGCCTTGGACGCCAGCAGCACACCCTCGCTGGCAACCCCGATGCCGTAGCCGCCCCGCCGCACCAGCAGCAGTCCCAGCGGGCGCGGCTGGGACGCAAGCGCGGCCAGCCGCTCCAGTGGCCCGCTGCCGCGTCCCGGCCGCCCGTCAGCCGGCCACGGCGCCTGCAGCAGCGCCCCGGTGCCGTCAGCCGCCACAAGGCGGAGGCCGTCGTCGTTATCCTGCAGCGTGTACCCGCCGTGTGAGGCGCCGAACCGGTCCGCCCAGCCGGCCAGCCGGGCACCGGGCACGAACGCGGTCCGGACGGAGGGCGGACCGTTGGCGGCGGCGGGGGCAGGCATGGGGGTTCCTTCGGTGTCAGGGCCCCGACGAAAAGGAGGGGTCAACTGGAAGTAGCCTATCTATGTGGATGATCTCTTCGGGCACGGGCCGGAAAACGACGACGACGACGGTCCGGTCGCCGGGGTAAGCACCGGTTCCCGGGGCAAGGGTTCACCGCGCAGCCCGCTGGCCGTCCGGATGCGTCCGCGCACCCTGGATGAGGTAGTGGGCCAGCAGCACCTGCTGGGCCAAGGGTCCCCGCTGCGGCAGCTGGCCGCAGGCGCCGGAGCGGACACCACCGGCCCGGCGGGTCCCACCTCCCTCATCCTGTGGGGACCGCCCGGCACGGGCAAAACCACGCTGGCCCACGTCATAGCCCGCGGACCCGGGCGGAAATTCGTGGAGCTGTCCGCCATCACCGCAGGCGTCAAAGATGTACGCCGCGTGATGGACGACGCCCTGACCGCCAGGGACCTGTACAAGACCACCACAGTGCTGTTCCTTGACGAGATCCACCGCTTCAACAAAGCCCAGCAGGACGCGCTCCTGCCGGGCGTCGAAAACCGATGGGTGGTCCTGGTGGCGGCCACCACGGAAAATCCCTCCTTTTCGGTGGTCTCGCCCCTGCTGTCCCGCTCCCTGCACCTCACGCTCAAGCCCCTCACCGACGCCGATATCGAGGGCCTCCTGGTGCGCGCCGTGGAGGACCCGCGCGGGCTGGGCGGCAAGGTCCGGCTCAGCGACGACGCACTGGACCACCTGGTCCGGCTGTCCGGCGGGGACGCGCGCAGGGCGCTCACCGCGCTGGAGGCCGCGGCGGGCGTGGCTTTCGGTGACGCGGACGACGTCGAACGTTCCGTGGGGGAGGACAGCGCAGCTGACGTGCCGGCCACCGCGGAGCCGGTCATCGTTGAACTGCGCCACACCGAACGCGCCCTGGACGCCGCCGCTGTCCGCTATGACCGCGCCGGCGACCAGCACTACGACGTCATCAGCGCCTTCATCAAGTCCATCAGGGGCTCGGACGTTGACGCCGCCCTGCATTACCTCGCCCGGATGCTGGAAGCGGGGGAGGATCCGCGGTTCGTGGCCCGGCGGATCGTCATTTCCGCCGCAGAGGACGTGGGCATGGCTGACCCCACCGCGCTGCAGACCGCCGTGGCCGCGGCGCAGGCGGTGCAGCTGATCGGGATGCCGGAGGGGCGGATCATCCTGGCTGAAGCCGTGGTCCACCTGGCCACCGCACCAAAATCGAACGCGGCCTACATGGGCATCAACAAGGCCATCGCCGACGTGCGGGCAGGCCTCGGAGTCGGGATTCCGGCGCACCTGCGGGACGCGCACTACCCCGGGTCCAAGCAGCTGGGACACGGCGTGGGCTACAAGTACGCCCATGACGCCCCACACGCAGTGGCCACCCAGCAGTACCCGCCGGACGACCTGGTGGGCCGGGACTACTACCAGCCCACCGGCAACGGCGCGGAAAGGGACATCGCCCAGCGGCTGGAGCGCCTGCGGAAGATTGTGCGGGGCAAGTAGCTGCCGTGGTAGGCTGGATGTTTGTCTGGCAAGGCACGGACGCAAAATCTCCCCAATTCACGTTGGGAAGGCTATGCCCTGGGCCCAGTAGCAAAAGGCGGCGGTTGGCCGATGCTCTCCATCCTGGAGGCCAGTAACACTGACAACCGTAGATATTGGAAGGACACCAGTGGCTAACAACACTCGTGCTCGCCGTCAGGCCCGCCTCTCGCGGTCCCTCGGCATCGCTCTGACCCCCAAGGCCGCCAAGTACATGGAGCGCCGCCCGTACGGCCCCGGTGAGCATGGCCGTGCCCGCAAGAAGCAGGACTCCGACTACGCCGTACGTCTGCGCGAAAAGCAGCGCCTGCGCGCCCAGTACGGCATCCGCGAAGCACAGATGACCCGTGCCTTCGAGGAAGCCCGCCGCACCAAGGGCCTGACCGGTGAAAACCTCATCGAACTGCTCGAAATGCGCCTCGACGCCCTGGTCCTGCGTGCCGGTTTCGCCCGCACCATCGCCCAGGCCCGCCAGCTGGTTGTGCACCGTCACATCATGGTTGACGGCATCCGCGTTGACCGCCCGTCGTTCCGCGTCGGCGAGGGCCAGCTGGTCCACGTCCACAGCCGCAGCGAGACCATGGTTCCGCTCCAGGTTGCCGCAGCCGGTGCACACCGCGATGTCCTGCCTGCCGTTCCGGCCTACCTGGACGTCAAGCTGGAAGCCCTGCAGGCACGCCTGGTCCGCCGCCCCAAGCGCTCGGAAATCCCGGTGACCTGCGAAGAGCAGCTCGTCGTCGAATTCTACGCACGCTAAATCCCAGCAGCGTATCCAAAGAAGCCCGTGGCAAGCGCCGCGGGCTTCTTTGTATGTAAGGTACTTGGGGGACATCTGCGCAACGGGCTTTCCGTGCATGCCGCGGATGTGGCTCAACCACAGAATTTCGAGGAGATGAACGTCTATGTCTGGTGGCGATATTGCCGGCCTGATCGCTGCCGGGGTGTTTGCGCTCCTGGTGCTGCTGCTCGCGGTCCCGATCCTGAAGCTGGGTAAAGTCTTCGACGAGGTGCGGACCGCCATCAGGTCCATCAGCGACGGCGCCACGCCCCTGATGGACGAGGTGACGGCTACCGTCTCCACCACCAACCAGCAGTTGAAGAAGGTGGACGGTATCTCGTCCAACGTCTCCGATGCGTCCGCGAACATTTCCGCCCTGTCCTCGCTTGTGGCCGCCACCGTCGGTTCGCCGCTGATCAAGGTCGCGGCGTTCAGCTACGGCGTGCGCAGCGCCTTCGCCAACCGCCGGAAGCCCGCTGCCGGCCGCCGCAGCCGCTAGATTCGAAGAGAACGAACATGAAAAGAATTGTTTGGATGGGAATCGGCGTGGCCATTGGAGTCATTGCCTTTCGCAAAGTGAGCCAGACCCAGTCCGCGCTGGGGCCGGCAGGCCTCAACCGTGCTGTGGGGCAGCTCGCCGACGGGGTGTACGACTTCGCCGACGCCGTCCGCGCAGGAATGCGTGAACGGGAAACCGACCTGCGGACCGCCCTGGGCGTGGAGTCCGCGGAATTGGTCCGCCGCTGACCCCCGCGAGGCACCACACCGGCATAAGCCAACAACCGGCAGGAACCCGTTCCGGGAACCGTGCCACCTGAACGAAATATCCGTGCCGCCTGGCGGCGCGGACCAAGAAGGGTAAGAAAACAGCTCATGAAGTCGCAGGAGATCACAAAGCGCTGGGTGGACTTTTTTGTCAGCAAGGGCCACACCGCGGTTCCCTCCGCATCGCTGGTCTCCAGCGACCCCTCCCTGCTGTTCACGGTGGCCGGCATGGTCCCGTTCATTCCATACCTCACTGCCCGCGAGGAAGCGCCCTACTCCAGAGCCACCAGCGTGCAGAAATGCATCCGCACCGGCGACATCGAGGAAGTGGGCAAAACCGCCCGCCACGGCACCTTTTTCCAGATGTGCGGCAACTTCTCATTCGGCGACTACTTCAAGGAAGACGCCATCAAGTTCGCCTGGGAGCTGCTCACCACGGGCGTTGACGACGGCGGCTACGGCCTTGCGCCGGAACGCCTCTGGGTAACGGTCTACGAAGAGGACGACGAGGCCGAGGAACTGTGGCTGAAGAACACCGGCGTCCCGGCTGAACGCATCCAGCGGATGGGCAAGTCGGACAACTACTGGCACACCGGCCAGCCCGGCCCCGCGGGTCCCTGCTCCGAGATCTACTACGACCGCGGCCCTGCCTACGGGGTTGAGGGCGGTCCCCTCGCCGACGAGACCCGCTACATCGAGATCTGGAACCTGGTGTTCATGCAGTACCAGATCGAAAATGTGCGCTCCAAGGTGGATTTCGATGTGGTGGGCGAGCTGCCCAAGAAGAACATCGACACGGGCCTCGGCATGGAACGCCTCGCCATGATCCTGCAGGGCGTCGAGAACATGTACGAGACCGACCAGGTGCGGCCGGTCATCGACAAGGCCGCGGAACTGTCCGGCAGGGAATACACCTCCGCCGAAACCCCGGACGACCCCCACCACACCGACGACGTCCGCATGCGCGTGGTGGCCGACCACATCCGGTCGGCCCTGATGCTGATTTCCGACGGCGTGACCCCCTCCAATGAAGGCCGCGGCTATGTCCTGCGCCGGCTGATCCGCCGGGCCGTGCGTTCCATGCGCCTCCTCGGTGTTGAACAGGCCTGCCTGCCGGAACTGCTGCCCGCCTCCCGGGATGCCATGAAGGGCGTCTACCCGGTGGTGGAGACCGACTTCGCCCGCATCAGCCGGATCGCCTACGCCGAAGAGAAGGCCTTCCTGCGCACCATCGCATCAGGCACGGCACGCCTCGAGGATGCCGTCAGGGAATCCAAGGCAGCCAACAAGCCGCTGTCCGGCGAAGATGCCTTCACCCTGCACGACACTTACGGTTTCCCCATCGACCTCACGCTGGAAATGGCAGAGGAAGCCGGGCTCAAAGTTGATGAGGCGGCGTTCCGCAGCCTCATGCAGGAGCAGCGCCAGCGCGCGCAGGCCGACGCCAAGGGCAAGAAGGGCGGCCACGCGGACGTCAGCGTCTTCCAGGACATCCTGGCCGAGGGCGAGACGGTCTTCACCGGCTACACCGAGCTCGAAGGGGAATCGCGCGTGCGCGGCCTGCTCAGCGCCGGCCGACAGGTCCAGCAGGCAGCCACCGGCGACGAGATCGAACTCGTGCTGGCCGAAACCCCCTTCTACGCAGAAGCTGGCGGCCAGGCCGCCGACACGGGCCTGATCACCGGTGACGGGTTCGTCGTCGAGGTCCTTGACGTCCAGCGCCCCATCAAGGGTCTGAGCGTCCACAAGGCGATTGTCCGTGAAGGCGAAATCGGCGCTGACTCGCTGGTGCGCGCCGCCGTCGACCGTGAACGCCGCCACGCCGCCGAACAGGCCCACACGGGCACGCACATCGTGCACGCCGCCTTGCACCAGATCCTTGGCCCGGAAGCCACGCAGCGCGGATCCTTCAACAAGGCAGGGTACCTGCGCTTCGACTTCGCCTGGGGTGGGGGCCTGAGCACCGCCACCCGGTCCGAAATCGAGGAAGTCTCCAACCTTGCCATCCGCAACAACTACGCGGTGGAAACAAAGATCATGGGTCTGGCCGAAGCCAAGGCCATGGGCGCCATGGCCCTCTTCGGCGAGAACTACGGCAGCGAGGTGCGCGTCGTGGAGATCGACGGCGCCTGGTCGCGCGAGCTGTGCGGCGGCACCCACGTTGCCAACACCTCGCTCATTGGCAGCCTCTCCCTCCTGGGTGAGCAGTCCGTGGGCTCAGGAAACCGCCGTGTGGAAGCATTCGTCGGCATGGAGGCTTTCCGCCACCTTGCTGCCGAGCGCGCCCTGGTGACGGAGCTGACGGACCTGTTGAAGGTGCCGTCCGGCCAGCTCGCCGACAGGATTTCCGCCACACTGGCCAAGTTGAAGGCCACCGAGAAGGAACTGGACCGGCTCCGCAAGGAACAGCTGGCCGCTTCCGCCGCGCAGCTGGTCAACAGCGCACAGGATGCCGGCGGCATCAAGGTGCTGGCCCACGACGCCGGCACTGTCAGCGGCGCCGACGACCTCCGCGGCCTGGCCCTTGACCTGCGCAACCGGCTCGGCTCGGCGGCTGCCGCCGTGGCCGTGGCCGGCGTCGCCAACGACCGCCCGCTGATCCTGGTGGCCACCAATGAGGCAGCCAGGGAAGCCGGTGTCAAGGCCGGTGCCCTGGTCCGGGTCGCAGCCGGAGTGCTCGGCGGTGGCGGCGGCGGCAAGGACGACGTCGCCCAGGGTGGCGGAACCGATGCCGGAAAGGTCGGCGCTGCCCTGGCAGCCGTCGTCGACGCCATTTCCAGGCGCTAATCCAGTCATGACCAATCCTGTTGCTGCCGGCGGATACCCCCAGGGCGTCAAACTGGGGGTGGACGTCGGCACCGTACGGGTGGGGGTGGCGGTCTGCGACCGAGACTCCATCCTGGCCACGCCGTACAAGACCCTTGACCGGAACGCCAAAAAGAATTCGGACGTGCGCGTCATCGCCGGCCTGGCGGAGGAACTTGGGGCGGTGCAGGTCATCGTCGGACTGCCCAGGACGATGAAGGGCGAGGAACATGCCTCCGCAAGGATGGCCATGGACTACGCCCTGCTCCTCGCGGCCGAGTTTTCACGGCGCGGGCTTGCTGTCCCGGTGAACCTCGTGGACGAGCGCCTCAGCAGTGTCACGGCCCACCGGAACCTGCATGAAGCTGGCATGAGCAGCAGGGACCACCGTAAAGTAGTTGATCAGGTCGCGGCAGCGGGTATTCTTCAGCACGCCATCGACATGCAAAAAGCCAGGGGAGCCGATGTCGGCTCACGCGTGACAGCGCCATCCCCGTCCGTGGACCAGGGGACCGGTGGGGTGGACGAATCGGTCCGCGCCGCCCCCGCAGACACGGCACAATCTTCAGATAATGGAAGGCAACAGTGAGCCCTGCCAACATTGACGACGCCTCCGGCCCGCTGGATACCGGGGCCGGGAGGCCGTTGACCCGCAAGGAACTGCGGGCACGGGAGAAGACCCATACCGGTGGGCAGGACACCGTGCCCGAGCACGCCTACGAAACCGGCGACGTCCCGCCAGCCCCCGCCGCGCCGCCGGCCGTTGCGCCTCCCGCAGCGGAGCCCTCGTTTGCCCCGTTGCCCGGCGCCCGGGACGTACCGGCAGCGCCGGAAGCACCGCCGTCGATCCAGGATGAGCAGCACCCGGACACTTCCCACGCGAACGATGCCGCCGCGGATGCCCCCCACCCTCTTGAATCCCACGACGACGTCGAGCACCACGCCGCCGTCGAGCACCACGACGACGTTGCCTACGGGGACAGCGTGGCGTACCGGGCGGACGAGGTCCAGTACGCCGGCGTGCACCACGAAGCGGACCTGCACCACGGAGCCGGCGCGCACGACTACCAGGAAGTGCACCACGACCATGGCCACCACGCCGCCGGGTACCACGACGACGGCCACGTGGATGCGCCGCACCACGATGTCCAGCACCACGACGAACACCACTACGGTGCGGATCACGGACTGCTTCCCGGCTCATCGGCAGCCCAGGTAGTGCCGCGCCCATCGAAGAAGGTCCGGCGCCGCCGCAGGCTGCTGGCCCTGTTCCTGACGCTCGCTGTCTTCGTGATCGCCGTAGCCGTGGGAGCCCAGTTCCTCAAGCCCCTTCTCGGTAACGGCAAGCCGTCGGACTTCCCCGGTCCCGGAACGGGTGAGGTCCAAATAACGGTGGAGAGCGGCGAGGGAACCCGTTCAGTAGCCACCGACCTGGAAAACAAGCGTGTCGTTGCCAACGCGGATACCTTCATGCAGGCGTTCCATGCGTCCGGCGCCACGCTTGCGCCGGGCGACTACATCTTCAAAACCGAGATGAAGAACGCCGACGCGGTGAACATCCTGGTGGGCAAGGACAAGACGAAAGTCATCTACTTCGCCCTCAGCGCAGGCTTGAGGATCGGTGAATCCCTGCAGTCGATTTCGGAGGGATCCGGGATCTCCGTCCAGCAGCTGCAGGCCCTCAGCAACCAGCCGGCGCAGTTTGGCCTGCCCGCCAGCGCCAAGAACCTCGAGGGCTACCTGGCACCCGGGGAATACCGTTTCCCGCTGGAAACGCCAGCCAAGGACATCCTGCAGGCGCTGGTGAAGGCCACCACCGATGAGCTCGTGTCGCAGGGCATCACGGATCCGGCCAAGCAGTATGAGGCCGTCATCGTGGCCAGCATCGTCCAGGCCGAGGGCGGCCAGGCCGACTACGGCGACGTAGCGGGCGCCATTTACAACCGCCTCAAGCCGAACGACCAGACCGGCGGCTTCCTCCAGGTTGACTCCGCCGTCACGTACGGCCTTGGCACCCGCAGCTTCAACTTCACCGATGAACAGCGCCAGGACAAGTCCAACCCCTACAACACCTACGCCAATCCCGGCCTGCCGCCGGGGCCCATCGGTTCCCCGGGCAAGACCGCCATCGATGCAGCCGCCCGGCCCAAGGCCAATGATTACCTGTACTGGGTGACCATCAACCTGGACACCAAGGAAACCAAGTTCGCCAAGACCCTGGCCGAGCACAACGCCTACGTGGAGCAGTACAACGCCTGGTGCCAGGCCAACGCTGGCCGCTGCACATGAGCCTGCGGGCTGCCGTCCTGGGCCACCCGATCAGCCACTCGAAATCCCCGGCGCTGCATCTGTCGGCGTACGGGCAGCTCGGTGCAGGGATTAGCTATACGGCCATCGACGTCACGGAGGAGTTGCTGCCGTCCTTCATGCGCCAGATCCGCCACCAGCCCGGCTGGCGCGGACTCTCGGTCACGATGCCCCTGAAGACGGCGATGCTCGACGAGGTGGACGAGGTCCGGGGAGTGGCACAGACCCTGGGTGTGGTGAACACCGTTACGTTCGAGGAATCAGCCGGCGGTACCAGGGTGGTGGGCTCCAATACGGACGTCACCGGCATCGTCAACGCCCTTTGCCACGCCGGGACCCCGGCAGCACCTTCGGCAGTCATCCTGGGTGGGGGAGGGACGGCTGCTTCGGCGGTCGCTGCCCTGAAGGAACTCGGAACCGGAACGGTACAGCTGTTCGTCCGCGATACGTCACGGACAGCGGACGTCCGGGCGGCCGCCGACAGCCTGGGCGTTGCCCTCGAGGTCCATTCCCTAACGGAAGCCGCCCGCCCCACGTCGGAAGCCGACGTCGTGGTTTCCACCCTGCCGCCGCGTGCGGCAGACGGACTCGCCGCGGAACTTGCTGCGCTGAAGACGCCGACGCCGGGTGTGCTGCTCGATGTTGCCTACGATCCCTGGCCCAGCCTGATTGCCTCGGTATGGCAGGCCGGCGGCGGCCGGGTAGTGCCCGGCCTGGAAATGCTGCTGTACCAGGCCGTTGAGCAGGTGCGGCTCTTCACCCGGCGCGGGGAAGACGTTAATGCAGCTGTCATAGATGTGATGTGTGACGCAGTCGGCCTTGCCCGGCGGGCGTTCTGACCGCCCTACGTGGCAGGATGGAAATTATGCGTTGGTTGACTGCCGGTGAATCCCATGGCCCGGCTCTGATGGGAATTATTGAGGGCGTCCCCGCCGGTGTGGAAATCACCAGCGGGCACATCGCAGACTCCCTGGCCCGCCGCCGCCTTGGCTACGGCCGCGGTGCGCGGATGAAATTCGAGCAGGACGTCGTGACCATCCTCGGCGGTGTCCGGCACGGCATCACCCAAGGCGGTCCCGTGGCCATCCAGGTGGGAAACACCGAATGGCCCAAGTGGGAGCAGATCATGTCCGCCGACCCCGTGGCCGCCGAACTCCTCGCCGACCAGGCCCGTAACGCGCCTCTCACGCGCCCCCGCCCGGGACACGCCGACTTCACGGGCATGCAGAAGTACGGCTTCGACGAAGCCCGTCCGGTGCTTGAGCGCGCCAGTGCACGGGAAACAGCCACCCGCGTGGCGCTGGGCACCGTGGCGGCACAGTTCCTGAGGCACCTCGGCATTGAACTGGTCAGCCACACCGTGTCCATCGCCAGCGTGACGGTCCCGGAAGGCCGCCCGCTGCCGGCGCCGGGCGACGTCATCGCCCTGGATGCCGACCCCCTGCGCTGCTTCGACCGCGAAACCTCCAACGCCATGGTGGCCGAGGTGGACGCCGCGCACAAGGAAGGCGAGACGCTGGGCGGCGTGGTGGAGGTCCTGGCCTACGGCCTTCCGCCCGGACTTGGCAGCTACGTGCACTGGGACCGCCGGCTGGACGCCAGGCTCGCGGCCGCTCTCATGGGCATCCAGGCCATCAAGGGCGTGGAGGTGGGCGACGGCTTCCTTACCGCCGCCCGTCGCGGTTCTGCCGCCCATGATGAAATCGTCCGCGACGGCGAGGGCACGATTGTCCGCGCCAGCAACCGCGCCGGCGGCATCGAAGGCGGAATGAGCATCGGGGACGTCCTGCGCGTCCGCGCGGCCATGAAGCCCATCGCCACCGTACCGCGTGCCCTGCGGACCATTGATGTCAGCACCGGCGAACCGGCCAAGGCCCACCACCAGCGTTCCGACGTTTGCGCAGTCCCGGCCGCCGGCGTGGTGGCCGAGGCCATGGTGGCCCTGGTCCTCGCCGAAGCCGTCATCGAAAAGTTCGGCGGTGACTCAGTGGCGGAAACCGCGCGCAACATCAAGGGTTACCTGGACAACATCCCGGCATCCCTGGACTCGATCGGCCAGTAGTGCTCCACCGCAGCAACACCGGACCTGTCGGCGACCGGCCGATCGTGCTCATCGGCCCCATGGCCGTTGGCAAATCAGCGATCGGCCAGCAACTGGCGCAGCAGCTGGGCGCCCGGTTCGTTGACACGGATGCCGTGATCGTCGCCGGTCATGGATCCATCGCCGAAATCTTCGCCGGCCGCGGTGAACACGCCTTCAGGGAAATTGAGGCGCGGACCGTTGCCCACGCCGTCGAGGAAGCCGAAGGGACACCCACGGTTATCTCACTGGGCGGGGGAGCGGTACTGGACTCCGGGACCCAGCAGCTGATCAGCCGCTGCACGGTGGTGTACCTGGAATGCGATGCCGAAACGGTGGCGGACAGGATTGCCCGGAACTCCGGCAGGCCCCTCCTTGCAGGCGACGCCATGGGCCGCTGGACAGCAATGTTCGCCACCCGCAGGCCGGTCTACGAGCGGCTGGCCGACATCACCCTCGACGTCCGCCACGGCTCGATACCCGAGCTCGGCGGCCGGCTGGAAGCAGCACTGCGGAACCACGCAGCTGCCAAACAGGAAGTTGAAAAGTGAACACCCAATCAACAGTCATCAACGTCACCGGCGAAGGTGCCGGCAACAACTACGGCGTGGTCGTCGGGCGCGGCCTGCTGGGTGACCTTCCCGCGCTGCTCGGGGAGCGCGTCCGCCGGGTCCTGGTGATCCACCCCCGCGCCCTGCGCCTCACCGGTGACACCGTCCGCGATGAACTCGACGCCGCCGGCTTCACCTCCCTCACCGCCGAAATCCCCGACGCCGAAGAAGGCAAGCACATCCAGGTGGCGGCATTCTGCTGGCAGGTCCTGGGCCAGAACGACTTCACCCGCTCGGACGCCATCGTCGCCGTTGGCGGCGGGGCAGTGACCGACCTTGCAGGCTTCGTCGCCGCCACCTGGCTGCGCGGGGTCAAAGTCATCCACATGCCCACCAGCCTGCTGGCCATGGTGGACGCCTCCGTGGGCGGCAAGACCGGCATCAACACCGCAGAGGGCAAGAACCTCGTGGGGGCCTTCCACCCGCCCGCCGCCGTCCTGGCGGACCTGGATACCCTGGACACGCTGCCGAAGAATGAGATCATTTCCGGCCTGGCGGAGGTCATCAAGTGCGGCTTCATTGCCGATCCGGCCATCCTGGACCTGGTGGAAAAGGACCCGGAAGCTGTGGTGGACCCCCGCTCCGACGAGCTCAGGGAACTCATCGAGCGGGCCGTTGCGGTGAAGGCGAAAGTGGTTTCCGAGGACCTCAAAGAGTCCGGACTGCGGGAAATCCTGAACTACGGACACACCCTGGGGCACGCCATCGAACTGGTGGAGCGGTACTCTTGGCGGCACGGCGCCGCAGTGTCCGTGGGCATGATGTTCGCAGCGGAACTTGCCCGCAGCGTGGGGCGGCTCAGCGACGTCGACGCCGACCGGCACCGGAGCATCCTCGAAGGGCTTGGGCTCCCGGTCACCTACCGCCGGGACCGCTGGCAGGGCCTGCTCGACGGCATGCGCCGGGACAAGAAGTCCCGCGGGGACCTGCTGCGGTTCGTGGTGCTTGACGGCATCGCCAAACCGGGCATCCTCGATGTCCCGGACACCTCGCTGCTGTTTGCGGCCTACCAGGAAATCGCATCCTGATGCAGGGCGACATGAGCGGCACGTCCGACTGGCCCGAGGCGGGGTTCCCGGGAATCCGAATCAACCCCGATACCCTGCTGCCCCAGATCGTCAATGAGGATGTTGTGCGAGAGACATTGGGCACCTCAACGGACCCCGCCGACCATATCTTCGTGCTCCTGGTCCAGGGCCACGCGTCCGAGGCCGCCGAAC
The DNA here is from genome assembly GCF_006715165.1 of Arthrobacter sp. SLBN-122. NCBI lineage: Bacteria > Bacillati > Actinomycetota > Actinomycetes > Micrococcales > Micrococcaceae > Arthrobacter > Arthrobacter sp. SLBN-122. The sequence continues at coordinate 4,182,561 of NZ_VFMS01000001.1, read as the reverse complement.
TGCTGGCCGAGGCACGCTTCAAGGACCCGGAGTCGTTCCTGCTTCGCGTGTTCGAAGCCGAAGTGCTGAGCGTCACCCACCGCATGGACCGCGCCATTGAGCTGTTCCGCCAACTCCTGGCTGAAGCGCACGGCACACCGCGTGAAGCTCTCGCCCTCCAATACCTGGGCCGGACACAGTACGCCGCCGGCCAAACCTCCGCTGCGGTCGAATCCTTCACCCGCGCGCTCGATCTGCGGGTTGCGCAATCGGCCGATGCCGCCCAGATTTACTCCTCCACCGTGGCCCTCCAGCGGGCCAGGGACGTCCTGGACCTGGCCTGCTAGGCCGCAGGCAGCGGCCGCGGAAAGGCCGGCCCCGATTTACCGGTAGAATGGTTGTGGAATTTTTGCATCCACGCGATTTTTGACAAACACGTGCAGGCGGGCCGTTAAGGCGTGCCCGCCCGGCATACAGCATCTGACCACGCGGCCAGACAAAGAAACCAGAGGAAACCAGTGGCAACCACTAACGACATTAAGAACGGAACGGTCCTGAAGCTCGAGGGCCAGCTCTGGAACGTCATCGAATTCCAGCACGTCAAGCCCGGCAAGGGCGGCGCCTTTGTGCGGACCAAGATGCGCAACGTGATGTCCGGCAAGGTTGTTGACAAGACCTTCAACGCCGGCCTCAAGATCGAGACCGCCACCGTTGACCGCCGCGACTACCAGTACCTGTACCAGGACGGCGCGGACTTCGTGTTCATGGACACCTCAGACTACGACCAGATAACCGTCTCCGGTGCCACGGTTGGCGACGCCACCAACTTCATGCTCGAAAACCAGATGGTCAACATCGCCATCCACGACGGCAACCCGCTCTACATCGAACTGCCGCCGAGCGTCGTCCTCGAAATCACCTACACCGAGCCGGGCCTGCAGGGCGACCGCTCCTCCGCAGGCACCAAGCCTGCCACGCTGGAAACCGGCTACGAGATCCAGGTTCCGCTGTTCATCGAGAACAACACCAAGGTCAAGGTGGACACCCGCGACGGCAGCTACCTGGGCCGGGTCACCGAGTAGTGAGCGCCCGCGGTAAAGCCCGCAACAGGGCACTGGATGTTCTGTTCGAGGCGGAGCAGCGCTCTGTTTCGGCGTTCGACGTGCTTCGCGCACGCCGGGAAAAGACCGACCAGGTGGTCAACCCCTACACCTTGGAGATCGTCGAAGGCGTGGTGTCCCAGCAGGCAGCCATCGACGAGTTCCTGGAGACGTACTCGCAGGGCTGGAGCCTGGAGCGGATGCCCTCAGTGGACCGCATCATCCTGCGCATCGGCACCTGGGAGCTTCTTTACAACGACGACGTCCCGGACGGTGTGGCGGTCAGCGAGGCCGTAGCGCTGGCCAAGACGTTGTCGACGGACGAGTCCCCGCAGTTCATCAACGGCCTGCTGGGCCGGCTGCAGCAGCTGAAGCCTTCGCTGCTCGCGTAGCCTTTCCACCAAGCAACAGGGCCCCGCCATTTCGGCGGGGCCCTGTTTGCGTCCCGGCCGGTCCAGCTCAGCCCGCTACGGCCGCCCTCAGGGATACGATGCGCTGGAGCTGCTGCCTTTCCTCGGCCTGGTGCAGCGCAACGTCGCGTCCGCTCAGGATCCGCTGGCGGGTGTTGGCGAGCTGGGTGGCCGCCTTCACGAACTGTTTCATCTGGCGCTTCCTGCCCGAACCCGCAGCCCATGCCAGGACCGTCCGCCTGCCGCCGCGGGTGGCCAGCAACTGGACTTCGGCCGGTGTGAACCAGCCGGCCGCGGAGTACTCCAGCAGCCGCTGGCGGGTCAGGCGGTTCTCGGCCACCCGCAGGAAGATGATGCCGCCCACGGCCAGGAGGAAGATGGGCACCTGGACCAGGATGTAGTCCAGCAGAAATCCCTGGCCCATGCTGTTCCACCTGTTGTGCAGGAACATGGCCGGCAGCAGACCCACGAAAAAGGCGCCGATCGAAGCACCGGTATGCCAGCGCCTGGCAGCGAAGCCCATAATCAGGCCGGTGGTCCCGGTGAAAATCGCATGGGCGAACGGGGACATAACGCCGCGGAGGAAGAAGACCTGCGCAAAGTCGCTTGCCGGGGATGCCGATTCCGCAATGGCCCTGCCGAAATAGAGGATGTTTTCGGTGAAGGCGAACCCGCCGGCGATGGTGAAGGCGAACACCACGCCGTCCACGGGCCCGTCGAATTGCCGGCGCGCCGCGAGGAGGAGGATGAGCAGGCCAAGTGACTTGGCGAATTCCTCGACGATGGGTGCCTGCACGGTGGCCATGTAGGTCTGCAGGTCGGGCTCGTCAGTGAATTGGAAGGCGATCACAAAGAACGGCTGGATGAGCAGGGTCACGGCAACGGACACCGCAGCACCCCAGGTGAAGGCAAAGAACAGCAGCCGTTTAGGTTCAGGTTCCCACCTGTCGATGATGTGGACCGCGGCCAGGACCACCGACAGCGGGACCAGCGACGCCACGAAACCAATCAGGAAACCGCCGGCGCCGGTGTTGGAGAGCAGGAACGGCACCACCAGGAAGAGGCTCATGAAAGCCAGGATGCCGCCGGCAACCGTCAGCCCCACCAGCCCGCTGCGGGTCCGCGACGCCTGCAGGGCCGCGCCCTGGGCGCCCGGCGGCACCAAAACCGCCATCGGGCTGCCCTGGTGACCCGGCGCCGCGCGGTAGTGTTCGGGCTGCACGTGCCCCATCCAGCTGGGGTTGGCCTGCTGCGGCAGGGGACCGGTGGCACCACGGTAGGGATCGTCTGGGAGTCCGGAGGAAGGCTGCTGCGGATACATCGGCATACCCGAAAGCCTAAGCGGGGGCCACCGCAGCACAAAGGATCCAGCCGTCCGCGCCGTTCGGGGTGTGACCATCACCGCTTCCCCGGGGACCGGCCAGGCAGGGACCGTGTGGTAATTTTGAACAGCAAACATTCCTTTTTTAATTCCGTCCTGTGAGGCGGGGAAAGGGGAGACGAGCGTTGACTTCTGTCACCAGCGCACCGGTTCCAGCCAGGGTTGTCCTCAGCCAGGCGGACATTGACCGGGCCCTCACTCGTATCGCCCACGAGATCCTCGAAGCCAACAAGGGATCCCGCGACCTGGTCCTGTTGGGAATTCCCCGCCGCGGCTATCCGCTGGCTGTCCGGTTGGCCGAAAAAATTGCCGCCGCAGACTCCACCGTTGATGCCGCTGCCATAGTGGGCCAGCTCGACGTCACCATGTTCCGCGACGACCTCTCCCACCAGGGGACCCGGCCGCCGTACCCCACCAGGCTGCCCCGTACGGGCATCGACAACAAGGTTGTGGTGCTGATCGACGATGTCCTGTACTCCGGCCGCACCATCCGTGCTGCCCTGGACGCGCTGGTGGATCTTGGCCGTCCCCGCATCGTCCGGCTGGCAGTCCTGATCGACAGGGGCCATCGCGAACTTCCCATCCGGGCTGACCACGTGGGCAAGAACCTGCCCACCTCCTCCGCCGAAAAGGTCCGGGTCCGGCTCGAAGAGACAGACACCTCCGATGCCGGAACCCCGGTCAACGAAGTCGTGATCGAGGGCGGCGCATGAAGCACCTCCTGTCCACCGAGGACCTCAGCCTTTCGAACGCCATCCGCATCCTGGACACGGCCGAGGAAATGTCGGCCGTGGGGGAGCGGGAAGTCAAGAAGCTTCCGGCCCTGCGCGGACGCACCGTGGTCAACCTCTTCTTCGAGGACTCCACCCGCACCCGCATCTCCTTCGAAGCCGCCGCCAAGCGCTTGTCTGCGGACGTCATCAACTTCGCCGCCAAGGGATCCTCGGTATCCAAGGGTGAATCCCTCAAGGACACCGCCCAGACCCTGTCAGCCATGGGCGCCGATGCCGTGGTCATCCGGCATTGGGCGTCGGGCGCTCCACACCGCCTCGCCGCAACCGACTGGATCGACGCCGCCGTCATCAACGCCGGCGACGGCACCCACGAACACCCCACCCAGGCCCTGCTCGACGCTTTCACCATGCGTCGGCACTGGGCCCGCCTCGCCGGCACTGGTTCTGAAGGGACCGACCTCAAAGGCATGCGGGTAGCCATCGCCGGTGATGTCCTGCACTCCCGCGTGGCGCGGTCCAACGTGTGGCTGCTCCGGACCCTCGGGGCGGAAGTCACCCTGGTGGCGCCCCCCACCCTGCTGCCGGTCGGCGTCGAAAAATGGCCCTGCAGCGTCAGCTACGACCTGGACCAAACCCTGGCAAACGGCGTGGACGCCATGATGATGCTCCGCGTCCAGGGCGAACGCATGAACGCGTCGTTCTTCCCCAGCACCCGTGAATACTCGCGCCGGTGGGGCTTCGATGACAACCGGCTCCGCGCCCTGGACGACCTGGGCATGACGGACACCATCATCATGCACCCCGGCCCCATGAACAGGGGCCTGGAAATCAGCGCCGCCGCCGCCGACTCACCCCGTTCCACCGTCCTGGCCCAGGTCCGCAACGGCGTGTCCGTGCGGATGGCCGCACTGTACCTGCTGCTCTCCGGGGACACCCGGGAACCAGCCGCCCACCGCGTCCCGGCTTATGCCGCCGCCGCCCCGTCCACCAAGGAGAGCAACTGATGGCAGGCAACACCGGAACCTACCTCATCCAAGGCGCCGCCATCCTGGGCGGTGAGCCCGCCGACCTCCTGGTCCGCGACGGCATCATCGCCGAGATCGGCACCGGCCTGAGCGCAGACGGGGCCACCGTCATCGACGCCGCCGGCCTGGTGGCCCTGCCCGGCATGGTGGATGTGCACACGCACCTCCGCGAACCGGGCCGCGAAGACGCCGAGACCGTGGAGACCGGAACGCGGGCAGCGGCCCTTGGCGGCTACACGGCCGTGCACGCCATGGCCAACAGCACCCCGGTCGCGGACACCGCCGGCGTCGTGGAGCAGGTCTACACGCTGGGCCGGGCCGCCGGCTGGGTGGATGTCCGCCCCGTCGGCGCCGTCACCGTCGGCCTGGCAGGAGAGCAGCTGGCCGAACTGGGCGCCATGGCAGATTCCCGCGCCAGGGTGCGGATGTTCTCCGACGACGGCATCTGCGTCCACGATCCCGTGCTGATGCGCCGCGCGCTGGAATACGTCAAGGCGTTCGACGGCGTCGTGGCCCAGCACGCGCAGGAACCGCGCCTCACCGCCGGCGCCCAGATGAACGAGGGCGACGTCTCCGCGGTCCTGGGCCTCACCGGCTGGCCGGCGGTGGCCGAGGAAAGCATCATCGCCCGCGACGTCCTGCTGGCCCAGCACGTCGGCTCCCGCCTCCACGTGTGCCATGTGTCCACCGCCGGCTCGGTGGAAATCATCCGCTGGGCCAAGGAACGGGGCATTGACGTCACGGCCGAGGTTACCCCGCACCACCTGCTGCTGACCGATGACCTGGTGCGAAGCTACGACCCCGTGTTCAAGGTCAACCCGCCGCTGCGCACTGATGCCGACGTCCAGGCATTGCGTGCTGGACTGGCAGACGGGACGATCGACGTTGTGGGTACCGACCATGCACCGCACCCCAGTGAACACAAGGAATGCGAATGGGCTCAGGCAGCAATGGGCATGACCGGGCTTGAAACCGCCCTGTCCGTGGTCCAGCACGCCATGATCGACACCGGCCTCATGACCTGGGCGGACTTTGCCAGGGTCACCTCCACCGCGGCCGCGAAGATCGGCCGGCTGGGCGACCAGGGCCGGCCCATCGAAGCCGGGGAACCCGCCAACATCATCCTCGTGGACCCGGCGGCACGCTGGACCGTTGACCCCTTCCAGATGGCCACCATGGGCCGCAACTCGCCGTTCAAGGGCAGGGAGCTCCCCGGCAAGGTGATGGCCACCTTCTTCAAGGGGCACCCCACCGTCCTCAACGGCGAACTCAACACGCCCCACCCGGACTCCGCCGCAACCCCCGCAGGCGCTGCCTGATGGACAAGATCCTTCCCGGACTTGCCATGCTGGCGGTGGTCGCCGTCGTATTCGTCCTCCTCGCCATAGGCTGGCGCAACCGCCTGAAGCGCCAGTCCGACGTCGAACAGTTGCCCCAGGTGCCCGCCGCGCCCGGCGCGCCCACCGCCGTTGCCGAAGGACAGTACGTGGCCACCACCACGGCCGGCGACTGGCTGGACCGGATCGCCGTGCACGGGCTGGGCATCCGCACCAACGCCACCCTCGCGGTGTTCCCGCACGGCGTCCTCTACGAACGGTCGGGCGCGCCTGCCATCTATATCCCCGCATCGTCCCTCACGGGTGTCCGGCAGGACAGCGGCATGGCCGGGAAGTTCGTGGAAAAGGACGGCCTGCTGGTTCTCGGATGGACGCTCGGCGCGCACGGACTGGACACCGGCTTCCGGACCCGCCGCGGCGCCGACAAGGACGTGCTCTACCAGGCCCTTCAGGATTTGATTTCGTCAGCCCCAGCGGCTGGTGCCACCAGTGGAAAGTAAGACAGTGAAAGCGAATACATTGACAGCAACCACCTCCGCTCCGGCAACACTGGTTCTCGAAGACGGGCGCATTTTCCGCGGCACCAGCTACGGCGCCACCGGTACCGCCCTGGGCGAGGCCGTCTTCGCCACCGGAATGACCGGCTACCAGGAAACCATCACCGATCCGTCCTACGCCCGCCAGCTGGTGGTCCAGACGGCCCCGCACATCGGCAACACCGGCGTGAACGATGACGACGCCGAGTCCCGGCGCATCTGGGTGGCCGGCTACATTGTCCGCGACGCAGCCCGCCGGCCCTCCAACTGGCGCTCCGAACGGTCGCTGGACGAAGAACTTGTGGCCCAGGGCATCGTGGGCATCCAGGGCGTGGACACCCGCGCCATCACCCGGCACCTGCGCGAGCACAAGACCATGCGCGCCGGCATCTTCTCCGGCGAGGCAGCCCAGGCCACGGACAAGGAACTGGTCGACGCCGTCCTGGCCAGCGCGCCCATGGAAGGTTCGCGCCTGGCCGAGGAAGTCAGCGTGGACGAAGCCTACGTTGTGGAGCCGAAGGACCACGGCTGGGACGGTGAACCCCGCTTCACCATCGCGGCGATCGACCTCGGCATCAAGGCCATGACCCCGGTCCGGTTCGCCGAGCGCGGTGTCCGCGTCCACGTGCTTCCCGCCACCGCCACTCTTGAGGACGTGAAGGCCGTCAACCCGGACGGCTTCTTCATGTCCAACGGCCCCGGTGACCCCGCCACGGCCGATGCCCAGGTCAAGCTGCTGCGCTCGGTCCTGGACGAGAAGCTGCCTTACTTCGGCATCTGCTTCGGCAACCAGATCCTGGGCCGCGCACTGGGCTTTGGCACCTACAAGCTCCGCTACGGCCACCGCGGCATCAACCAGCCCGTGATGGACCGCCGCACCGGCAAGGTGGAGATCACCTCCCAGAACCACGGCTTTGCCGTGGACGCCCCGCTCGACGGCGCCACACAGGCCCCGGAGGCACGCTACGGACGTGTGGAAGTGAGCCACATCAGCCTGAACGACGACGTCGTAGAAGGCCTCGCCTGCCTGGACATCCCGGCGTTCTCCGTGCAGTACCACCCGGAAGCCGCGGCCGGCCCGCACGACGCCGCCTACCTGTTCGACCGCTTCATCGAGCTCATGGACGGCACGCGGGACGGCAGGAACGCCAACCTTTCCAAGGAGCCCGTGGACGCCGCCCACCCTGCAGGCGCTGACCACAAAAACGACAACAAGACTGAGGACAAGAAGTAATGCCGAAACGTACAGATCTCAAGAGCGTCCTCGTCATTGGTTCCGGCCCGATCGTCATCGGCCAGGCCGCAGAGTTCGACTACTCCGGCACCCAGGCGCTGCGCGTCCTCAAGGAGGAAGGCCTGCGCGTCATCCTCGTGAACTCCAACCCGGCCACCATCATGACCGACCCCGAGTTCGCCGACGCCACTTATGTCGAGCCCATCACCCCTGAGGTGGTGGAGAAAATCATCGCGAAGGAACGCCCCGACGCCGTCCTGCCCACCCTCGGTGGCCAGACTGCGCTGAACACCGCCATTGCCCTGGACAAGAACGGTGTGCTCGAGAAGTACAACGTGGAGCTCATTGGTGCCAACATCGCGGCCATTGAACTTGGCGAGGACCGCGAAAAGTTCAAGGGCGTGGTGGAACGCTGCGGCGCTGAATCCGCCCGCAGCCACATCATCCACACCATGGATGAGGCCCTCACGGCAGCCACCGACCTGGGCTACCCCATGGTGGTCCGCCCCTCCTTCACCATGGGCGGCCTGGGCTCCGGCCTGTCCTACAACGAGGAGGACCTGCGCCGTATCGTCGGACAGGGCCTGCAGTACAGCCCCACCAGCGAGGTATTGCTCGAAGAGAGCATCCTGGGCTGGAAGGAATACGAGCTCGAGATGATGCGGGACAAGAACGACAACGTCGTTGTGGTCTGCTCCATCGAGAACTTCGATCCCGTGGGCGTGCACACCGGCGACTCCATCACGGTGGCTCCGGCGCTGACCCTTACCGACCGCGAATACCAGAAGCTCCGCGACGTTGCCATCGCCGTGATCCGTGAAGTGGGCGTGGACACCGGCGGCTGCAACATCCAGTTCGCCATCGATCCCAAGACCGGCCGCGTGGTGGTCATCGAGATGAACCCCCGCGTTTCCCGCTCCTCGGCACTGGCATCCAAGGCCACCGGCTTCGCCATCGCCAAGATCGCCACCAAGCTCTCGCTTGGCTACACCCTGGACGAGATCCCCAACGACATCACCCAGAAGACCCCCGCGTCCTTCGAGCCCACCCTGGACTACGTGGTGGTCAAGGTCCCGCGGTTCGCTTTCGAGAAGTTCCCGGCAGCGGACGATACCCTCACCACCACCATGAAGTCGGTGGGCGAGGCCATGGCCATGGGCCGCAACTTCACCGAGGCACTCCAGAAGGCGCTGCGCTCCCTCGAGCAGAAGGGCTCGCAGCTGGACTTCAGCAGCGTTCCCGAATGGGAAGTCGCCGAGCTGATCGAGAAGGCCAAGCGCCCCACCACCGGGCGCCTGCACCAGGTCCAGCGTGCCCTCCTGGGCGGCGCCACCGTGGAACAGCTCTTCGAAGCCACCAAGATCGATCCGTGGTTCCTTGACCAGCTCCAGCTGCTCAACGAGATCTCCCACGAGGTCCGCCAGGCCGGCGCCCTGACCGCTGAGATGCTCAAGCGGGCCAAGCGCCACGGCTTCTCCGACGAACAGATCGGCGCCCTGACGCACAACTCCGAGGCAGTGGTCCGCGGTGTCCGCCAGGCACTGGGCATCCGCCCGGTCTACAAGACCGTGGACACCTGCGCCGCCGAATTCGCCGCCTACACCCCGTACCACTACTCGGCCTACGACGAGGAGGACGAGGTTGCGCTGCACTCCAAGCCGTCCATCCTGATCCTCGGGTCCGGCCCCAACCGCATCGGCCAGGGCATCGAGTTCGACTACTCCTGCGTCCACGCCTCTATGGCGCTGCGCAAGGCCGGCTACGAGACCGTCATGGTCAACTGCAACCCGGAAACCGTCTCCACCGACTACGACGTCTCCACGCGCCTGTACTTCGAGCCGCTCACGCTTGAGGACGTGCTGGAGGTCATTGCGGCCGAGGAACGCACCGGCGGCGTCATGGGCGTGTTCGTCCAGCTCGGCGGCCAGACCCCGCTGAAGCTCGCCCAGCAGCTGGCCGACGCCGGCGTCCCGATCCTGGGCACCTCACCGGAGGCCATCGACCTCGCCGAGCACCGCGGCGCCTTTTCGCGGGTGCTGGACAAGGCCGGCCTGGTGGCGCCCAAGAACGGCACCGCCGTCTCCTTCGAGGACGCCAAGAAGATCGCTGACGAGATCGGCTATCCCGTCCTGGTCCGCCCGTCCTACGTGCTCGGCGGCCGCGGCATGGAAATCGTCTACGACGAGCCCAACCTCTCCCGCTACATCGCCAACGCCACCGAGATCACCCCGGACCACCCGGTACTGATCGACCGCTTCCTGGAGGACGCCGTCGAAATCGACGTCGACGCCCTCTACGACGGCACCGACATGTACCTGGGCGGCATCATGGAACACATCGAGGAAGCCGGCATCCACTCCGGTGACTCCGCCTGCGTCCTGCCGCCGATCACCCTGGGGAGCAACGTCGTCGAACGCGTCCGCACCGCAACCCGCGCCATTGCTGAAGGTGTGGGCGTGCGCGGCCTGATCAACATCCAGTTCGCGCTGGCCTCGGACGTCCTGTACGTCCTGGAAGCCAACCCCCGCGCCTCCCGGACCGTGCCCTTCGTGTCCAAGGCCACCGGTGTGCAGATGGCCAAAGCCGCGGCCCTCATCGGCACCGGCGTGACCATCGGACAGCTCCGCAGCGCCTACAAGATGCTGCCGGAAACCGGCGACGGCTCCACGCTGCCGCTGGACGCGCCCGTCGCCGTCAAGGAAGCCGTCCTGCCGTTCAGCCGGTTCCGGACCCTTGAAGGCAAGGTGGTGGACTCCCTGCTCGGCCCCGAGATGCGCTCCACCGGCGAGGTCATGGGCATCGACAAACACTTCGACACCGCCTTCGCCAAGAGCCAGGCCGGGGCCAACAATGCCCTGCCTACCGAGGGCAAGGTGTTCGTCTCCGTGGCCAACCGGGACAAGCGCTCGGTCATCATGGGCGTCAAGCGGCTCTCGGACCTCGGGTTCGAGATCGTCTCCACCGGCGGCACCGCCGACGTCCTGCGCCGCAACGGCATCCAGGCCACCCCGGTGCGCAAGGTTGCCGAGGGCAGCAGCGCCGAGGGCGAAGGCACCATCGCGGACCTCATCGTGGCCGGCGAGATCGACATGGTCTTCAACACCCCCTCCGGCGGCGAAGCCCGCAGCGACGGCTACGAACTGCGCGCCGCAGCAACGTCCATCGGCATTCCGTGCATCACCACGGTGGCCGAGTTCAACGCCGCCGTCCAGGCCATCGAAGCCATGCGCACCTATGAATGGTCCGTCACCAGCCTGCAGGAGCACGCCGCCGCACTGGCGGAATCACAGAAAGCCGCCCTGCAGCATGCCTGAGCAGGCATCAGGCAACAGCCCGGTATCCACCGCCGGCCGGGAGTCCTTCGGCTCCCGGCTCGGCGCGGCCATGGCCGCCCGCGGCCCGCTCTGCGTGGGCATCGACCCGCACCCGGCACTGCTGAAGAGCTGGGGACTGGACGACGACGCCGCCGGGCTTCGGCGCTTTTCCCTGACGGTCCTGGAGGCGGTGGCTCCGCTCGCTGCCGCGGTAAAGCCGCAGGTGGCACTTTACGAACGCCACGGGTCAGCCGGCATGGCGGTACTGGAGGAAATCCTGGCCACCGCCCGGGACGAGTCTGTCCTGAGCATCGCCGACGCCAAACGCGGCGACATCGGATCCACCATGGCCGCCTATGCCGACGCCTGGCTGCGGGACGAGTCCCCGCTGGCGGCGGACTCCGTCACGCTGAGCCCCTACCTTGGCTTCGAGTCGCTGCGCCCCGCGCTGGACCTCGCGGCCGAAACCGGACGCGGTGTCTTCGTGCTGGCACTGACTTCCAACCCTGAAGGAGCTTCGGTCCAGCATGTTGGCGGAAGGGATTCCGTGGCGCGCAGGATCACATCTGCGGCAGCGGCGGAAAACTCCCGGTACGGGGGCAACCTGGGCTCCGTGGGCCTGGTGGTCGGCGCCACCGTGGGGTCAGCTTTGACGGATCTGGATATGGATCTCGCTGCCGTCCGCGGTCCCATCCTGGCGCCCGGCCTGGGAGCGCAGGGGGCCACGCCGGCGGACCTTCGGGCCACCTTCGGCGACGCCTACCCGCTGGTCCTGGGAACCTCCAGCCGCGACATCCTTTCGGCAGGTCCGCAGGTCCGCGGCCTGCGGGAGGCCGCCCTGCGCACGCTGGACGGGCTGCGCGGACAATAGGCTGCAATTGCTGGGATGCATTGATTCGGGCTGCACCAGAGGGTAGTTTCAGGACAGGTCCAAGGGCGGCCGCCCTTGGATGAAATCCGCCGAATCCGGGGGTGTCCGTGATGGTCCTGCGACCTCTTTCCGCATCTGAACGGGCCGACGCCCTGGGCAAGGCAGCAGCGGCCAGGGCCACCCGTGCCGCAGCAAAGGAAAGCCTTCGGAACGGCGACAGGTCCGCAGCGGACATCATCAGCTCCGCCCTGGAGGACGACGCGCTGGCACGCATGAAGGTCTCGGAACTGCTCGAGGCCCTTCCCGGCATCGGGAAGGTGCGGGCTGCCGCCATCATGCAGCAGCTTGGCATCGCGGCGTCCCGCAGGGTCCGGGGCCTGGGCGTCCACCAACGCCGGGCGCTGGTAGATTTTATAGATGAGCATTGAGGCAGGCGGCGTCCTGTCTTTCCCCAACTGCGGCAAAAGGAATACGTGAGCAAGAAACCTGGACTGACAGTCCTCGCAGGTCCGACGGCTGTTGGCAAAGGCACCGTGTCCACTTACATCCGTGACAACTACCCCGAGGTCTGGCTTTCCGTTTCGGCCACCACGCGGGCGCCCCGGCCAGGGGAGGTGGATGGCGTCCACTACTTCTTCAAGACTAAGGACGAGTTCGAACAGCTCATCGCCGACGGCGAACTTCTTGAGTGGGCCGTCGTCCACGGGCAGAACACCTACGGCACCCTGAAGAGCACCGTGAACCAGGCCATTGCAGAGGGCCGCTCCGTGCTGCTCGAGATCGACCTGCAGGGTGCGCGCCAGGTAAAGGAAGCCGTCCCGGACGCCCAGTTCGTCTTCCTGGCCCCGCCCACCTGGGACGAGATGGTCCGCCGGCTGGTGGGCCGCGGCACCGAAACACCCGAAGAACAGCAGCGGCGCCTGGAAACCGCTAAACTGGAACTTGCTGCTGAACCGGAGTTCGACCACACCGTCATCAATGACGACGTCCGCCGGGCAGCGGACGAGCTTGTTTCACTCATGGGGCTGACACCGCATCCACAGCTGCCGGAACCGTCAGCCCGCTAGGAATTTGGAGAATTCGTGTCCACGAACCTTGAAGGCATCATCAACCCGCCGATCGACTCGCTGCTTGAGGCAGCCGACTCCAAGTACGGCCTGGTGATCTTCGGTGCCAAGCGTGCTCGTCAGATCAACGCCTACTACGCCCAGCTGCACGAGGGCCTGTTCGAATACGTCGGACCCCTGGTTGACACCAAGCTGAACGAAAAGTCGCTGTCCATCGCGCTGCGCGAGATCAACGAAGGCAAGCTGGTTTCCACGCCGATCGAAGCTGCAGAGTAATCCTGCCGCTGAACTGACTTGCTGTTGACGGAGGTCACGTGCGCATAGTCCTCGGAGTCGGGGGAGGGATCGCCGCCTACAAGGTGGCATCGCTCCTCCGGCTTTTTACTGAAGCCGGCCATGACGTCACGGTGATTCCCACTGAGGCGTCCACCCGCTTCATCGGAACCGCCACCTGGGAGGCGCTGTCCGGAAACCCGGTGAGCAACAGTGTTTTCGATGACGTGCACCTGGTCAACCACGTGCGCCTCGGCCATGAGGCAGACCTGGTGGTGGTGGCACCCGCCACGGCGGACCTCCTGGCGAAGGCTGCCACCGGCCAGGCTGGGGACCTGCTCACCAACACCCTGCTGATGGCCCACGGCCCGGTGCTGTTCGCCCCCGCGATGCACACCGAAATGTGGCAGCATGCAGCCACCCGGGCCAACGTGGAAACGCTCCGCAGCCGCGGAGCCGCTGTCCTGGAGCCGGCCTCGGGAAGGCTGACCGGCGCCGACTCGGGCCCCGGCAGGCTTCCGGAACCCCAGGTGATCTTCGACGCAGCCATGGCCCTGCTGCAGGGACAGGGCGATTACCAGCTGCCCCTTGCCGGCCGCACCGTCACCATCAGCGCCGGCGGAACCCGCGAACCCCTGGACCCCGTGCGCTTCCTCGGCAACCGCTCCTCCGGCAAACAGGGGGTGGCACTTGCCGTCGCAGCACGCAACGCGGGCGCTTCCGTACGGTTGCTGGCAGCCCACATGGACGTTCCACCGCCGGCGGGCGTGGAAGTGGTGCGCGTGGAGACGGCCCTGCAACTCCGGGAAGCCGCACTGCACGCCGCTGCCGTGTCCGACGTCGTCATCATGTCCGCAGCCGTGGCCGATTTCCGCCCGGCCGAAGTATCGGACACCAAGATCAAGAAGCGGGACGACACCGCCGATCCCGTCATCACCCTGGTCCGAAACCCCGATATTTTGCAGGAGCTCGTGGAGCAGCGCACCGTCGGTGCCGCCGGGGCCGGGCAACTCATCGTCGGTTTCGCGGCCGAAACGGGGGACAGCGACGGCGACGTCCTGGCGTATGCGGAAGCAAAACTGCAGCGGAAGGGCTGCGACCTGCTGGTGGTGAACCACGTGGGCACGGACAAGGTCTTCGGGCAGGACTCCAACTCGGTGGTCATCCTCTCGCGCTCCGGTTCCGAACCACAGGAAGCGTCAGGAACCAAGACAGAGGTTTCGGAAGCCATCATCCGCCGCATCAGTTTTGAACTGAACCATGTTTCCTTGTGACCTGAACCGGGTTTCCTTCAACTGAACCTGTTTCAGCGCCCGCCTGAAGTGTTTCCGGCCACCTTTGCTTAGCACGGGGACATCTACAGACTGCTCCCTGACGGGAGTGCCGACACCAACCAGTAAGGTAGTTGAGTGACTTTACCGCTGCACCTTCCCCAGACCCATGGGGCCACGCCCTCCGCGCTCCGGCTGTTCACGTCCGAATCGGTCACTGAAGGCCATCCGGACAAGATCTGCGACCAGATCAGTGACGCCATCCTGGATGCGCTGCTGGCCGCGGACCCCGAGTCCCGCGTGGCCGTGGAGACCATGGCCACCACGGGCCTGGTGCACGTGGCAGGCGAAGTCACCACCGACGCCTACGTCGAAATCCCGCAGATCGTCCGCGAGACCATCCTGGGCATCGGGTACGACTCCTCGGCCAACGGCTTCGACGGTGCCCGCTGCGGCGTATCAGTCTCCATCGGCCAGCAGTCCAACGACATCGCCGGCGGCGTGTTCAACTCTCTTGAGGCACGCGAAGGCCGGCAGGAGGACGACTATGACCTCCAGGGTGCCGGCGACCAGGGCCTGATGTTCGGCTATGCCAGCGACGAAACCCCCTCCTACATGCCAACGCCCATCTGGCTGGCCCACCGGCTCTCCGAACGGCTCACCGAGGTCCGCAAGACCGGCCAGCTGCCGTACCTCCGCCCCGACGGCAAGACCCAGGTGACGGTGGGCTACGACAAGGACGTGCCCGTGTCCGTGGAAACGGTGGTGATTTCCAGCCAGCACGCCGAGGGCGCAAGCCTCGAGCAGCTGCGCGCTGACCTCGCCGCCGTCGTCATTGAACCCGTCCTCGCCGGCGCCAACCTGGACATCTCCCGGGCGGCCAACATCCTTAACCCGGCCGGTGAATTCGTGATCGGCGGCCCGGTGGGCGACGCCGGCCTCACCGGCCGGAAGATCATCGTTGACACGTACGGCGGCATGGCCCGCCACGGCGGCGGAGCCTTCTCCGGCAAGGACCCCTCCAAGGTGGACCGCTCGGCCGCCTACGCCATGCGCTGGGTTGCCAAGAATGTTGTGGCTGCCGGACTGGCCAAGCGCGCCGAGATCCAGATCGCCTACGCCATCGGCCAGGCCCGCCCCGTGGGAACCTACGTTGAAACCTTCGGCACCGAAACCGTGGATCCTGCGCGCATCAGCGCCGCGATCGCGGAGATCTTCGACCTTCGGCCCCGCGCCATCATCGACGCCCTCGACCTGAAGCGGCCCATTTACGCCAAAACTGCTGCGCATGGACACTTCGGCCGGGATGAGCCCGACTTCACCTGGGAACGCCTGGACCGGGTGGACGAGCTCAAGGCATTCTTCAACGCCTAGTCCACTCCCGCCCAGGGCGGAAGCACAATCACCCAGGCCGGAAGTCCAATGTCAGTGCCCGGTGCTTGGCTGTTCCTGTCCAACCCGGCCGCTGAACGGAGGTAACTGCCATGGCTCCTGACAGTTCCGTCCAGCCCTCACTGCTGCAGGGTTTCCCCACACGGCAGACGCCGGGCGGCCTTGACCTGGCGGAGCAACTTCCGGTGGCGCGGGTCCTCATTGAGTCCCCGCTGCCGCATCTGGACCGCCCCTTCGACTACGCAATCCCGGTTGCACTTGACCAGGCGGCCCAGCCGGGAGTCCGGGTCAAGGTCAAGTTCAACGGCCAGGACCTCAGCGGATTCCTCCTTGAACGTGTGGCGCAGTCCGACGCCGGGCACACCCTGGTGCCCCTGGCAAAAGTCGTGTCCCCGGTTCCGGTCCTCACGCCCGCCGTCAGGGACCTCGCCCACGCCGTCGCTGCCCGCTACGCAGGGACGGTCAGCGATGTCCTGCGCCTCGCCGTACCACCCCGGGTCGCCAGGCTGGAAAAGGATTACCCCGGCTCCCTGGACCCCGCGGAGGGAGAGGGCACCCAACCCCCGCCCGGCACCGTCGGCTCTTCAGCCTGGACCGCCTACCGCACCGGTGCCGCGTTCCTCCGGCACCTGGCCAGCGGGGGATCCCCGCGCGCCGCCGTCAACCCGCTGCAGGGCTATGGTACCGCCGGTTGGCCGGCCATGCTTGCCCAGGCCGCTGCCGCAGCTTATGCCTCCGGCAGGGGCGCGCTGCTGGTGGTTCCCGACTACCGGGACCTCGACCGGCTGGAGCAGGCACTCAAGGACCTGGTACCTGGGACGGCCGTGGCCAGGCTCACGGCCGACGACGGCCCCACACCCCGGTACCGGAGCTTCCTGCGCCTGCTCGCAGGCACGGCCACCATCGCCATCGGTACGCGCTCAGCGGCCTTCGCGCCGGTGCGGCACCTGGGGCTCGTCGCGTGCTGGGACGACGGCGACGACCTCCACATCGAGCAGCGCGCACCGTACGCCCATGCCCGGGAAGTCCTGCTCCTTCGGGCCGAGCAGGAAAATACTGCCTGCCTCCTTGCAGGGCATGCACGCAGCACCGAGGTCCAGCGGCTGGTGGAAGCCGGGTGGGCCGTCCCGGTAGCAACCGAGCGTGCCACCGTCCGCAGGACTGTTCCACGCGTCCTCAGCACTGCCGACAGCTTCGAGCAGGAACGGGACCCGCTGGCAACCATCGCGCGGCTGCCGCACGCAGCATGGCAGGCCGCCAAGGAGGGACTCGAGCGCGGTCCCGTCCTGGTCCAGGTTGCCAGGGCAGGGTACGCGCCCTCGCTGGTGTGCGAAGCATGCCGGGAACCGGCCCGCTGCGGTAACTGCCAGGGACCCTTGGCGCTGGCCGGCACCTCCGCCCTGCCGCAGTGCCGGTGGTGTTCCACCCCGGCCCCGGACTGGAAGTGCTCCCACTGCGGCGGCCGGCAGCTCCGGAAAGGGGCCACCGGAGTCCTGCGCACCGCCGAGGAGCTTGGCCGGGCGTTTCCCGGCACAACGGTCATCACCTCGTCAGGGGACCAGGTAAAGACCACAGTAGGCACGGGCAAGGCGCTGGTGGTGGCAACGGTGGGGGCCGAACCGGTCGCGGAGGCCGGATATGCCGCCGCCCTGCTGCTGGACGGGGATTCCCTGCTGCGCCGGGAAACCCTCCGCGCGGGCGAAGACACCGTGCGCCGCTGGTTCAACGCCGCTGCCCTGGTGCGCCCCGCCCCGGACGGCGGGCTGGTGGTGGTCACCGCAACGGAGACCGCCGGCACCGGCGCCCTGCTGCGATGGGACCCGGCCGGCTATGCGCAGCGGGAGCTGTCCCTCCGCGTGGAACTGCAGCTTCCCCCGGCGGTCCGGATTGCCTCTGTCACCGGGCCGCGCGCCGCCGTCGAACACTACACTGGAGCCGTGGAAGCGGACCTTGCCCGCACGGGCATAACAGTCCGCGCCGCGGGCCCGGCGCCGCTCCTGCTGACCGCACCCCCCTCCGGCAGGCGCTCGGCCGAGGACGTGCGGACACTGCTGTTCTTTCCTTACGGCCAGGCCACCGCCGTCGTCCGTGTCCTGCGGGTGACCCGCGCAGCCGTGGCCGCCAAACGGGCCACGGACCCCGTGCAGCTGCGCCTGGACGGTGTTGACGTCCTGTAACTGTTGACGTCCTCTAAGTGGTGACGTCCTTAGTGATGCCTCTTCGCCACTACCTCGTGCGCCGCGTCCACCAGTTGGCGTGCCGATTCATCCCAGCTGAACTCCGCTGCCCGGGCCAGGGAGCGGCGCGACATCTCCTGCCAGTGCCGCTCATCCTGCAGCTGCCGCACAGCGTCCGCGAACTGCCCGGGAGACTCCGGATCCACGTAGATGGCAGCGTCGGATCCCACTTCGCGGAAGATCGGAATGTCGCTGGCGATCACCGGGGTCCCCACCGCCATGGCCTCCACGAGGGGAAGGCCGTATCCCTCGGCCCGGGACAGGCTCACCAGTGCCGTTGCCCGCCGCAGCAGCCCGTCATACTCCGCGTCGGTCACGCCGTTGTGGAACACCACGGAGGCGCCCGGCGGGACGATGCGTTCCAGTTCCACCCTCCGCTGGGGCGTGATCCGGCTGAGCAGGTGGAGCGTGTAACCGGGCAGCCCTGCCATGCCTGCCACCATGGTTTCCACGTTCTTGTAGGGCATGAATGAACCCATGTAAATGACCGTTTTGTCCGCGCCGTGGTCCGGCTTGCGTGGTTCCTGCGCCGGCTGGGGTGCGTTGGCGATAATGCGCACGGGCCTTTTCGTCAAACGGTACTTGGCCATCAGGGCCTCTGTGGTCCGGCTGATGGTGGCCACGGTATCGGCCCGGTTGAGCAGGAGCCGCTGCGGCCAGAACGCCTTGTGGTAGAGGCGCCAGAGCACCCTGACGGGGGCCGGCAGGAACCCCGGGGGAGCAGGGTGCTCATAGTAGATGAGGTCGTGCAGGGTCAGGATCAGCCCGTACTTCCGCCCCCAGGTGCCCATGGTCTGCATGGGGCACACCACCACGTCCGCCCCGATGGCGTTGACCTTCCGGGCAACGAAGAGTTCCAGCGGTGACAGCGGGCTGCTGATGAGCGTGTACGGCACGTCCGGGAGGAGTGCAAGCTGCCGGACGTCGGAAACCAGCATGGAGACGTCAGCGATCTTCGCCGTGGCAGCGATCAGGCTGGCTCCGTAGCGGCTGATGCCGTCGTGATGGTCGGTACGGGTGAAACGTGCATCAATGACGATCTTCACGCGGGATGGTCCTTCAGGAAGCTGCGGATGTAGCGGGCGGCCGGCTCCGGCGTTTCGTAGTGGATCAGGTGCCCGACGCCGGGAATCACCTTCAGCTCCCCGTCCGGCAGCCGTGACAGGAGGCTGTGCTGGCTGGGAAGGGTGGCGATCTCATCCTTTTCACCCGCGATCAGCAGTACGGGCAGTTCAAGTTCTCCGGCCACCTCTGCCACATGGTGGCTGACGGAGGCAGTGAACGACTCCAGCAGGCTGTCCCGGTCCGCGAAGGAACTGAAGTACGCGTGGTGCTGGCCATGGATGAAGGCCCTCAGGTCGCTGTCACGGGTCTTGGCCATGGCCTCGCTCATCACCCGCACAATCAGCCGGTTGCGCAGCAGGGCCAGCCCCGGCCCTTGCGGGAGCCGTGCCGCCAGCCGGTAGTACAGCACCGCCAGCCGCGTCATGACGCCCTTTGGCCCTTCCAGCGCCGGAGCGGCGATGGGGTTGATGAGGATCAAGGGACGCACGGCCGTGGGGTTGTTCGCTACGAAGTGCGCCGCCACGATGGATCCGAACGAGTGCCCCAGCAGCACGGTGTCCGGCCCCAGGCCCTGGGAAGCCATGAAGTCACTGAGAAATGCCCCGTAGCGCTCCACCGAGTGCGGGCCACGGGCAAAGGCGTCGGACCTGCCAAAGCCGGGCAGGTCAGGCATGATGAGGCGCATCTCCGGCAGCTGGTCCGCGACGCGCAGGAGCCCGTGGTGGTCGCCGCGGAACCCATGGACCACCAAAATCGTGCGGGTCTCCGGTGTCTCCTGCAGTGGCTCATACGTCCAGGAGGCCACCGTGGCGCCGTCGATGGTCACGGTGGACGTGGAGGTGCGGGCGGAAAGTTCCGGGCTCAGGTAGGCAGGCGCGGGGGAGGCCCCCGGGTTTACGGTGTCCATGCGCGGGCCTAGTTGACGTTGTCCGGGTGCGACCCGGTCCGCTGCCCGCGGTCCAGCGCTTTGATGGCCAACAGATCACGTTCGGAGAGCTCGAAATTGAAAACGTTGAGGTTCTCCCGGATCCTTGCTTCGGAGCTGGCCTTGGGAATGGCGATGTTTCCCAGTTGCATGTGCCAGCGAAGGATCACCTGCGCAGGCGTCCGCCGGTGCTCGGCCGCGCAGGCTTGGATGACGGGGTCGGCCAGCACCTGGCCGCGGCCCAGCGGGCTCCACGCTTCCGTGCGGATGCCGAGTTCCGCGTGCCTGCTGCGCAGTTCCTCCTGCTGCAGCCACGGGTGCAGTTCGACCTGGTTGACGGCCGGGACCACTTCGGCGCTTTGGAGCAGGCGGTCAAGATGCGCCGGCTGGAAGTTGCTAACGCCGATGGCACGGACCCGGCCTTCCCGGTACAGCGTTTCCAGGGCCCGGTAAGTTTCGGGGAACAGTCCCCGCCGGGGGCAGGGCCAGTGGATCAGGTACATATCCACATAGTCCAGGCCCAGGTTGACCATGGAATCATCGAAGGCGCGCAGCGCCGCGTCGTAGCCGTGGTGGTCGTTCCACACTTTCGTGGTGATGAAGATGTCCTCCCGGGCCAGGGACGGGGACAGCTCCCCGGACCCGCCGCTCCCGGTCCCGTCGCCCAGCTGGGAACTGATGCCGCGGGCAACGCCGGTTTCGTTCCCGTACATGGCGGCGGTGTCGAAATGGCGGTAACCGGCGGCGAGCGCGGTGGCCACCAGCCCTTCAGCGTCTGCTGCCGGCACCTTGTAGAGCCCAAAGCCGAGCTGGTCTATCAGCACGCCGTTGTTCAGGCTGAGCCGGGGTGAGGTTCTCATGGCAACGACTCTACCCACTTCAGCTGGTCAGTCCCTCGTAATCGATCAGGCGCCGTGCGGTGGCTTCGTCCAGGATCAGGTCGGTGGCCAGCCTGGCTGCCAGGGCTCCTCGGAGCCCGTTGATCTTGGAAACCCCGGACACCACGCAGATCCTGCGGCGGACCTGGCGGAGTTGGGCAAGTGCCGGCCCGGTGGACCTTTCGTTCAGGACAATGCCGTCGGAGGAACCGTCGGCCCGGAAAAAGACGGTGGCAACGTCGCCCACCACGTCCGATTTGGCCAGTGCGTTCAGGTCGTCCTCATCCAGGTACCCGCCCGCGTAGACGTGGCTCGGATAGTCGGCGTGGACCGAACCCACGCCGAAAATGGCGATGCTCATTTTGGCCTGCAGTTCCAGGACCCGCTGCACGCTGCGTTCATTCCACATGGCCGTCTTGGTGGCCGCATGGTCGAAGAAGGCCGGAACGGGGAACTGCTCCACCCGTGCCCCGTAGGCGCTGCCGAACCTGCGCATGATGTCGCTTGCGTAGGTGATGCCCGTGGTGTGCATGTTTCCGGCACCATTGAGCTGGACGATGACGCTGTCGTGCGTGATCTTCCTGGTGAGATGCCGGCTGACGGCACTGAGCGTCGATCCCCAGGCCACGCCAATGATGGCGTTCGAGTCCACCAGGGGTCCAATGGTGCGTGCCGCCTGCATGGCTACGCGGTCCAGGGTTTCGGCTTCGTTGAGCGTCCCAAGGATGGGGACCACGTGGACGTCCAGGTTGTACCGGCGCCGGATCATCCCCTCCAGCTCGGGACCCGTGTCCAGCGGGTTGCGGATCTGGATTTGCACCAAACCCGATTCCCTTGCCGAGGACAACAGGCGGGAAACCGTGGAGCGGGAGGTGTGCAGTTCCCGGGCAATCGCGTCCATGGTCAGGTCCTGCAGGTAATACATTTGTGCAGCTCGGAGGGCATCTGCGTCGCGTGAAAGTCCCATCTCAGTTCCCAACTGCACATTCGTGCATAGTCCTTGACTCCATTTTCCATTTCTCCGAACAATAGAGCAGAACGGCGGCGCCATCCAGCGGTGACCGCATCACACAAAGCCCCAAGGGAGTCGTTTTGGGACCCAAGGATTCAACTGTTCAACCCCCTGTTTCAGCGCCCCGCCCCGGAGCCGAACGCGCGTCGGTCCACAACCTGCGGCGGCGCCCCCATGCGAAAGTGCTGGTGGTAGGTGGTGGCATCAACGGAGTGGGGACATTCCGTGACCTGGCGCTGCAGGGCGTGGATGTAGCCCTGGTGGAGCGCGGTGACTACTGCCAGGGAGCAAGCGGCGCTTCCTCGCACATGATCCATGGCGGCATCCGGTACCTCGAAAACGGCGAGTTCCGCCTGGTCCGCGAGTCGGTGGTGGAACGCAACCGCCTGCTCAGGATTGCCCCGCACTACGTCAAGCCCCTGCAAACAACCATCCCGATCTTCAGCACATTCTCCGGCGTCCTCTCGGCGCCGCTGCGCTTCCTGACCCACAAGCAGCAGGGCAAGCCGAAGGAGCGCGGGGCGTTCCTCATCAAGCTCGGCCTCAGCCTCTATGATTCTTTCTCCAGGGACGGCGGGACGGTGCCGCGGCACCAGTTCCGGACCCATAAGGCGGCCCTGCAGGAACTGCCTGCCCTGCGGCCGGACGTCAAGTACACCGCCACCTATTTCGATGCTTCGGTCCACAATCCCGAGCGGCTGACCCTGGACGTCCTGCAGGATGGCGAAAAGGCCGGCCGTCCGGGGACCCCGGAGAGCACCAGTGCCCAGGGCGATACGGCCCGCGCCAGCAACTACCTCTCGCTGCAGTCCATGTCGCCGGTTCCCAATCCGGGGACCGGGCGGGGAAGTACTGTCCGCCTTCGCGACGAACTCACCGGCGAGGAATTCGACTTCACGGCGGACATCATCATCAACACCACCGGGGCGTGGGTTGACCTCACCAACGGTGCAATGGGCGCGGCCTCATCCTTCATGGGAGGCACCAAGGGCTCCCACATCGTACTGGACCACCCCGGCCTCCTCGCCGCCTGCCGCGGCCGGGAAATCTTCTTTGAGCACACCGACGGCCGGATCGTCCTCATCTACCCGATGGGGGACCGCGTGCTTGTAGGCACCACGGACGTTGACGCGGACATGTCGGAGGACGCTGTGTGCACCGACGAGGAGATCCAGTACTTCTTCGACCTGATCGGCCACGTCTTCCCCTCAATCGACGTCACCCCTGACGACATCGTCTACACGTTCTCGGGCGTCCGCCCCCTGCCCAGCCATGACGCCACCCAGCCCGGCTTCGTCTCCCGTGACTACCGCATCGAACGCCGCACCTCCGCACCCGACGGAAGCGGCGCCGTCGTGCTGAGCCTGGTGGGCGGCAAGTGGACCACCTTCCGTGCCCTCGCGGAGCACCTCACCAACGATGTCCTCAGCGAACTGGGCGTGCAGCGCAAAGTGTCCACCGCCCAACTGCCCATCGGCGGTGGCGCCGGCTTCCCTGCCGACGAAGCCGGCGTGCAGAAGTGGATCAAGGCGCACATGGCGTCCGGGCGCGATGCAGACCGCACGGCCGGGCTGCTGACCCGTTATGGGACCCGGGCCGAAGAGGTGATCGCCTACCTCGATGCCGAGCCTGACCACGCGCTGCGCTCCACCCGCGAACTCAGTGTCCGCGAACTGGAATTCATGGCGGCCAACGAGCAGGTGGGGCACCTGGTGGATGTCCTTATCCGGCGTACCTCCCTGGCCTTCCGCGGGCTGGTTACCGGTGAACTCCTCAACGAAGTGGCGGAAGTTCTGTCCGTCCCGCTCAAGTGGGACGCGGCGGCGCGCGCTGCGGAGATCAAGCACGCACAGGACGTGCTGCAGCGTTTCCACCGTGTGGAAACGCACAGCCTGGTCGCCTAAGGCCAGGTTTCCGGCCGGGGCGTTACAGCGTCCCGGCCACACGGTCCTTCACCCGCGGAGGACCGACAACTAAACAAAGAAATGGAGTCAAAGATGTCTCTAGGAATAGTCTTCCTCTCCGAAGTCTTTGGCACGGGCATGCTGACCCTGTTGGGTTGCGGCGTCGTTGCCAATGTGGCTTTGCGGGGGACAAAAGGCAACAGTGGCGGCTTCCTGATGGTCACTTGGGGATGGGGCATTGCCGTCTTCTGTGGTGTCTTCGTCGCCGCCAAGTCGGGCGCGCACCTGAACCCTGCCGTCACGCTCGGCCTGCTGCTCAACGGCAAGGCTGAGTATGCGCCGGGAGTCACCGTAGACTTCGCTTCCACCCTCACCTACTTCGGGGGCGAGATGGTGGGTGCATTCCTTGGCGCCGTGGTCTGCTGGCTGGCCTACAAGCAGCACTTCGACGACGAGCCGGAGCCTGCAGGCAAGCTCGGGACCTTTTCCACCGGCCCTGCCATCCGGTCCACCCCATGGAACCTGATCACCGAAATCATCGGTACTTTTGTGCTGGTCTTCGTCATCCTCACCCTCGGCGGTACCCCCTCGGGGCTCGGCCCGCTGGCAGTGGCGCTGCTCGTCGTCGGTATCGGTGTTTCCCTCGGCGGCCCCACCGGCTACGCCATTAACCCCGCCCGCGACCTGGGACCCCGCATCGCCCACGCAGTGCTTCCCATCAGGGGCAAAGGCTCCAGTGACTGGAGTTATTCATGGATTCCTGTGGTTGGCCCGCTTGTAGGCGGAGCCCTGGGCGGACTCGTCGCCCGGATTGTCCCGATCATCATCACGGCCGCTTCCTGACCCGTACTCACCTCAGCCATTAACAAGACAAGGACGTCATCATGAACCAGTACGTAATCGCCATCGACCAGGGCACCACCAGCACCCGCGCCATCATCTTCGACCACAGCGGCGCCATTGTCTCCTCCGGCCAGATGGAACACGAGCAGATCTTCCCGCAGGCAGGGTGGGTGGAGCACGACGCCACGGAAATCTGGAACAACACCCGTGAGGTCATCGGCTCAGCCCTCTCAAAGGCGAACCTGACGCGGCACGACATTGCCGCCGTGGGCATCACCAACCAGCGCGAAACCGCGGTGGTCTGGGACAAGACCACCGGCAAACCGGTGTACAACGCCATCGTGTGGCAGGACACCCGTACCCAGGACATCGTGGACGAACTGGGCAGGGACGGCGGTGCGGACCGCTTCAAACAGAAAGTGGGCCTGCCGCTGGCCACCTACTTCTCCGGCACCAAGATCAAATGGATCCTGGACAACGTTGACGGCGCGCGGAAAAAGGCAGAGGCCGGGGACCTGGTCTTTGGCAACACCGACGCCTGGGTCCTGTGGAACCTGACCGGCGGAGTGGACGGCGGCGTCCATGTCACCGACGTCACCAACGCCTCCCGGACCCTGTTCATGGACCTCGAGACGCTGCAGTGGGACGACGAAATCCTGCGCATTTTCGGCGTGCCCCGCAGCATGATGCCGGAGATCAAGTCCTCCTCCGAGGTGTACGGCACCGTCCACAGCTCCCAGCTGCTCCGCGAGACGCCGGTGGCCGGCATCCTTGGCGACCAGCAGGCCGCAACCTTCGGGCAGGCCGCCTTCGACGCCGGCGAAGCGAAGAACACCTACGGTACGGGCTGCTTCCTGATCTTCAACACGGGCGAGGAAATCGTCCACTCGAAGAACGGGCTCCTCACCACGGTGGGGTACAAGCTGGGCGACGCCAAGCCGCACTACGCCCTCGAAGGATCCATCGCCGTCACCGGCTCGCTGATCCAGTGGCTCCGCGACAACCTGGGCATGATCAGCAGCGCACCGGAGGTGGAAACCCTTGCCGCGTCGGTCAAGGACAACGGCGGCGTGTACATCGTCCCCGCGTTCTCCGGCCTGTTCGCCCCGTACTGGCGCTCCGACGCCCGCGGCGCGATCGTGGGCCTCACCCGGTTCGTCAACAAGAACCACATCGCCCGGGCCGCTCTGGAGGCCACCGCGTTCCAGACCCGCGAGGTGCTGGACGCGGTCAACGCCGACTCAGGCGTGCCGCTGAGTGAGTTGAAGGTCGACGGCGGCATGGTGGCCAATGACGCGCTCATGCAGTTCCAGGCCGACATCCTGGGCGTCCCGGTCATCCGCCCCAAGGTCATTGAAACCACGGCACTGGGGGCTGCCTACGCGGCAGGACTGGCCGTGGGTTTCTGGAAGGACCTCGGGGAATGCTCCGCCAACTGGTCCGAGGACAAGCGCTGGGAACCGCAGATGGACAAGGCTGAACAGGACCGCCAGATGCGGCTTTGGAAGAAGGCCGTCACCAAGTCCATGGAGTGGGTCGACGAGGACGTGCGCTAGCCTCGACCCTTCACGGGGCCGCCCTGCCGATCCGGCAGGGCGGCCCTGGCGTTTTCCGCCAGGCCCGGCCAGGTGCAGGGTGTCCCAGTGCAAGGCGTCGCAAGGCGTCGCACGTGCAGCGTGTCACGGCGCAGGCTGCTGCGGCAGGTCCTCGGTGGCGGGTCCCTGGATGACCTTCCCGTCCACGTCGAACCTGGAACCGTGGCAGGGGCAATCCCAGGTGCGTTCTCCCCGGTTGAACCCCACGGTGCAGCCCAGATGGGTGCAGATGGCGGATACGGCGTGGATGCGTCCCGCTTCGTCCCGGAAATACGCGCTGCTTGCCCCGGCGGTTTCAATGACCGTGCCGTCGTTCGGAGCCAGGTCCGCTATCTGCCGTGCGGCGTCGTCCGGGCGGGTCCCGTCAATGTTCCCGGTACCGGCCGGCGTTGGTGCCGTTGACACTTCCGGCCGTGTCACGGTCGGTGACGGCGCGCGGCTGCTGTCAAACAAAGGCGCCCAGTCGTTGGGTGTGCCGTTGAGCAGGTCTGCGAGCATCAGGGCGGCGGCGGTACCGTTCGTCAGTCCCCATTTGCGCAGGCCCGTAATGACGAAGGCATGGCGGCTGTCGGGATTCAGGGGACCGGCATAGGGCAGTCCATCCAGGGGCATCGCGTCTTGGGTGGACCAGCGGTAGGCAACGGGTCCGGCGCCGAATTGGCTGCGCGCGAAGGCTGCCAGGCTGGCATGGCGCGACGCCGGATCGACCGGTTCGGCGGCGGGGTGGCCCTCGCCGCCGGTCAACAGATAGGTCATCCCGTTCAGGTGGACGGTCAGCAACGAGCGCATGGGTTCATCGGCGCTGATGAAGGTGGCGTCCAGGGCGGGGGTGTCCAGTGGCGCGGCAACGATATAGGAGCGGTGCGGCGGGCAGAGCGCTTCGAATCGGCCATGGTCCCCGAAGGGGACATTGGTGGCAACGATTGCATCAGCCGCCAGCACCGTGCCGCCTTCGGCAGCGATCCTCACCCGGGTTCCCTCCTGAAGGTCGTTCGCGCGGGTCCCCTCAAAGACGAAGCTGCCCTCCCCGTCCACCCTGGCGGCGAGCCCCTGGAGGTACTGCACGGAGTGGATCTGAGCCTGCCCGTCAAACCGGACGGCGCCCGCCACAGGGAACGGGAGGGGCACCTCGGCTGTGAACGCAGCTGGAAGGCCGAGGCCGGCGGCGAGGCCGGCTTCCGCGCGGACCGCCGGCAGGGCGTCCCCACCGGCGGCGAAGGTGTAGTTGGCAACCCGGCGGAAACCACAGGAGATGCCTTCCGTCGCCACCACCCCGGCGACGTGCTCCACGGCGGCCTGGTTGGCGAGTCCGTAGATTCGGGCGGCGCTCCTTCCATGGGTCCGGTCCAGCTCCGTGTACGCCAGGCGGTGCAGGGAGGTCACCTTGCCGGTGGTGTGGCCTGTGACGCCGGTGCCGATCCGGCCCGCTTCGAGAACTGCCACCGAGCGTCCCGAGCGCTTCAGGGCCAGCGCTGCCGTCAGGCCGGCAATGCCGCCCCCGATGACTGCCACGTCTACTTCGACCGTACCGCGCAGCTTGGGAAAGTCGGTGCCGCCGGCGGTCGCCAGCCACAAGGAGAGGGGTACCCCTTCCGCGAAGCCGGCGGTGCTTGCCTCTGACATCGTGTGCCGCCTCCCTGCATTGTGGGATGATCATGCGCGCTTCCCCCGGGTAATGCAACGGGGACGCCCCCTGGCTGCGGCGGGCCGCGTGCCGGTGCGCTAAAGTAGATCCATGCGTGCGATCCTTCTGCTTAGTTAGCCGCCGGCTCCGAATATAGGACAGCTGAGCGGCAGCCCCTCCCTTGGCGAGGGGCTTTTGTGTGTCCGGGGCATTGCACCGGACCGGCAGCAGGAGGATCAGGCCGTTATGGCAGCACAGATGCCGTAACAGAACAGAAGAGGGCAGCAGTGGGCGTTCAGCCGGAGACAGAGACCGGAACAGCAACAACAGTATCGGCGGAGCCTGAAGAGGGCACCTACAGTTTCACCGCCATGGAGGCCAAATGGCCCCAGGTGTGGGAAGACCTCAAGGTCTTCACCCCGGTGGACGACGGGTCCCGGGAGCGCCGCTACGTGCTTGACATGTTCCCGTACCCCTCCGGTGACCTGCACATGGGCCACGCCGAAGCGTTCGCCATGGGTGACGTGGTGGCCCGCTACCTGCGCCAGAAGGGGTACGACGTCCTGCACCCAATCGGCTGGGACTCCTTTGGCCTGCCCGCGGAGAACGCCGCCATCAAGCGCAACGCCCACCCCAGCGAGTGGACCTACGCCAACATCGACACCCAGGCCGCGTCCTTCAAGCGGTATGCCATTTCCGCTGACTGGTCGCGCCGCCTGCACACCTCAGACCCCGAGTACTACCGCTGGACCCAGTGGCTGTTCAAACGCTTCTACGAGCGCGGCCTGGCCTACCGGAAGAACTCCCCGGTCAACTGGTGCCCCAAGGACCAGACCGTGCTGGCCAACGAGCAGGTGGTCAATGGCGCTTGCGAGCGCTGCGGCACCACCGTGACCAAGAAGTCGCTCAACCAGTGGTACTTCAAGATCACCGACTACGCCGACCGCCTGCTGGACGACATGGATGAACTGCGCGGCCACTGGCCGGAGCGCGTGCTGGCCATGCAGAAGAACTGGATCGGCCGTTCTGAAGGCGCGCACGTCAACTTCGTGATCGAGGCCGACGGCGGCAAGCCCGCCAAGGAGGTCACGGTCTTCACCACCCGCCCGGACACCCTGTACGGTGCAACCTTCTTCGTGGTGGCCGCCGACGCGCCGATCGCCGTCGACCTTGTCACGGACGAGCACGCGGCCGCCCTGGACGAATACCGCGAACGGGTCAAGGCGCTTTCGGAGATTGAACGCCAGTCCACCGAGCGCGAAAAGACCGGCGTCTTCACCGGCCGCTACGCCATCAATCCGCTGAACGGGGAAAAGCTGCCGGTCTGGGCTGCGGACTATGTCCTGGCGGACTACGGCACCGGCGCCATCATGGCCGTGCCCGCTCACGACCAGCGTGACCTGGACTTCGCCCGCGCCTTCGGCCTGCCGGTCCGCGCTGTCCTGGACACCGGCGAGGAGGATCCCGCCGTCACCGGCACGGCCACCGCGGGGGAGGGAACCCTGATCAACTCCGGTGGGCTCGACGGCCTGCCCAAGGCCGAGGCCATCCCGGCCGCCATCGCCATGCTGGAGCGGCAGGGCACCGGCGAGAAGTTCGTGAACTTCCGGCTCCGCGACTGGCTGCTGAGCCGGCAGCGGTTCTGGGGCACTCCCATCCCGATCATCCACTGCCCGTCCTGCGGCGAGGTTCCGGTACCGGACGAGCAGCTGCCGGTCACGCTGCCTTCAGACCTGCGTGGCGAGGACCTCGCCCCCAAGGGCACCTCGCCCCTGGCGGCTGCCGAAGCATGGGTCAACGTGGAATGCCCGTCCTGCCACGGCCCGGCCAAACGGGACACTGACACCATGGACACCTTCGTCGACTCCTCCTGGTACTTCCTGCGGTTCGTCTCCCCGCACTACACCGAAGGCCCCTTCGATCCGGAGAAGATCAACGACTGGATGCCTGTGGGCCAGTACGTCGGCGGTGTGGAGCACGCCATCCTGCACCTGCTGTACGCCCGTTTCTTCACCAAGGTCATCCACGACCTGGGCATGATTGAGGCCGACGAACCGTTCAGTGCCCTCCTGAACCAGGGCCAGGTGCTCAACGGCGGCAAGGCCATGAGTAAGTCGCTCGGCAACGGTGTTGACCTCGGTGAGCAGCTGGACAAGTTCGGCGTGGACGCGGTCCGGCTGACCATGGTCTTCGCCTCTCCGCCGGAGGACGACGTCGACTGGGCCGACGTTTCGCCGTCGGGCTCTGCGAAGTTCCTGGCCCGCGCCTGGCGCCTGGCCCAGGACGTAACCAGCGGGCCCGGCGTGGACGCCACCAGCGGAGACCGCGCCCTGCGTTCGGTAACGCACCGCACCATCGCCGACGCCGCCGAGCTCCTGGACGCCAACAAGTTCAACGTCGTGGTGGCAAAGCTGATGGAACTGGTTAACGCCACCCGCAAAGCGATCGACTCCGGCGCGGGCGCAGCGGACCCGGCAGTCCGCGAAGCTGCCGAGGCGGTCGCCGTGATCCTCAGCCTCTTCGCGCCGTACACCGCGGAGGACATGTGGAACCTGCTGGGCCACCCGGCATCGGTAGCCAACGCAGGCTGGCCCGCGCACGACCCTGCGCTCCTGGTCCAGGACGCGGTCACCGCCGTGGTGCAGGTACAGGGCAAGGTCCGCGACCGGCTTGAGGTGTCTCCGGACGTCTCCGAGGATCAGCTCCGCGAGCTGGCCCTGGCCTCGGAAAACGTCCAGCGTGCCTTGGACGGCCGGGGCATCAGGACAGTCATTGTCCGTGCCCCTAAGCTGGTCAACATCGTTCCGGCATAACTGCTGCACCCGCAGCACCCACCGGCCGTCGGAGCTTTTCCGGCGGCCGGTGCCAACTGAGCCGGACACTGTCTCCAGGAGGCCCCTTGCCTGACAGTAATGCCGCCGCCTGGCCATGGGTCCGTTCACGGCTGTCCGGCCTCCGTCCCGGAGCCAGGCCGGGGACCAGACATGACGGCGCCCGCGCCGGGGTGCGCACCGCCGTCGTCACCGACTCCGCAGCAGCCCTGCCTGCGGACTATTCAGGCAGCCTTCCGCAGGACGGCATCCTGACCGTGACACCCATGCCCGTCATGGTGGGCCCGGAAATCTATGGCGAGGGTGAAGACGACATCCTGGAGACCATCGCCGTGGCGCTGGCCGCCGGAACCCAGGTCAAGACCTCCAGGCCAT
This sequence comes from Arthrobacter sp. SLBN-122, assembly GCF_006715165.1. NCBI lineage: Bacteria > Bacillati > Actinomycetota > Actinomycetes > Micrococcales > Micrococcaceae > Arthrobacter > Arthrobacter sp. SLBN-122. The sequence continues at coordinate 4,151,348 of NZ_VFMS01000001.1, read as the reverse complement.
CACCAGGGCAATTTGAACAGGCGTACCGCGCTGCCGAACGCCGGGGATTCGAGGCAGTCGTTTCCGTCCATATCTCGGGGGAACTTTCCGGCACCGCGGATGCTGCCCGGCTGGCTGCGGCCAGGGTGGGGATCCCGGTGGAAGTGGTGGACACCCGAACCGTCGGCATGGCGCAGGGGATGGCAGTGCAGGCCGCGGTGGAGACAGCCGCAGCGGGTTCCGACTGTGCCGGGGTGGCTGCGGCGGCAGGGGCGCAGGCAGCCCGGACCAAGGTTTTCTTCTACGTCCCCAGTCTGGAACAGCTGCGGCGCGGCGGACGCATCGGCGCGGCGGCCTCGCTTCTGGGCACCGTGTTTGCCATCAAACCCATCCTGGCGGTCGACGGCGGCAGGATCGTCCCGTTGGAGAAGGTGCGCTCTGGCGCCAGGGCAGTGGCGCGCCTGGAGGAAATCGTGGTGGCCGAGGCGGCAGCGCATCCGGCCGGGTCCGTGCGCCTGGCCGTCCATCATTTCGGTAACCCGGAAGAGGCGGAGAGCCTGGCCGCGAGGCTGGAAGCGGCGCTTCCCGACTGTCCTCCTGCCCAGATCAGCTCCCTTCCGGCGGTTTTGGCTGCCCATGCGGGGCTGGGTGTGCTTGCGGTCATCGTGGGCAGGACGGCGGATGGGCCGGGGGCCGGAGTGCATCTTTCCACATAGCGCCTTTGGCTGCTGCCGGGCAACCGCCCGTGTTCCTAGGGTGGAGCTATGTCACGCCGGGATGCTGGAGCAGCAGGTCAGCAGGCGCGCCATGTGAGAGCCCGGCTCCGGGCAACCCTGGGGGCCGGCGCTCCCGGGCTCCTGGAGGACGGACCGGGCCTTGACGGTTTTGTGTACCGCGGCTCCGGCGACCAGGGCGGAACTGGAGAAACAGGCGGCGCGGGCGGAACTGAACCCAGCCGTGGCTCCGGGGCCGGTTCCAGCGGGGCGCCTTCGCTTCGATGGCGGGTGGGGCTCCGTGTCGCCGTGCTGCTTGCTGCCCTGGCCGTGGCGGCGGCGGCCTGGTTTTGGTGGCAGGCCGGGGCGGCCGCTCCGGAGGTACTTCCCTTGAGCGCTGCCAGTTCCAGTGGGCCTCCCCGTGCCGGCTTGGCTGATGGGGACAGTGGGGCCGCCCCGGGCGGGACGGCAACCTCACCCGAGGCCGGCAGCGGGCAGGGCGGCGCTGCGTCGGCCGGGGCAGTAGTGGTTCATGTTGCCGGCGCCGTGGCTAAACCCGGTGTCATCCGGCTCCAACAGGGCAGCCGCGTTGACGACGCCATCGCTGCCGCGGGCGGTGCGGCACAGGAGGCCGACGTGAACAGGCTTAACCTTGCACTCGTCGTGGAGGACGGGCAGAAGATCTACGTTCCGCAACACGGGGAGCCGCTGTCCGCCGCACCGGACGCTGCAGGGCCGGACAGCACGGACGGAGCTGGAACGGGGGCCTCCGGCACTGGATCTGTTGGTGGAAAGGTCAACCTCAATACGGCGGACGCTGCCACGCTGGACACACTGCCAAAGGTAGGGCCGGTGCTGGCCCAGCGGATCGTCGACTGGCGGAAGGAACATGGCTCCTTCAAGAGTGTCGAAGAGCTGGATGCCGTGGATGGAGTCGGGCCCAAAATGCTTGAAGCCCTGCTGCCACTGGTGACGGTCTGACCGCCATGGGAGCGAAACCGGACGCGCGCCGCACGGGTGCAGGGCAGGGGAGGGGTGGCCCCGCCTCCAGCGGCACAAGTCCGCGGCCCAGTCCCTGGAACCGGTTTATTGAGTCTGCCGTGCAGGGTGCGGGAATGGATCCGCGGGCCCTGCCGCCCCCGGGTGCAACGGAGCGTTCGGAAACACCCTCTCCACTATCCCCTGGGGCAGTCCCGTTTACACCGGGGGTGCCGGCAAAACAGCGCGGGTGCCTGCAAGAGCAACCCCCGCTCCGCGGGTATTGGGCGCGTGCTGTGGTCCATGTCCGCAAGCGGCTGGCCAACGATGGCAAGGCCGGGGAAGAAGATGATTCCAGCCTTGCGGGACGACGCCGCCGCACAGACCTCCGCCTCGCCCTTCCGGCAGTGTTGGTATGGAGCGCATCAGTGGCCGGGCTCTGGCTGCCGCCCGTGGGGCTGGCTGTCCTGTGCTCCGCACTGGTGGCACTGGGCGGCTTCCTCCTTGTCCATGCAGCCAAAGGCGGACGGGCTCGCAAGCTCTGTCCCGCCGTCGGCCGCGAGGAAGGGACCTGGCGCCGCAAAGCCAGGGGACGGAGCTTCCCCGCCGCGCTGGGCGTCGCCCTGATGCTGGCCGCTGCCGCCGCAGCGCACTCCGCTACGTCCTCCAGCCAACGGTTTGACGGGCCGTTGGCCGAGGCGGTCAACGCCGGCAAGTCAGCGGTCGTCGTCGTTGAGGTGGCGGGAAACCCGCGGGCCATGGCGGGCCAGGGCGGGTCGTCGGGACGGTGGTCCGTGCCGGTGTGGACGCAGGAACTGACTACCGGCGGCGTGCTGGTGCGGACACGGGCGCGCCTCACTGTCATGGGCGGGCATGGATGGGGCGGGGTGTTGCCGGGGCAAACGCTGCGTGCATCGGGCAAGCTGCGTCCCGTGGAGCCAGGGGAGCAGGAGGCAGGAACGCTGGCCGCTTCAACGGCTCCCCTCAAGGCCACGGGCGGCTCGGCATTGGAGGGATCAGCCAGGGAACTTCGCGGACGCTTTGTTTCCGCCTCCGCTTTCCTGGACCCCGATGCACGCGGACTCCTGCCCGGGATGGTCACCGGTGACACCAGCGCGCTGGACGAGGGACTGGACAACGCCATGAAGGCTGTGGGGATGACTCACCTGACAGCGGTCAGCGGGGCAAACTGCAGCCTCGTGTTGGGGTCTTTGCTGCTGCTGTGCCGGCGGTTCAGGTTGTCCCGTGCTCCTGCCGCAGCCGCCGCCCTTTCCGGCCTGGCCCTCTTCGTGGTCCTGGTGGGCCCGGACGCCAGCGTCCTGCGCGCAGCGCTCATGGGTGCCATCGGCGTGGCTTCCCTGGCCGGCGGACGGTCAGGGCGGGGACTGAGCTTCCTTTGCCTGGCCGTCATCGGGCTCCTGCTGACCGACCCTGTACTGGGAACCAGCTTCGGCTTCCTACTGTCGGTGCTGGCCACGCTGGGAATCATTCTGCTGGGCCGGCCGATCATCGGCTGGATCCCCGTGGCGGTGCCCCGATGGGCCGCCGCGGCCGTCGCGGTTCCGCTGTCCGCACAGCTGTTATGCGGGCCCGTCATCGTCCTCCTGCAGCCGCAGTTTGCAACCTACTCACTGGTGGCGAACGTCCTCGCATCGCCCCTGGTGGCTCCGGTGACCCTGCTGGGAACGGCCGCGGTACCCCTGGTGGTCGTGCTGCCGTGGGCTGGGACGGTCTTGATAGCCATGGCCGGAATGTTCTGTGCCGGCGTCGCCGCCGTTGCCAGGTTCGCGGCTCAGCTGCCCGGCTCCGCCCTTCCCTGGCCGGAGGGCCTGCCCGGGCTGCTGTCCATGGTGCTGTTGTCAGCCGTGACCCTTGCCGCCGTATGGGCAGTGGTTCGGCCGCTTAGGCTTCTCCGGAAAATCCGGGAAGCGCACGGCGTTACCATGGCGTTGATCGGGCTGATGGAGACGGGGCCGCAGCGCTTCCCCCGTCGTCGCAGCTTGGACCCCGGCCGCAGACGTGGCAGGCTGGGATACTGCAATATCACCTCCGGAAGGGACCTTCGATGGCCGTTGCGCAAAAGCGGGCAAGCCGCTCCCCGGCGTCGAACACAGCCTCCTGGCGGGACGTAGCCCCGGCCGCCATCGTACTAGTGAGCGGGCCGGAAGATTACCTTGGAATCAGGGCCATGGACAGGATCCGGTCCCAGGTCCGGGCGGCTGCGCCGGACGTCGAGCTGAGCCGCATCAACGCCGCAGGGTATGAGGCCGGCACACTGACCATGCAGGTGAGCCCTTCCCTGTTCGGTGAAAGCAAGCTGATTGAAGTGGAAGCCGTGGAAGGGATGAACGACGCCTTCCTTGCCGATGCCTTGGCGTACCTGAAGCACCCGGAAGAGGACGCCGTCGTGGTGCTTCGGCACGCCGGCGGGGCGCGCGGCAAGAAGCTCCTCGATGCCGTCAGGAAAGGCGGCTGGCCGGTTGTTGACTGCCAGCCGTTGAAGAAGGACGCCGACAAGGTCGCGTTCGTCATGGCGGAGTTCAAGGCGGCCGGACGCCGCATCAACCAGGACGCCGTCCAGGCGCTGGTCAATGCCGTGGGCGCGGACCTCTCAGAACTCGCCGCCGCCTGCTCGCAACTGATCGCCGACGCCGGGAGCACTGTCACCACTGACACTGTGGACAAGTACTACGGCGGACGGATCGAGGCCACAGCATTCAAGGTTGCCGACGCCGCAATGGCAGGGAACGCCCCCGTGGCCCTGTCGACGCTGCGCCATGCCCTTGCCACCGGTGCCGACCCTGTGCCCCTGGTGGCAGCCCTCGCGTCCAAGCTGAGGACAGTTGCGCGGGTGGCCGGCGCCTCGGGATCCTCCGCCCAGATCGCGGCCGAACTGGGCATGCAGCCCTGGCTGGTGGAACAGGCACAGCGCGACGTCCGGCGCTGGACCCCCGAAGGCCTGGTGCGCTCCATCCAGGCCACGGCGGAGGCCGACGCGCAGGTCAAGGGCCTGTCCCGGGACCCTGTCTACGCCGTCGAGCACGCCGTGACCGTCATCGCCATGTCAGTACAGGGCAGATAGCACACGCGCAGGCAGGTCCAGGCTTAAAAGCGTGTGGCCGGTACCTTCCGGTACCGGCCACACCATCAGTTCGTGGGAACTGGAAACCTTAGAGTGCGTTGACCTTCTTGGAGATCGCCGACTTGCGGTTCGCTGCGTTGTTCTTGTGCAGAACACCCTTGCTGACAGCCTTGTCCAGCTTACGGCTGGCAGTAACGAGCGCAGTAGTAGCAGCTTCCTTGTCAGCGGACTCAACGGCGGTGTTGACGGCGCGGATGGCCGTCTTCAGCTCAGACTTGACTGCGTTGTTGCGCAGGCGTGCCTTCTCGTTGGTCAGGATGCGCTTCTTCTGGGACTTGATATTCGCCACGTGTGAACTCTCTTTGTAATGCGGAAATGGTCTAGAGGGCTTTCAGGCTGGCCTTGACTGAGCGGCGTGGGGATACCTATGGCGGCCAGCCATCAGTGACCGTCGACCTGCACGGACACACAGCAATAAAGAATAGCAGGTCAGCGGCGGCACTGGCCATTTGGGGCGTTCAGGTCCAGCCGTGTCGCCGGCGCAGCCCAGACGCCACTTTTTCAAACAGCGCCCTGTCCAGCACTGCGCCCTCCCGCCGGATGCTGTCCGGGCGGATCTGCAGGATGCGGTCCAGCCGCACTTCACTGGCTCTGCCCTGCTTGTCCCAACCCCCGGCACCAAGGTCAATGTACTCGGTGGACGCCGAGCCGGCGGGAACCCTGTCCCGGCTGGTCAGCATCAGCCCCAGGAGAAACGGGCCGTTATGCCCCACCAGGAGCACGGGCCGGTCCTTCCCCTTGCCATGGTCCTCTTCGTAGGGGATCCAGGCCCACACCACTTCGCCCGGATCCGGGTCGCCGTCCGGTTGGGGTGCGTAGCGGACGGCGGCACGGCCGCGGTAGTCACCGGGATAGCGGGCACTAATTGCGGGAGCGCCGCCGGATGCGGGGCGCCTGCCGCCCGGACCTTGGTCCCGGCCGGGTACCGGCGGAGTGGAGCGCCGTTTCTGCAGTATGCGCAGGCCGCGGCGGACGGCGTTTCCAAGGGAGCGGAGATCGATGGCCATCGCGTAAGCCTATCGGCGGGGGCTCCGCCGACATACGCTGTACGGCCCTGTCAGGATGCGGTGCGGGGGTCCGGGACGTGGGACACTGGATGTTCAAGATGTGTGGCTGGACCGCTGGCGCCTTTTCGCGTGCCTGCCGGTGGCTGCAGAAATGCCAACAGTAAGGACCCTGCGTGTCTCCCATGGCCCGCACCGCACCGGTGCCCGCCGCGACAGATCCGGCCATTATTCGGAACTTTTGCATCATCGCGCATATTGACCACGGCAAGTCCACACTGGCTGACCGGATGCTGCAGTCCACCGGAGTGGTCCAGGCCCGGGACATGAAGGCCCAGTACCTGGACCGGATGGACATCGAGCGTGAACGCGGCATCACCATCAAGTCCCAGGCCGTCCGCATGCCGTGGGAGGTGGACGGCGTCAGCTATGCGCTGAACATGATCGACACTCCCGGCCACGTGGACTTCACCTACGAGGTGTCCAGGTCCCTGGCGGCCTGCGAGGGCGCAATCCTGCTGGTGGACGCAGCGCAGGGCATCGAGGCCCAAACGCTCGCAAACCTGTACCTGGCCATGGAAAACAACCTCACCATCATCCCGGTGCTGAACAAGATCGACCTGCCTGCGGCGCAGCCCGAAAAGTACGCAGCCGAGCTGGCAAGCCTGATCGGCGGGGATCCGGAGGACGTCCTGCGCGTCTCCGGTAAGACCGGCGTCGGTGTGGAAGCCCTCCTGGACAAGATTGTCCGCGACCTGCCTGCGCCGAAGGGCGACCCCGATGCGCCGGCTCGTGCCATGATCTTCGACTCGGTCTACGACACCTACCGCGGCGTGGTGACCTATGTCCGCGTCATGGACGGCATGCTCCACCCCCGCGAGCGCATCCAGATGATGTCCACCAGGGCCTCCCACGAGTTGCTGGAAATCGGCGTGAGCTCGCCGGAACCCACACCCTCCAAGGGCCTGGGCGTCGGTGAAGTGGGCTACCTCATCACCGGCGTGAAGGACGTCCGGCAGTCCAAGGTGGGCGACACCGTCACCAACCTGGCCAAGCCGGCAGCCCAGTCGCTCCCCGGTTACGCCGATGCCAAGCCGATGGTGTTCTCCGGCCTGTACCCGCTGGACGGGGCCGATTACCCTGTGCTCCGTGACGCCCTCGAAAAGCTCATGCTCAACGATGCCGCGCTGGTGTACGAACCGGAGACCTCCGCTGCGCTCGGCTTCGGCTTCCGCGTGGGCTTCCTGGGCCTCCTGCACCTTGAGATCACCCGCGAACGCCTGGAGCGCGAATACAACCTCGACCTCATCTCCACGGCGCCGAACGTGGAGTACGAGGTAACCCTTGAGGACAAGAAGGTAGTCCGGGTGACCAACCCCAGCGAGTACCCCTCCGGTAAGATTGCCGAGGTCCGCGAGCCCATGGTGTCCGCCACCATCCTGGCGCCCAGCGAATTCGTCGGTGCCATCATGGAACTCTGCCAGGCCCGCCGCGGCGTCCTGGGCGGCATGGACTACCTCTCGGAGGACCGGGTGGAAATCCGTTACCGCCTGCCGCTGGCTGAGATTGTGTTCGACTTCTTCGACATCCTGAAGTCGAAGACCCGGGGCTACGGCTCCCTGGACTGGAAAGCCGACGGCGAGCAGGTTGCCGATCTGGTGAAGGTCGACATCATGCTCCAGGGCGAACAGGTGGATGCCTTCAGCGCCATCACCCACCGGGACAAGGCGTACGCCTACGGCGTGATGATGACCGGCAAGCTCCGTGAACTCATCCCGCGGCAGCAGTTCGAGGTGCCCATCCAGGCAGCCATCGGCTCCAGGATCATCGCCCGCGAAAGCATCCGTGCCATCCGCAAGGATGTGTTGGCGAAATGCTACGGCGGTGACATCTCGCGTAAGCGCAAGCTGCTGGAGAAGCAAAAAGAAGGCAAGAAGCGCATGAAGATGGTGGGGACGGTGGAGGTGCCGCAGGAGGCGTTCATCGCCGCCCTGACCACCGACGAATCAAAGGACAAGGCCAAGAAGAAGTGATCACCGCGCAGCGGGGGGCCCGCTGATGCCCAGCGTTCTTCCCCTCGGTGACCCGGCGCCGTCGGACGGTCTGCTGCCTCCCCAGGCAGCGGAGGGTGCGGCGGACCGGGCGTTCGGCTTGTACGTCCACATCCCGTTTTGCGCTGTGCGCTGCGGCTACTGCGACTTCAACACCTACACCGCCACGGAACTCGGCGGCGGGGCCTCCCAGGATGCGTATGCCGGCACGGCAGCGGCAGAGGTGGCGATGGCAGCGAAGGTCCTCTCGGCGTCGGGCGTTCCTGCCCGGAAGCTGGGCACCGTCTTTTTTGGCGGCGGCACACCCACGCTGCTGCCCGCGGACGATTTGGCCATGATCCTTCGGGCTGCCATCGACCAGTGGGGCATTGAGGACGGCGCCGAGGTCACCACGGAGGCGAATCCGGATTCCGTCACACCCGAATCCCTTGCCGTCCTGAAGGAAGCCGGCTTCACTAGGGTCTCCTTCGGCATGCAGTCCGCAGTTCCACATGTCCTGAAGGTCCTGGACCGCACCCACACCCCGAGCCGGGTGCCGCAGGTGGTGCAGTGGGCGCGCGAGGCAGGACTGGCTGTCAGCCTGGACCTGATCTACGGGACGCCGGGGGAGTCGCTGGCCGACTGGCGCCACTCCCTGGAGACCGCGCTCTCCTACGGGCCGGACCACATCAGCGCGTACGCGCTGATCGTCGAGGAGGGCACCAAGCTGGCCGCGCAGATGCGCCGGGGCGAGGTTCCCGGAATTGACGACGACGACCACGCCGATAAGTACGAGCTCGCCGACCAGCTGATCACCGAGGCCGGACTTGGTTGGTACGAGGTCAGCAACTGGGCCCGGACTCCGGAACAGGCCTGCCGCCACAACCTGGCCTACTGGCGGGGTGACGACTGGTGGGGAATCGGGCCCGGCGCGCACTCGCACGTGGGCGGGGTCCGCTGGTGGAACGTCAAGCACCCGTCGGCCTATGCGAACAGGCTGTCCCAGGGGCTCTCGCCCGCCGCCGGCCGGGAAACCCTGGACGCGGAAACCAGGAACCTGGAGCGGGTCATGCTGGAAGCGCGCCTGCAGTCCGGCCTTGACCTCTCTACGCTTAGCGCCGGTGGACGGCACGAGGTGGCCGGGCTTATCGCCGACGGCCTCGTGGATCCTGCCGCTGCGTTCCGCGGCCGACTGGTCCTGACCTTGAAGGGCAGGCTGCTGGCAGACGCAGTAGTCCGCCGGGTCCTGCCGGACTGACCCCAAGGGCCGGGCCCACGCCGGCAGGGTTCCCTGGCCGAAGCGAAGCGAGGCTAGGATGCCGCTGGGTGGGCCCACTGCGGCGAGGGCCCGAGCTTGCGAGGGCTGGGAGCCGGTGGGGATTACTTGATCCAGCGCAGGTTGTACTGGTAGCGGTGCGGCTGGCCCCGGTTGACGTGGATCCCGGCGGCGACGGAGAAGCACGTGAGCGCCACCCAGATCAGTGTGGCAATGACCGCGAAAATGTTCCCGACGTAAGGGATGAACACCAGGATGTTGGCCAGCACGGCGGCAATGGTGGGCGGCAGGCTGAAGTTCAGCGCTTCCTTGGACTCCTGGGCGGTGAACGGGCCGCGGTCCCGGAAGATCAAATAGATCAGCAGCGCGGGGATGCAGCCCAGGATCCCGCCGAAGTGCGCGAGTGTTGCCCACTGGCGGTCTTCGCTGGCCGTAAGCGGCAGGGCATTGGCGGGGACGCCATGGTACTCGGAACGGCCCTGGCCATCCCTGTGATCACGTGCGTTTTCTGCCACAGTCTGTTCCTTCGAAGGTGCAAGTGGTGCTGGGTACGGATTCCGGCGCATGCAGAGCGTGAAAACGCGTGCAGTGCCGGAAAAATGCTGCAGTGCCTCAAATAAGGAACCGCACTACCAAGAATACTGGGTCGCGGGCGGCCCGCCGCCCTTCAGGGCACGGTCAGGAAATCGATCACTTCTTCAACCCTGCCCAGCAGGGATGCTTCGAGGTCTGCATACGTGCGCACGGCGCCCAGCAGTTTCTGCCACCCAAGGCCGATATCTTCCTTGGTCGCGTGGGGCCAGCCGAACGCCTTCAGGATCCCGGTTTTCCAGTCCTGCCCGCGGGGGACGGCAGGCCATTTGTCGATCCCAAGGACAGCGGGCCGGATCGCCTGCCATACGTCCACGTACGGGTGTCCAACAATCAGGACGTTCCCGGCGGCACCCGGGGAGGCCATGACGGCTTCCGCGATGCGGGACTCCTTGGAATCGGGAACCAGGTGGTCCACCAGGACGCCGAGCCGCCGGCCGGGCCCGGGGCTGAAGTCCGCCACGGCTGCGGCGAGGTCGTCAATGCCGTGCAGGGGCTCGACGACGATGCCTTCCACCCGGAGGTCGTCTCCCCAGACTTTTTCGACCAGTTCGGCGTCGTGCTTGCCTTCCACCCAGATCCGGCTGGCTTTGGCTACCTGGGCCCGCTGTCCGGCCACCCGTACCGATCCCGACGCCGTCCTGCCCGCTGCCGGACCCGCCGCGGTCCGCGGCGCCGGCGGCATCAGCCGGATGGGCTGGCCTTCAAGGAGGAAACCGAACCCAAGACGGAAGGAACGGGACTTTCCCCGCCTGTCCTCCAGCGCCACCACATGCATCCCGCCGGATTTCTCCACACGGGTCACGGCACCCACCCAGCCGGACTGCACTTCCTCGAGCACCATTCCGCGCTCCACGGGAACCTCGGGCAGTTCCGTCCGCGCGGGAGCCGATATGCCCCGTGGGCCCCAGTTCTGGTAATCCATGGATTCGATCCGCCTAGCGCTAGGTCCTCAGCCCCGGAATTTCGCCCGGAGCGGTACCAATGCTAACAACGGGCCGAGGCATAATAGACTGTTAGCACTTGGGCATGTCGAGTGCTAACAGTGGGTTGCATCGGGAGGGGCATGCGCCCCGAACCATGGGATGGAGGTGGAGAGTGAGCGAGCCACGCAAGCTGGAAGTACTGCGGGCCATCGTGGAGGACTACGTCCACTCCCGCGAGCCGGTTGGGTCAAAGGCCCTGGTGGAGCGGCATCATCTTGGTGTTTCCAGCGCCACCATCCGCAACGACATGGCTGCCCTGGAGGATGAGGGGCTGATCACCGCCCCGCATACCAGCGCCGGCCGGATTCCCACCGACAAGGGCTACCGGCTTTTCGTCGACCAGATCTCCGCTGTCAAGCCGCTCTCCGCCGCTGAACGCCGCGCCATCCAGTCCCTGCTCGAAGGCGCGGACGATCTCGACGACGTGCTGGAGCGTACGGTCCGGCTGCTGTCCCAGCTGACCAACCAGGTTGCCGTGGTGCAGTATCCGCACCTGAGCAGGGCACTTGTCCGCCATATCGAATTCGTCCTGCTCGCCCCCCGCAAGGTCCTTGTGGTCCTGATTGCCAACAGCGGCAAGGTGGAGCAGCGGGTGATCGACGTCGGGCAGGACCTCGGCGACGACGCGCTGGCTGAACTGCGTACCCGGTTCCTTGGTGCGCTGGGGGGAACACCGCTGAGCCAACTGGCCCAGGCGCTGCCCGCCGTCGTGGCCGCAGCCCCGCACCAGCAGCGGCAGGCGGCACACGCACTGGCGCTCGGGCTGGAGGGCCTGGCACAAAACAGCCGGGAAGAGCGGATGGTCATGGCAGGCACCGCCAACCTTGCCAGATCCAACGTGGACTTCCCCCTCAGTATCGGCCCTGTGCTCGAGGCGCTTGAGGAGCAGGTGGTGATGCTGCGGTTGTTGAGCGAAATGGCCCAGGACCACCGCGGCGTCGCTGTCAGCATCGGAAGGGAGAACCCGTACGACGGCCTTGCCGAAGCCTCCGTCGTTGCCACCGGTTACGGTCCGGACAGTGCCGCGAAAGTAGGGATCCTGGGGCCCACCCGGATGGACTATCCCACCACCATGGCCGCCGTCAGGGCAGTGGCGCGCTACCTTTCCAGGATTTTGGGGCCCTGACTCTTAGCCGCCGGAGCCTGCTCCGGCCGGGAAGCAAGAGCCGGGCCGCCGAATTGAATTGCAGTACAACAAGGAAGAGATACGTATTTTGAGCAGCCACTATGACGTCCTTGGAGTCTCACCCGAAGCTACGGGCGAAGAAATCAAAAAGGCCTACCGCAAGCTGGCCCGCACCCTTCACCCTGACGTAAACCCCGGCGCAGACGCGTCAGAGCGGTTCAAGGCCGTAACCCACGCCTACGAGGTGCTTTCGGATCCCCAGAAGCGCCGGATCTATGACACCACGGGCAACGAGAACGGCACCGACAACGGCTTCGGCGGAGCAGGCTATGCGGGCCAGGGGTTCGCGTTCCAGGACATCTTCGACACCTTCTTCGGCGCCGGCGGCACGTCCGGTCCGGCCTCGCGTGTCCGGCGCGGCCAGGACGCCCTCATCAGCGTTCGGATCGACCTCCGGGACGCCGTGTTCGGCGTCAACAAGAAACTCGAAGTGGACACCGCCGTGGTCTGCCCCACCTGCGACGGGTCCTGCTGCCGCCCCGGCACCCATCCTGAACGCTGCGACATCTGCGGCGGCAGCGGCCAGGTCCAGCGGGCCGTCCGCTCCATCCTCGGCCAGGTCATGACGGCCGCCCCCTGCGGCACCTGTGAAGGTTTCGGCACGGTCATCAAGGACCCCTGCAACGAGTGCAGCGGCCAGGGCCGTATCCGCAGCCGCCGCTCACTGACCATCAAGGTTCCCGCCGGCGTGGCCACTGGAACCCGGATCCAGCTCTCCGGACAGGGCGAAGCCGGCCCCGCGGGCGGTCCGGCCGGTGACCTCTACGTGGAGATCCGCGTCAACAACGATGCCACCTACGTGCGGGAAGGCGACGACCTGCACGCCACTCTGCACATCCCCATGACGGCGGCTGCCCTGGGCACGGACGTCAGCCTGGAAACCTTTGACGGCACCCAGGAGATCGACGTCAAGCCAGGAACCCAGTCGGGGGAAATCATCACCCTGCGCGGCCTCGGTGTCACACACCTCAGGGGATACGGCCGCGGCGACCTGAAGGTCCACCTCCAGGTGGACACTCCGGGCAGGCTCGACCCCGCACAGGAGGACCTGCTGCGCCAGCTGGCCAAGGTCCGTGGCGAACAGATCACCGAGGGCAAGCTTGCCGCCAGCGGCGGCATGTTCGCCAAGCTCCGGGACCGGCTCGGTAACCTGTAGCGGTGAGCAACCCCGTCTTCTTCACAGCCGCCGGTTCGCTGGACGGCATGGCTGCCGGTCAACTCTTCGTCCTCGAGGGGACGGAGGCGCGCCATGCCGTCACCGTCAAACGGCTGTCCCCGGGCGAAGCGGTGGACATTGTCGACGGGGCCGGCACCCGGATGACCGGGAAAGTCGTCTCTGCCGCCCCCTCCGGTCTCGAGGTGGAGTGCGGGACCCTTACCGTGGAAGACAGGCCGGACATCCGGCTGGTGCTGGTACAGGCCCTGGCCAAGGGCGACCGCGACGAACTTGCCATCGAGACGGCCACCGAACTGGGCATCGACGCGGTCGTACCCTGGCAGTCCGAACGTTCCATCGTCCGCTGGAAGGGTGACCGTGCCGCCCGGGCGCACGCCAAATGGGAGTCCACCGTATCCGCGGCCGCCAAACAGGCCAGACGTGCCCGGATTCCCGAGGTGCGGCCTGCCGTCGACACTGCAGGGCTTTCAGCTGCCGTGGAAGCGGCGGACCTTGCCGTCATCCTGCACGAAGACGCCGTACGGCCGCTGCGCACGGTCCTTGAGGGATGGCAGTCGACTGCTGGCGCGGGACCCCGTGAAATTCTGCTGGTCGTCGGCCCGGAGGGCGGCATCAGCCCGCGCGAAGTAACCAAACTCTGCGATAAAGGCGCCGTGACCGCCCTCTTGGGGCACCATGTCCTGCGGTCCTCCACCGCCGGGCCCGCCGCCGTCGTGCTTGCCAGTGACGTCCTTGGCCGCTGGACGGCTACCGGACCCTAAAGGACCTGGTGTCCTCGTTCCGGTCCGGTTCCCCGCCGGAACCGGCCTGGGCCACCCGCAGCACGTAGTCGCCGGGCGGAAGGTTCAGGGCCAGCGTGAAGACCCCGGCCTGCCCCTGTTCCGCCCCCGCCGTGGTTTCTCCGGTGAGGAAAGGTGCCTTGCTGCCTCCATCCGGTGACTGCAGGATCTGCCAGCGGAGCTTGGCCCCCGGGGACGTGCTGCGGCCAGTGATCTTGACGCTGCCCCCCGCAACCTCGGCGCTCTCCTGCGGGTCAATGATCCAGACCGGGGCCACCAGGCCGGCGGCGCGGGTCATCAGCGCGCCCAGCTGGACGCTGCCAAACGCCACGTAGTCGGTGTGGCCGTCCACAAGTATCCGGACCCGGATCTGCTGGCCCGTGTCGATCAGGCCGGAACTGGCGGCCGCGGCGGTTGCCGTGTAGATCAGTTGCTGGATGGCGCGGGCAGCCATGTCCGCGTCGAGATTGCTGTTGAAAGCGTCGGCTGAAACATCCACCGTGATGACGTCCTTGCCGGAAATCGAGGTGGCCAGTTTGTCCGGGTTCTGCCAGGGCGTGAAGAAGTCAGGGTCCAGCGGCTTCTCCGACATCATGGCCCGGAGGGCGCGGGTGACAGGGTTCTCCTGCTCCGGGACATCGCGGAATTCGCGGTAAAGGAAGATGTTCCCGCCGCTGCGGCCGATCCAGTAGACCGGGGCCTTGTTGGAGGACTGCGTGGTTTCCAGCGGGGCGCTGGTGGAAAGCGTATTTGGCATGGTGCCGCCCGTGGCCGGAACCGAGGCGATGGTGCCGGTGGGGGTGGGACCGCCCTCGGCCGTGCATGCCGCCAGGACCGGAACCAGAACCAGGACTCCTGCCAGGACGGCGGGGCGCAGGCGGCCCATGGGTCGTCCAGCCCTTTCGGGCGCAGAGGTTTCCGGCACTGTCCTGCCCTTGTCCTTTCCTGGGTGGCGGGCCGATCCCCCTGGCGGCCTGGTGTTCCAGCAGATGCTGGATTTCCAGCATTACACAATGGCGCTGCCGCTCCGGCGCTCTTTGCCTTCTCCACCGCAACTGCAACGGGAACGATATGAGGCCGATATGAAGTTGATACCTAAGGCCGCCCCAGAGCCCCCGTGAGGCTCCTTGCCCATGTTCCATGTTCGAGGTTCCACTGCGGCCGGATATCCGGCCTGGTCCGGTGCTGGCGTAAGATGGAGGGATCGCTGGGGCAAGGAGCACCGGGCAACGGGCGCCGGCATCAGCCAAAGCAAACAAGTGATGTCGATCTTCGAGGGGACCACAGGCCTGCGGGCCAGCACCATGACTGAATCAGCAAATGGTAAGCGCCGGCTCAACACGGGCGACGGCGGTCCGGGGGAATTCCCGCACTCCCTGCCCGGCACCCGGACGGAAGTGGTCCTCTTTGAGAACTCCGACCAGATGGTTCAATCACTTGGCAGCCATGATGAGGCCCTGAGGTTTATCGAAGAGCAGTTCCCGGACGTCAACTTCCATGCCCGCGGCAACGAACTGTCCATCAGCGGCCCTTCAGGCGATGTGCCCCGCATCATGCGGCTCCTCCAGGAAGTCCGCGGCCTGGTGGCCCGCGGCACAGTCATCACGCCTGCGGTGCTGCAGCAGCTGGTGTCCCTCCTGCGCACCCAGTCGCTGCAGAATCCTGTGGACGTGCTCACCCATGACATTCTCTCCAGCCGCGGCAGGACCATCCGGCCCAAGACGCTGAACCAGAAGAACTACGTTGACGCCATTGACGCCAACACGGTGATCTTCGGCATCGGCCCCGCCGGCACCGGCAAGACCTACCTGGCCATGGCCAAAGCGGTCCAGGCGCTGCAGCAAAAAGAGGTCAGCCGGATCATCCTTACCCGACCCGCCGTGGAAGCGGGGGAGCGGCTTGGCTTCCTCCCCGGCACGCTGAGCGACAAGATCGATCCCTACCTCCGGCCGCTGTACGACGCCCTGCACGACATGATGGACCCCGAGTCCATCCCGCGCCTGATGGCAGCCGGCACCATCGAAGTGGCGCCCCTGGCCTACATGCGCGGCCGGACCCTTAACGACGCCTTCATCATCCTCGACGAGGCGCAGAACACCACGCCGGAACAAATGAAGATGTTCCTCACCCGGCTCGGCTTCGGATCCAGGATGGTGGTTACCGGTGACGTCACCCAGGTGGACCTGCCGTTTGGGACGCGTTCCGGGTTGCGGATCGTCGAGGAGATCCTGCAGGGCATTGAGGGCGTGAGCTTCTCTGTCCTGGACGCCGCCGACGTCGTTCGGCACCGTCTTGTCGGGGACATTGTCAACGCTTACAGCATCTGGGATGAAACCCAGCGGAACCGGGTCAAGCATTCAGCCGGCCGGGAAAAACGGGGGGAACACGCGTGAGTATCGAGGTGAACAACGAGTCCGGCGTCCAGGTGGAAGAGTCCGGGCTCGTGGCCCTGTCGCGGTACATTTTTGAGCAGCTCTACATCCATCCGCAGGCCGAACTGTCCATCCTCCTGGTGGACGAGCCGGCCATGGAGAAGCTGCACATTGAACTGATGGATGAACCGGGCGCCACGGACGTGCTCTCGGTACCCATGGACGAACTGACTCCTGGGACGCCCGACCGGCCCACGCCCCAGGGCATGCTCGGCGATATCGCCATTTGCCCGCAGGTGGCGAAGGTCCAGGCCCGGAACGCCGGCCACTCCCTGCAGGACGAGATGCTGCTGCTGACCACGCACGGCATCCTGCACCTGCTCGGATACGACCATGCCGAACCGGAGGAAAAGGCCGAGATGTTCGGGCTCCAGCGGGAACTACTGTCCGGCTTCACCGGCAAAGAAGCACCTGCCGAGACCACCCAGTGACGCAACTGCTCCTGGTGGCGGTGGCATTGGTCTTCCTTGCCGTCGCGGCCCTGCTGACGGCGGCCGAAGCCGCCTTCAGTTTTCTTCCCCGTCACGACGCCGAAGAAGCGCTGCACAAGAGCCGCGGGACCGCCATGCGGCGGATCCTGGCCGAGCCGGTAGCCCACACCAGGGCGCTGCGGTTCTGGCGTGTGTGGTTCGAAATGGCTTCCGCGGTGGCTGTGGCCGTCCTGATCGCCAGCCTGCTGGACAACGTCTGGCTCGCCGGCCTCGTGGCCACGGGCATCATGGCCCTCCTGGGCTTCGTGATCGTGGGTGTTTCACCCCGCCAGCTCGGCAGGCTGCACTCCACTGCCGTGGTCCGCTTCACCGCCCCGATGGTCCGGTTCCTCACCAGCGTGCTGGGGCCGGTTCCGGGCTGGCTTGTGGCCTTGGGAAGTTCGGCGGCCCCCGGGGCTCCCGGCGGTGATGACGCGTTCTTCAGTGAGCAGGAGTTCCGCGAACTCGTGGACCGGGCCAGCGAATCCGACATGATCGAGGACACCGAAGCGGAGATGATCCAGTCCGTCTTCGACTTCGGCGACACCCTGGTGCGGGCCGTCATGGTTCCCAGGACGGACATTGTCAGCATCGACGCCGGCTCCAGCCTGCACCAGGCGATGTCCCTGTTCCTGCGGTCCGGATACTCGCGGATCCCGGTCATCAACGAAAACACGGACCACATCATTGGGATCATCTACCTCAAGGATGTCGCCGCGGTCATCCACCAGCTGGGCACGGACCAGGAACCACCGCTGGTGGAGTCGCTGGCCCGCGAGGTGCGCTACGTGCCGGAGTCCAAACCCGTCAGCGACCTCCTGCGTGAACTGCAGAAGGAGTCCACCCACGTGGCCATCGTGATCGACGAATACGGCGGCACCGCCGGACTGGTAACCCTCGAGGACCTGATCGAGGAAATTGTCGGCGAGATCGTGGACGAGTACGACACCGAGAGCGCGGAAGCTGTTGCGCTGGGGGACGGGTCCTACCGGGTCAGTGCCCGGATGGGCATCGATGATCTCGGTGAACTCTTCAACCTGGAAATCGACGACGACGAGGTGGACACCGTAGGCGGCCTCCTGGCCAAGGCTCTTGGCCGCGTCCCCATTGTTGGCAGCAGCGTGGAGGTGCAGGGCGTATCGCTGCGCGCGGACCGGCTTGAAGGCCGGCGGAACCGGGTCAGCCATATCATTGCGGCGCCGGTACCAAGAGTAGAGACTGACCTTGAAGGCCTCCTGGAAGAGGCCGAAGCAACCCAGCAGGGAGTTCCACGTGAGCAAGAAAAGTAAGGCTGCGGCTCCGGACGACTTCGGCGGATTCCGCGCCGGGTTCTCAGTCCTTGTCGGCAGGCCCAACGCGGGCAAGTCCACCCTGACCAACGCGCTGGTGGGCAGGAAGGTGGCCATCACCTCCGCCAAACCGCAGACCACACGGCACACCATCCGCGGCATCGTCCACCGGGAGGACGCCCAGCTGATCCTGGTGGACACGCCGGGCCTGCACCGTCCCCGCACCCTGCTCGGCAAGCGCCTGAATGACCTCGTCGCGGATACCCTGGCGGAGGTGGATGCCATCGGGTTTTGCCTGCCGGCCAATGAGAAGATCGGCCCCGGCGACAAGTTCATCGCCGCGCAGCTTGCCGCCGTCGGCCGCAAACCGGTGATCGCCATTGTCACCAAGGCTGACCTCGTGGACAAGCAGGCGTTGACGGAACAGCTCCTCGCCGTGGCGGCACTGGGGCGTGAGGTGCTGGGAGAGGACGGCTGGAAGGACATTGTTCCGGTGTCCGCCACGGATGGCTTCCAGGTGGAAACTGTTGCCGACGTGCTGATCAGCCACATGCCGCCGTCGCCTCCCCTGTACCCCGACGGCGAATTGACGGATGAGCCCGAGGCAGTCATGGTGGCGGAACTGATCCGCGAAGCAGCCCTTGAGGGCGTCCGGGACGAGCTTCCGCACTCCCTGGCCGTGGTGGTGGAGGAAATCGTCCCCCGGGAGGACCGGCCGGACGACAGCCCCCTGCTGGATGTCCGCGTCAACCTCTACGTCGAGCGGCCGTCGCAGAAGGCCATCATCATCGGCAAGGGCGGCAGCCGGTTGCGTGAAGTGGGGACCAACGCCCGGAAAGGCATCGAAGCACTCCTGGGCACGCGAATCTACTTGGACCTCCACGTCAAGGTGGCCAAGGACTGGCAACGCGACCCGAAACAGCTGGTCAAACTGGGCTTCTGACCCACGAAAAGAACGTTCACAGGAGCGCGGCAGGCAAGATTTCCAGACTGGACCACTAAAATGGACCGGATTTCGTATTTAGAGGAAGGTTCACCACGTGGGTCGAGGCCGCGACAGACGCGACAACGAGGCTGACCTGTCAGCCGGACCGGGACCGCTGTCCCGCCACGCGGACAGCCATGATGTGGGTGCCGCGCGGCACCTTGGCCCGCTGCGCGGAATGCCGCTCTGGCTGAAAGCCGTGACAGGCGTGGTGGCGCTGGTCCTCGTGGCCGGGATCGTCTTTGCCGGGTTCTGGTTCTTCCGGCTCCAGAGCAACATCTCCAGGGCGCCGCTGAATGCCGGCGGCGAGAGCACGGAGTCTCCGGGGAACGATGCCACGGGCAGACTGCAGATCCTGATTCTTGGCTCGGACACTCGGGACGGGAAGAACTCCGGATACGGCTCCGCCGATGATTCCACCGGCTACGGCAAGTCCGATGTGATGATGCTGATGGACATCTCCGAGGACAACAAGCGCGTCAACGTCATCAGCTTTCCCCGTGACCTGCTGGTGGACCTTCCCGATTGCAAGGACAAGAAGACCGGCAAGGACTACCCCGCACGCACCGGCGTGATGATCAATGAGGCCATGAGTGAGGCCGGCATCGGGTGTGCCGTGGACACCGTCAACAAGCTCACCGGCATGCAGGTGGACCACTTCATGATGGCCGACTTCAACGCCGTGAAGGAGCTCTCCAATGCGGTGGGTGGAGTGGAAGTCTGCATCAGCGACGCCGTCTACGACCCTGATTCCCGGCTGCGCCTGCCCGCCGGAACATCATCCGTCCAGGGTGAGATGGCGCTTGCCTTCCTCCGCACCCGCCATGCTTTTGCCGACGGCGGCGACCTCGGCCGCATCAAGGCGCAGCAGGGTTTCCTCTCATCGCTGACCCGCAAGATCAAGGACGATGGAACACTGTCCGACCCCGCAAAGATGCTGAAGATCGCGGACGTCGTCACCCAGAACCTGACAGTGGATGACGGGCTGGCCTCAGTCCCCACGCTGCTGACGATCGGCAACCGCCTCAAGGACATCGATATCGGCAAGGTGGCGTTCGTGGCCGTACCCACCACGCCGGCGCCCATCGATCCCAACCGGTTGGTCATCGCCGAGCCTGCGGGCGCACAGCTGTTCTCGGCAATGCGGAAGAACGTGGACCTGACCGACCCCACGGCCCCCACCACGCCGTCACCCACGGAGACGGCAACACCCTCTCCCGCCCCCACCGAAACAGCCCCGCCGGTGCCGCCCTACAACAAGGCCATCCAGCCTGTAACCGTTGCCAACGGAAGCGGCGTGAACGGCCGGTCCCAGGAAATCGTGCAGGCGTTGGTGGCAGGCGGCTTCACCCAGACAGGCCAGTTCCTTGCGCAGCCCGTGGCCAAGACAGCGGTGTATTACGGCAATGGCTTCGAGGACGTGGCAGCCGATGTCGCCGCCTTGCTGGGAATTCCTGCCACCCTCATGATTCCGGCTCCGGCTGTGTCGGGCGTGCAGGTATATGTTGGCAGCGACTTCCCTTCCGGCACCGCCTACGAAGCAGGCGGCAGTCCTGCAGCCGCCTTGCCCCAGGACATTGTCAACCAGACCGCGGGGGACAAGGTCTGCCAGCAGGCCAACCCCGAACTGATCGTTCGGAAGTAGCGCGTCCAGCGCTGCACCAGGCGCAACCGCAGGCAACGCAAACGGGGCCCCGCCAGCAATGGCGGGGCCCCATTTCTGTTGTGGTGTTACCAGATGCTGACCCGCTCGGCCGGCGGCATCCACATGCCGTCCTCGGCGGTAACCTCGAACGCTTCGTGGAACGGGTCCAGGTTCCGGGCGATGGCATTGGTGCGGAACTCGTTGGGGGAGTGGGGATCGGTGGCAAGGCGCCGGATGGCCTCTTCCTGGCGGATGACCTGCCGCCAGCCTGCCGCCCAGGAAGCAAAGAAGCGCTGCTCACCGGTCAGCCCGTCCAGGACCTCCGGTTCCTTGCCGTCCAGGCTGATCCGGTAGGCCTTGTAGGCGATGGTCAGGCCTGCCAGGTCGCCGATGTTCTCGCCAAGCGTCAGTCGGCCATTGACATGGTGACCGGGGGCGGCGGTGGGGGAGAGCGCATCGAACTGGGCCACGAGCTGCGCCGTCAGCGCCTCAAAGGCCTGGCGGTCCTGGTCCGTCCACCAGTTGCGGAGGGTCCCGCCGCCGTCGAACTGTGAGCCCTGGTCATCAAAGCCGTGGCCGATCTCGTGGCCAATCACGGCACCGATGCCGCCGTAGTTGACGGCGTCGTCGGCGTCGGCGGTAAAGAACGGGGGCTGCAAAATGGCGGCAGGGAAGACAATTTCGTTCATCATCGGGTGGTAGTACGCGTTGACCGTCTGTGGAGTCATCAGCCACTTGTTCCGGTCCACCGGCTTGCCCACCTCGTCCAGGTGCCGGTCGACGTCGGCATTGTGTGCACGTTCCACGTTCCCCAGGAGATCCTCGGGATCGATCTCCACGGCTGAATAATCGATCCACTCGTCCGGGTAGCCGATCTTGGCCCGGAAGGCCTCCAGCTTCCGGAGGGCTTCGGCTTTGGTGTCCCCGCCCATCCAGCCCACGTCGTTGATGCTGCGGCGGTAGGCCTCAATGAGGTTGTCCACCAGGGTCTGCATCCGTGCCTTGTGGGATTCGGGGAAATGGCGTGCCACGTAGATCTGGCCGACGGCTTCACCCAGTGCGGATTCGACGACGGCCACACCGCGCTTCCACCGGTCCTTGTTGCGGGGCGTGCCGCTGATGGTGGTGCCGTAGAAGGCAAAATTGGCGTCCACGAACGCAGATGACAGGTAGGGCGCCGCGGCGCTGATGACACGCATGGCCAGCCACTCCTGCCAGGTTGCCACCGGAACTTCGTCCAGGAGCCGGGCTGCGCCCGTGAAGAAGTCAGGGGTGCTCACCACGATTTCCGTACGCTTGTCCCCGTCGATTCCCGCAGCCTCGAACCACGTGGGCAGGAGGGGGAACAGGGTGGCGGCTTCATCCGCCGTCTTAAGGTTGTAGGTCTTCTGTGGATCCCTGAGGGTGACGTTGTCCCAGTGGTGGGACGCGAGCTTCGTCTCCAGTCCAACAACCCGCCCGGCTGCACCATGGGGATCGGCTACCCCTGCCAATTCGAACATCTTCTCCACGTGTGCTGTGTAGGCGGACACGATGGAGGCAAACTTCTCTTCCCGGTAGTAGGACTCGTCGGGAAGGCCCAGGCCGCCCTGCCCGGTGTACAACAGGACCCGGTCTGGGTTTCCCGCATCGGGGGCGGGGTAGATGTAGAAGAGGCCGCCTACGTCCGCCCGGAACAGCCGGCCCACCAGTGCGATGAGCTCCGAAACCGAGCCGGTGGCGAACACGTCGCCGAGCCGCCCGCGGATTGGCTCCATGCCCTTGCCTTCGACGGTCGCTTCGTCCATGAAGCTGTTGTAGAGGCCGCCGATCTTCCGTTCGATCCCGCTGGCGTCGGCCTCCTTGGCCGCCGCTTCCTCGATAATGTCCCGGACAGCGATCTCAGACCCGTCGCGAAGCGCGGTAAAGGTTCCCTCCAGTGGCCGGTCGTCGGGAATCTCCGTGGCTTTCAACCAGGCGCCGTTGACGTGCTGGTAGAGGTCATCCTGCGGCCGGACTGTGTGATCAATGGTGGACAAATCGATCCCCGATATGGGCACTGCAACTCCTTTTGCTGGGACGCCTGCGTCCGGCTGTACACCGGAGGCGTCTGCATGCTGGACTTCACGGACGGTAGTGCCCTTTCATCTTACGCACCCGTGTTACCCTCAAAGAGTGCGTGCAGAACTCCTTCTCCTTAGCTGCCGCGGCGAGGCCACAGACGCTATCTAGCGCACGGCCCACCCTCGCTGCGGAGTTTGTGTTGCCCGGCCACCCTTTCACTGAAGATCCATAGAAAAGGCCACGAACATCATGCGAAACGCACAAAAGCCCTCAGGAATGCCTGCCCACCGTTATACGCCGTTCCAAGACCAGATCAAGGTCGAGCTGCCGGACCGCACCTGGCCTGACAAGGTCATCACCAAGGCCCCGCGCTGGTGCGCCGTTGACCTGCGCGACGGCAACCAGGCCCTCATCGACCCCATGAGCCCGGCCCGCAAGATGAAGATGTTCGACCTGCTGGTCCGCATGGGTTACAAGGAGATCGAGGTCGGTTTCCCGTCCGCTTCGCAGACGGACTTCGACTTCGTCCGCCAGCTCATCGAAGGCAACCACATCCCGGACGACGTCACCATCCAGGTCCTGACTCAGGCCCGGGAACACCTGATCGAACGGACCTACGAGTCCCTGGTGGGTGCCAAGCAGGCCATCGTGCACCTCTACAACTCCACGTCCGTGCTGCAGCGGCGCGTGGTCTTCAACCAGGACGAGGACGGCATCCTGGACATCGCCCTCCAGGGTGCCCGGCTGTGCAGGAAGTACGAGGAAACCCTCGCCGACACGCACGTGACCTACGAGTACTCCCCGGAGTCCTTCACAGGCACCGAGCTCGAGTACGCGGTCCGGGTCTGCAATGCGGTCGCCGATGTATTTGAGGCTTCCGCCGACCGCCAGGTCATCATCAACCTGCCCGCAACCGTGGAAATGGCCACCCCCAACGTCTACGCCGATTCCATCGAGTGGATGAGCCGGCACCTGCACCCGCGCGAGGGCATCATCCTGTCCCTGCACCCCCACAATGACCGGGGAACGGGCGTCGCAGCCGCCGAGCTGGGCTACATGGCCGGCGCGGACCGTATTGAGGGCTGCCTCTTCGGCAACGGTGAACGCACCGGCAACGTGGACCTGGTGACCCTGGGTCTGAACCTGTTCGTCCAGGGCATCGACCCCATGATCGACTTCTCCAACATCGACGACGTCCGCCGCACTGTTGAATACTGCAACCAGCTGCCGGTCCCGGAACGTTCGCCGTACGGTGGCGACCTGGTGTTCACCGCCTTCTCGGGCTCCCACCAGGATGCCATCAAGAAGGGCTTCGAGGCGCTGGAGCGCGACGCCGCCGCAGCCGGCAAGCCTGTGGACGACTTCACCTGGCAGGTTCCGTACCTCCCCGTCGACCCCAAGGACCTGGGCCGCAGCTACGAGGCCGTGATCCGGGTCAACTCCCAGTCCGGCAAGGGCGGCGTGGCCTACCTGCTGAAGAACGAGCACAGCCTTGACCTGCCGCGCCGCGCCCAGATCGAATTCTCGGGCGTCATCCAGCGCCGCACCGACACCGTAGGCGGGGAAGTCAGCGGCGCGCAGCTCTGGCAGATCTTCCAGGACGAATACCTGCCCTCGGGCAAGTCTGACGGGCAGTGGGGGCGCTACTCCCTGGGCGGGGTCAAGACTGAAACGGATGACGACGGCGGCATGACGCTGCACGCGTCGCTCACCATCGACGGCGCCCAGGTCAGCCGGACAGGCACCGGCAACGGTCCCATCGCGGCGCTGCTGAATATCCTGCATGAGGACGGCGTGGACGTCCGCGTCCTGGACTACAGCGAGCACGCGCTGTCCGAAGGCGGCAACGCCATGGCTGCGGCCTACGTTGAATGCGCAGTGGGGGAGCGGGTGCTGTGGGGTGTGGGCATCGACGCCAACACCAGCATGTCGTCCCTCAAGGCCGTGATTTCAGCAGTCAACCGCGCCATTCGGGACGCCCAGGCCTGATACCTGCCGGTGGTGCCGCCGGTTGCAGCCGGCGGCAACACCGCCGCCTGGCAGCGCAGTGCCGGGCAGGATGGGAAGATAGAGCGTGGTCCAACAGTCTTTTGCCTCCCGGGCGTACCGGGACGACGCCGTGGTGCTCCGTACCCACAAGCTGGGCGAGGCGGACCGCATCATCACCCTCCTGACCAAACACCACGGGCAGGTCCGCGCCGTGGCCAAGGGGGTGCGCCGCACCAGTAGCCGTTTCGGTGCCAGACTCGAACCTTTCATGGTGGCCGACCTCCAGTTGGTGTCCGGCCGGACGCTGGACATCGTCACGCAGGCCGTCGCAAAAGGGGCATACGGCGGCAGCATCGCCGCGGACTACGGCAGGTACACGGTGGCCGCCGCGATGACCGAAACGGCGGAGAAACTCACGGACGTCGATGGCGAGGCCGGCACTGCACAGTACAACCTGCTGGTGGGGGCCCTCGCCGCACTGAGCCGTGACGAACATTCTGCGGGCCTCATCCTGGATTCCTATCTTCTGCGCGCCCTTGCCACGGGCGGGTGGGCGCCCAGTTTCACTGACTGCTCCCGCTGCGGCATGCCGGGCCCGCATACGGCCTTCTCCGCGCCCCTTGGCGGCATGGTCTGTGCACAGTGCCGCCCGCCCGGGTCGCCCGCCCCTGCCGCGGAGACCGTTACGCTGCTGGCAGCACTGCTGACCGGGGACTGGTTGACGGCGGACGCTTCCTTGCCCCAGCACCGCAAGGAAGCAGCGGGACTGGTGGCCGCGTACCTGCAATGGCATCTGGAACGAGTACTGAAATCCCTCAAACATGTGGAGCGTAGCTGACTGTGGCCCTGGGAAAAAAGAACAATGCACCGCGACGGCGCACGCATCCCGTGCTGGTGCCGTACCCCCATCCCTCCGGCGCGGTGGCGCCATCCATTCCGGCTGAATTCATTCCGCGGCACGTGGCCATCGTCATGGACGGCAACGGCCGGTGGGCCAACCAGCGGGGCCTGCCGAGGATCGAGGGGCACAAGGCGGGGGAGCCTGCCCTGCTCGATGTCATGGCCGGCGCCATCGAACTGGGCATCGAGTACGTCAGCGTCTACGCGTTCTCCACCGAGAACTGGCGCAGGTCGCCTGAGGAAGTCCGCTTCCTGATGGGATTTAACAAGGATGTGCTGCGAAGGCAGCGGAACCAGCTGGATGACTGGGGAGTCCGGGTGCGCTGGGCTGGGCGCCGGCCACGGCTGTGGGGTTCGGTCATTAGGGAACTGGAGGAGGCCGAAGAGTTCACGGCAGCCAACACCACCTGTAATTTGACCATGTGTGTTAATTACGGCGGCCGGGCCGAGATCACGGACGCGGTCTCCGCGATTGCGGCCGATGTGGCCGCCGGCAAGTTGAAGCCCGGCGCCATTACCGAGCGGACCATACAGAAGTACCTTGACGAGCCCGACCTGCCTGATGTTGACCTCTTCCTCCGCAGCTCAGGGGAGCAGCGGCTGTCCAACTTCCTGCTCTGGCAGTCGGCCTACGCGGAGTTCGTTTTCATGGACACGCTGTGGCCGGATGTGGACAGGCGGACCCTTTGGGCCGCCGTCGAGGAATATGCCAGGCGGGACCGCCGGTACGGTGGCGCGGTGGATGCCGCCGCTGCTCCGGCCCCTTCGGCAACTGCCCAGGCGGCTCAGCCTCATCCGTAGGCTGCCTCGGCCTCATCCGTAAGCGCGCAACCAGCGCCCCAGGCGCCGGTATGCATCGGCCCGGATGGGTTGGGGCGAGAGGAAGACGTCGTGCAGGGCCCCGTCGATCCGTTCGACGGTGACGGTGCGGCCCAGGGTCAGTGCCCGGGCACTGATGGTATTGACGTCCAGGACCGCGTCGGTGCGCCGCATTTCCTCTGACCAGAGGAGCCCGTTCGCGCTGCCCTTGGAGAGCAGGACCAGAACCGGCGCCTCAATCTCCAGGCCACGGGCCACCTTGGCCTGCCCAGCCAGGACCGCCTTCAGCCATCCGGCGCGTACCGGAAAGGCCAGGCGGGGGCGGTAGCGCTCATCAAGCGGCCACTCGCCGTCGGCCGCACTGCTGATGGTCCGCCAATAATGGCCGCGCTCCGGCAGCCGGAGGACTGCCTGGGGGCGGAATCGGGCCACCGGGCGCACCATGCTGGATGCGGCCCGCCGCACCAGCGAACTGCCGTGCATTTCCAGCCACGGACTGTTGAGGACCAGCAGCGAAACCGCCTCCGGATGGCGGGTGGTCCACAGTGCCGCCACCAGCCCGCCGGTGGAATGGCCCATCAGGGCCAGGGGCCCCGGGGCGCCGGCCTCCCGGATAATGCGGAACGCTTCTTCGATTTCAGCATCATAGGCGGCCAGGTCGGCCACATAGCCGCCCGGCGATTCCGGCCGCAGGCTCCGTCCATGGTTGTGCATGTCCAGCGCGTAGAAGTCGTAGCCTGCCGAAGCCCAGAACAGCGCCAGGTCAACGTTGAAGAAGTAATCGCTCCAGCCGTGCAGGAAGAGAACGGCCCGCCGGCCGCCGCCGGCAGCGTCCCTGCCCGGGGATGGCCGGAGCCGCACCAGGGTTGCCGTCCGGTCAACCCCGTCAGGTCCCGCGGCCGCGAAGGAGTGCGACTCGAAGTCGCCGCCCAGGATGTCCTGTTGCCACTGCATGTGCTCATGCTAAACCGGCACGGGAGCACACGCCGTTCCGGTGCGGCCTTCTTCGTTTTGGTAAGGCGCGCCATGAGACGGGAAACTGGAGGCATGCGCGTTTATCCCACTTTCTTCAGGCTGGCCTTTTCATGGATGGACGCCGAGCGCGCCCACAAGATCGGATTCAAAGGGATCAGGCTCGCGCATGCTTCCGGCGCGGGGAAGGTCCTGCGGAAACTGACGGCGCCGGCGCCGTCGCTCCAGACCACCGCCTTCGGCGTCACCTTTCCGTCGCCGTTCGGGCTTGCCGCCGGATTCGACAAGGAAGGGCACGGCATCGAGGCCCTCACCGAGCTTGGCTTCGGGCACATTGAAGTGGGCACCATCACCGGCCAGGCCCAGCCCGGCAACGAAAAGCCGCGGCTGTTCCGCCTGGTCCAGGACCGTGCCGTCATCAACCGGATGGGATTCAACAACGACGGCGCATCGGCCGTTGCGCCCCGGCTCAAGGCAGCGCGGGCCGCGCTTCAGCGCCGGTACCCGGCCGTCAGGCCTGTCATCGGGGTCAACATCGGCAAGACCAAAGTAGTGGAGCTGGCCGACGCCGTGGATGACTACCTGGTGAGCGCCCGCAGCCTGGCGCCCGCCGCCGATTATCTGGTGGTCAACGTCAGTTCCCCCAACACTCCGGGGCTGCGGCTGCTGCAGGACGTGGAAACGCTCCGCCCGCTCCTGACCGCGGTGGGGCAGGAAGCCGACCGGGCCGCCGGACGGCATGTGCCGCTGCTGGTCAAAATTGCCCCGGACCTCAGCGATGAGGATATCGACGACGTCGCGCGCCTTGCCCTGGACCTGAAACTTGACGGCATCATCGCCACCAACACCACCATTGCCCGTACGGGACTGTCCTCGCCGGCGGAAGAGGTGGCGAAATGCGGGGCCGGCGGGCTCTCCGGCGCTCCTCTGAAGGAGCGTTCCCTTGAGGTGCTGGAGAGGCTGAGGAGCGCCACCGACGGCGCCCTGGCCCTGGTCTCGGTTGGTGGCGTGGAGTCGGCACAGGACGTCCAGGCGAGGCTCGACGCCGGTGCGACCCTGGTACAGGGGTATACCGCGTTCCTCTATGAAGGACCGTTCTGGGCGGCGCGGATCAACAAGCAGTTGGCAAAGAACCGCCGCCCCTGAAAACCTGTTAAGTACGCAAGCCCCGGCGGATACCGCCGGGGCTTGCCTGCTTGAAGTCGTTGCCAGGTTCAGCCAGGGTACTGTCCGCGCTGGACCTGGGGCTTCGGCAGCCGCAGTTTCCGGAACTGCAGGGAGCGCATGGAGCCGTACCAAACGGTGCCCCGCTCCACCTCACCGAACTTCTCCGCCAGACGCTTGCGGAGCTTGCGGGAAAGGATGAAGACGTCGACGAAGACTGCGAGGAACATGACCCAGAAAGCTCCCAGGACGTAGATCATCATGTCGCTGGAGGCCGGAACCACCAAGGAGACCAGCACGAAGACCAGGGCACCGAACATCAGGTACTCGCCAAGGTTGAAACGGGCATCCACAAAGTCGCGGGCAAACCGCTTCTGCGGGCCCTTGTCGCGCAGCGGCAGGAATTTCTCGTCGCCGGTATCCAGGGCACGCCGCATCTTCAGCCGCTGTTCCTGGACGGCCTGGCGCTCGGCCGCCTTGGACGCCTTGCGGTCCTCAGGCACCAGCGGGCGCTTGCGGGCAGCTTCCTGGGCCTTCCGGGTGGGGGTAGGCGCACCCTTGCCCATCGCACTGTTCTGCCGCGCTGCCGCTTCCGCTGCCTGCTGGTCTACTGTTTCCTGCGCCGTGGGCGCTTCTTTTCTACGTCCGAACACCTGAACAGAATACCTTGCAGCAGCCGGAGCGATGCCTGCTTCCGCGTCTGCCCTGACGGGCAGCGGAATGTGACGGGGGTAATGTTTTGGCCATGACTTCATCACCCGCGGGCACCCCGCACAGCACCGCCGGCACAACAGGACCGGCCCCTGAGGTTACCGGCAGGACGGAAGATCTCCGTTCGGCAGTAGACCGCTCCTTCGACCAGACACTGGCACGGCTCAAAGAACTCGTCGCCATTCCGGGCATCGCATGGCCCAGCTTCGACCGCACGCCCCTGGAGCGCAGCGCCCAGGCGGTCGCGGAGCTCCTCCGGAACGCCGGGATCGAAGAAGTGCAGGTGCTGTCCGTCAACAAGGCTGACGGTACGCCCGGCGGCCCAGCCGTCGTCGCCCGCCGTCCTGCCGCTGAAGGACAACCCACCGTCCTCCTGTATGCGCACCATGACGTCCAGCCGGTGGGCGACGAGGCGCTGTGGGAAACAGAGCCCTTTACCGCCGTCGAGAAAGACGGACGCCTCTACGGGCGCGGCGCCGCTGACGACAAAGCCGGCATCATGGCCCACGTTGCCGCCTACACGGCTCTTTCGGAGGTCCTTGCCGACTCACTGGGACTGGGAATCACCTTCTTCATCGAAGGGGAGGAAGAAGCGGGGTCGCCCACGTTCCGGACATTCCTGGAGGCCAACCGCGAGCTCCTGCGGGCGGACGTTATTGTGGTGGCCGATTCCAGCAACTGGAAAGTCGGCGTGCCTGCCCTGACCACAAGCCTGCGCGGGCTGGTGGACGGAACGATTGAGGTGCAGGTCCTTGACCATGCGGTGCATTCCGGGATGTACGGGGGCCCGGTCCTGGATGCACCCACCCTCTTGTCCCGCCTGATTGCCACCCTCCACGATGCCGACGGCAACGTGGCGATCGAGGGCCTGGTGGCCAGTGACACGGTAACGGTCGACATGCCGGAGGCGGATTACCGTGCGGATGCATCCGTGCTCGACGGCGTCCGGCTGGCAGGAACGGGAAGCATCGCATCGCGGCTGTGGACCAAGCCGGCCTTGTCGATCATCGGCTTCGACGCACCCGCCGTGGACGTCGCCTCCAACACCCTCATCCCGCGCGCGCGGGCAAAGTTCAGTCTGCGGCTGGCCCCGGGGCAGGTCCCCGCCGAGGCCATGGAGGCGGTCCGCCGGCACGTGGAGGCCAACGCCCCATTCGGCGCAAAGGTCCTCTTCACGCCAGGGGAGGCGGGGAACCCCTTCCGGACCGACACCTCCTCCACGGCGGCAACGGTTGCCATGTGGGCCCTGGGCGAGGCGTGGGGAGTTCCTGCCGTTGAAACGGGGATCGGGGGTTCCATTCCCTTCATTGCCGACCTGACGGACGTGTACCCAGGTGCGCAGATCCTGGTGACCGGCGTGGAGGACCCCGATTCGCGGGCGCACAGCGCCAACGAATCCCTGCACATCGGTGACTTCCGCAACGCCATCCTGGCCGAGGCCCTCATGCTCACGCGGCTGAACAGTGAAGGCCTTACGGCCGGCGGGTAGGGGTCCTGCATGGTGAAGTCCGCGCAGCGGAAAGCCAGGGAACAACCGGCGTGCTTTGACGGTTACGCCAGGAGTTAGAGCTACAGGACTGCCGCGCGTAGCATGTAGCTATAGCCCATACCGTATTTGTAGGGGCAGGCGCCGTTACGGCGACGCCGCCAGACCGTCCTAAGAAGGTAGGCCAATGAGCACCGCAACCAACGAAAACAGCACCGCCGCCACCAGTGTGGCCAGCGACGAACTGCCCGTTCACGAGGTCAACCTGACCGACGTCGCTGCAGGCAAGGTCCGCAGCCTCCTGGAGCAGGAAGGCCGCACCGACCTGCGCCTGCGCGTGGCTGTGCAGCCCGGCGGATGCTCGGGGCTGATTTACCAGCTCTACTTCGACGAACGGCTCCTTGATGGTGACGCTGTCCGCGACTACGACGGCGTCGAGGTTGTCGTCGACAAGATGAGCGTGCCGTACCTGAGCGGCGCCAGCATCGACTTCGAAGACACCATCTCGAAGCAGGGCTTCACCATCGACAATCCGAACGCCGGCGGGTCCTGCGCCTGCGGCGATTCATTCCACTAAGCCGGTTATTTCGCCTGATGTCCGCGCCGGGCTTCCTGCCGTCCAAAACGGCACGGGGGCTCGGCGCCGACATGTGGGCGAAACGCCCGGGGGAGCGGTAAGCTCTACACCGAGTAGTAAAACTTTTTTGTGCCCGGAGCGCCGATGGTTGCCCGGACAACAGCAACAAGTAGGAAGGGCCGTCTGTGAGTTCGCAGAACCGAACCGGCAGCCGACGCAAAACGATCACCACGATCTCAAGCTTGGCTATTGCCGGCGCGTTGGTTTTGACCGGATGTTCGCCAGAGGTAGAGAAGGGGTGGATGCCCACTGAACGTGGCACCACCAGCAACACCGACCGCATCATGGACCTCTGGGTCAACTCATGGATTGCTGCGCTCGTGGTGGGCACCATTACGTGGGGTCTGATCATCTGGTGCCTGATCGCCTACCGCCGCCGCAAGGGCACGGTTGGCTTCCCCCGCCAGACCAGCTTCAACCTTCCGCTGGAAGTCTTCTACCTCACCATCCCGATCTTTATGGTCCTGGTGTTCTTCTACTTCACCGACCGCGACCAGCAGGCGATCGATGACCGATCGCAGCCGGCCGACGTCGTAGTGGACGTCCGCGGCAAGCAGTGGGCGTGGGACTTCAACTACAAGTCCGGCGACGTGATCCAGGAAGACGTGCACGAGGCCGGGGTCCAGGCCCACCTCACCGGCAACACCATCGACAAGGAACAGCTCCCCACCCTGTACCTGCCGGTCAACAAGTCTGTTGACCTCGAGCTCAACGCCCGCGATGTCATCCACTCCTTCTGGGTTCCCGCCTTCCTGCAGAAGCGCGACATGATTCCCGGCAAGACCAACTACATCCGGTTCACCCCCACTAAAGAGGGCACCTACGACGGCAAGTGTGCCGAACTCTGCGGCGAGTACCACTCCGAAATGCTGTTCCGCGTCAAGGTGGTGTCGGAATCCGAATTCCAAACCCACATGGACCAGCTCAAGGCTGAAGGCAACACCGGCCTGCTCGGCGTGGAGTACGACCGCAACCCGAACCTGAACGAAAATAAGTAAGGGGAGCGACGTGGCTACGTACACCCAATCCGCACCCACGGGAGTCCTGTCGGCTCCCGTGGTACCCAAGTCCAAGGGGCGCATCGTCGTCAACTGGATCACCTCCACCGACCACAAGACCATCGGGTACATGTACCTGATCGCGTCCTTCGTGTTCTTCTGCCTGGGCGGCGTGATGGCGCTGCTGATCCGCGCCGAGCTGTTCGAACCCGGCATGCAGATCCTGCAGACCAAGGAACAGTACAACCAGCTGTTCACCATGCACGGCACCGTTATGCTGCTGATGTTCGCCACCCCGCTGTTCGCCGGGTTCGCCAACGTCATCATGCCGCTGCAGATCGGCGCCCCTGACGTGGCGTTTCCCCGCCTGAACGCGCTGGCGTTCTGGTTCTTCCTGTTCGGTTCCACCATTGCGGTGTCCGGGTTCATCACGCCGCAGGGTGCTGCCTCGTTCGGTTGGTTCGCCTACGCACCGCTGTCCAACACCACCTTCACCCCGGGCATCGGCGGTGACCTGTGGGTCTTCGGCCTGGCGCTGTCCGGCTTCGGCACCATCCTCGGTGCGGTCAACTTCATCACCACCATCATCTGCATGCGCGCTCCGGGCATGACCATGTGGCGGATGCCGATCTTCACGTGGAACACGCTAATCACCGCCATCCTGGTGCTCATGGCGTTCCCGCCGCTGGCCGCCGCCCTGTTCGCGCTGGGCGCGGACCGCAAGTTCGGTGCCCACATCTTCGATCCGGAGAACGGCGGCGCCGTCCTCTGGCAGCACCTGTTCTGGTTCTTCGGCCACCCGGAGGTGTACATCATTGCGCTGCCGTTCTTCGGCATCGTGTCCGAGATCTTCCCGGTCTTCAGCCGCAAGCCGATCTTCGGCTACAAGGGCCTGGTCTACGCCACCATCGCCATTGCGGCCCTCTCTGTGACGGTGTGGGCACACCACATGTACGTCACGGGCGCCGTCCTGCTGCCGTTCTTCTCGTTCATGACCATGCTCATCGCAGTGCCCACCGGCGTGAAGTTCTTCAACTGGATCGGCACCATGTGGCGTGGCTCGCTGACCTTCGAGACACCCATGCTGTGGAGCATCGGCTTCATGATCACCTTCCTCTTCGGCGGCCTGACCGGCATCATCCTGGCCTCCCCGCCGCTGGACTTCCACGTCTCGGACTCCTACTTCGTGGTGGCCCACTTCCACTATGTGGTGTTCGGCACTGTGGTGTTCGCCATGTTCGCCGGGTTCTACTTCTGGTGGCCCAAATGGACCGGCAAGATGCTCAATGAGCGCCTGGGCAAAATCCACTTCTGGCTTCTGTTCCTTGGCTTCCACGGCACCTTCCTGATCCAGCACTGGCTCGGCGTCGAGGGCATGCCCCGCCGCTACGCCGACTACCTGGTGGAGGACAACTTCACCTGGATGAACCAGTTCTCCACCGTGGCCTCATTCGTCCTCGGTGCGTCCCTGATCCCGTTCTTCTGGAACGTCTACATCACCTGGCGCAATGCTGAGAAGGTCCAGGTTGATGATCCGTGGGGCTTTGGTGCCTCGCTCGAGTGGGCCACGTCCTGCCCGCCGCCGCGCCACAACTTCACGTCCCTGCCCCGGATCCGTTCGGAGCGTCCCGCCCTGGACCTGCACCACCCGGAACTGCGCCAGGTCCACACCGTTGAGTCGCCGGCACCCGCAGCATCGGTTCTCGGCAACGCCGACCAGAAGGACACCGCACAGTGAAAATCGAATCCTGGATCTTTGGCTCTGGAGTCTTCTTCTTCGTCCCCGTCGCTCTGGTCTACGGTTTCCTGACCAACTGGGGTGAGTGGGTGGGCATCCTGGGCATCCTGCTCGTCGGCGGCCTCGCCGGCATGATCGGGGCATACCTCGGTTTCACCGGCAAGCGCGTAGGCCTCCGTCCCGAGGACCGCAGTGACGCAGAAATCCACGAGGGCGCCGGCGAACAGGGGCACTTCAGCCCCTGGAGCTGGTGGCCGCTGGTTCTGGGCATCGCCTGCGCCACCGGCTTCCTGGGCCTGGCAGTAGGTGCCTGGATCATCTTCATCGCAGGCGGCCTCGCCCTCGTGGCCCTCGTGGGCTGGGTGTACGAGTACAGCCGCGGCGACCACGCACACTAGGCAAGCAAAAGAATAACGACGTCGGGCCCCACCAGATTGGTGGGGCCCGACGTCGTTGTATGCCGTCCCAGGCCTTCTAAGCGGCGCCCTGTGACTCCAGGAGTTCACGAAGCTGCAGGAGGGCCTCCTCAGCCTTCTCCCGCCCCAGGGCGCCTTCCAGCCCGCTCTCAATGATGGACAACTCCACTTCGCATCCCTGTGGGAAGTCAGCGGTCATCACCTGAAGCAGCGAACGGGCATCCACCCTGCAGGCGCCGGCCTTGCTGATGGTGACCGGGAGGCCCGTGTCGGTGACGGCCCGGACGAATACCGCGGCAGGTCGTGCATGCAGGCCCACCGGCGCTGCCACCACGGCTTTCATTGTTGGCAAAGGGACTCCTTTTCAAAAGACGGCCCCCTCCGTCATTGGCAAATTTCCAGACCAAATATAGCTGTCCCAACGGCTCAGGGGCGAAAACGCCAAGCGGTCCGGCAACTGGTCTAGACCGAACTAAAATTGGGAGGACACCCAACGGCAGGAGAACGATCATGGCAGCCGGCGCCGCCGCAATCACGGGGGACATAGACCGCACCAGCGGAACGGCCATTTACGTCCAGCTTCGCGAAATCCTTCGTGCCTACATCGCACAGTCATGTCCGCCGGGCTCTGCCCTGCCATCGGAACGGGACCTGGCGGAGCGCTTTGGGCTTGCACGAATGACCGTACGGCAGGCGATCGATGCCCTGGTGGGGGAGGAGGTCATCGAACGGGTGGTGGGCCTGGGGACATTCGTCCGCCGGCCAAAACTCGACCTGCAGGTCAAGCTCACGTCCTACAGTGAAGAGATGCAGCGGCGCGGCATGGTTCCGGCCGCAAAGGTGCTCAGTTTCGAACAGATTGGCGCCAGCGCCTTCCTGGCCCGCGAGCTGCAGCTGGATGAGGGTACACCCCTGGTCCGCTTCCGCCGTCTGCTCCTTGCCGACGGGGAGCCCATGAGCGTGGACGAGAACTTCATCCCGGCGCATCGCGTCCCGGGCCTGCTCGACGGCGAACCGCCCACGTCGCTCTACAACGTCCTCAGCGAGCAGTACGGGCTGGTTATGGAGTGGGGCGAGGACATGATCGAGGCGACCGCGGCCTCGCCCTCCACGGCCCGCCTGCTCAACGTCGAAGTGGGGGCGCCGTTGCTGAAGATCCAGCGGCACGCGTTTGTCGCCAGGGCAATGGTCGACTACTCGGTGTCCTACTACAGGGCCGACCGGTACAAGCTGTGGGTGCCATTGCAGCGCCCGGGAGCCAGGCGGGCGCGCAACCACTAAGCCGGTCTGTCCGCTGGCTGCGCCTCCACTGGCCAGCAGCGGGTGCAGCCGCGCTGGATGCTTCCAGGCGTCCTTGGCGGAAACGCAGGAAAGGCCCGATCCACAGTGGATCGGGCCTTTCCTGTTGCGAGCTGGAGCCTAGTGCGTCAGGCTCCTGCTGCCTTCTGCCGCTTCGACAGCCTCGTGGCCGTGGCCGTGTGCAGCCTCAAGCTCAGCAGGCGTAGCGGGAGCTACGCGGTCCTCAAAGAACCAGCGGGAGAGGAACGCGCGACGCTTTTCCTTGCGGGTGACGACACCGTGCTCGTTGGGGACCGCCGGGAGGACCTGAGGCGACTCAAAACCAACCAGCTTGT
This sequence comes from Arthrobacter sp. SLBN-122, assembly GCF_006715165.1. Lineage (NCBI taxonomy): Bacteria > Bacillati > Actinomycetota > Actinomycetes > Micrococcales > Micrococcaceae > Arthrobacter > Arthrobacter sp. SLBN-122. The sequence goes on along the minus strand of NZ_VFMS01000001.1, from coordinate 4,115,179 downwards.
AGCGCTTGTACTCGTCCAGCGGAGCGTGCACCTCGATGAACTCGCCATGCGGGAGCCGGACGATGCGGCCGGTTTCGCGGCCGTGCAGTGCGATCTCCCGGTCCTTGCGCTGCAGGGCAAGGGCCACGCGCTTGGTAACGATGAATGCGATGACCGGTCCGATGAAGAACAGGGCCCGCAGCCAGTAGGTGACGTCGTTCAGTGAGACGCCGAAGTGGGTGGCGATGAGGTCGGAACCGGCAGCGGCCCACATGACGCAGTACCAGACGAAGCCTGCCATGCCGATGGCGGTACGGGTGGGGGCGTTCCTGGGACGGTCCAGGACGTGGTGTTCACGGTCGTCCTTGGTCACCCAGCGCTCGATCCACGGGTACATGAACATGATGGTGAACAGGATGCCGGCCGGTACCAGGGCCGGCAGCAGGACGTTGAACGTGAATACGTGTCCGAAGAAGACCTGCTCCACGTGCCAGTCGCCAAGGGTTCCCGGCATCAATCGCAGGGCGCCGTCAACAAAGCCGATGTACCAGTCAGGCTGGGTACCTGCGGAAACGGGGGAGGGGTCATACGGACCGTAGTTCCAGATCGGGTTGATGGTGAAGAATGCCGCCATCAACGCAATCACGCCGAAGACGATGAAGAAGAACCCACCGGCCTTGGCAGCGTAGACAGGACCAAGGGGGTAGCCAACAACGTTGTTGTCGTTGCGGCCCGGCCCGGGGTACTGCGTGTGCTTGTGGACGACAACCATGAACAGGTGAACCACGATCATCAGCAGGATCAGCGCCGGCACCAGCAGGATGTGCAGCATGTAGAGGCGGCTGATGATGGCGGTGCCGGGGAACTCCCCGCCGAACAGGAAGAACGAGATGTACGTTCCGATGACCGGGATGGACTTGATGACACCGTCGATGATGCGCAGGCCGTTGCCCGACAGGAGGTCATCGGGGAGCGAGTAGCCGGTGAAGCCGGCAGCCATGGCCAGGATCAGCAGGACGCTGCCCACGACCCAGTTCATTTCACGCGGGCGGCGGAATGCACCGGTGAAGAACACCCTCAGCATGTGGACTGCGATCGATGCCACGAACAGCAGCGCCGCCCAGTGGTGCACCTGGCGCATGAAGAGTCCGCCGCGGATGTCGAAGGAGATGTTCAGCGAGGAGCTGTACGCCACCGACATTTCCACTCCCTTGAGCGGAATGTAGCCACCGTCGTAGTGGGTTTCCGCCATGGAGGGATCAAAGAAGAACGTCAGGAACGTTCCGGACAGCAGCAGGATAACGAACGAGTAGAGCGCAACTTCGCCGAACATGAATGACCAGTGGTCGGGGAAGACTTTGCGGCCGAACTCGCGAAGGATTCCGGAGCCGCCAACACGTGAGTCGACGAAGTCGGTGATCCGGCCTGTCGTGGTTTTGGCGACGAAAGCCGGCTCAGCTGTTGATGTTGCGCTCATGCTCAGCACGCTCCCAGTAGCTAGGTCCAACGGGTTCATGGAAGTCGCTGGTAGCGACCAGGTAGCCCTCGTCGTCAACTGCGATGGGCAGCTGGGGGAGAGGACGGCTGGCGGGGCCGAAGATCACCTTGCACTCTTGAGTGAGGTCAAAGGTGGACTGGTGGCACGGGCACAGCAGGTGGTGCGTCTGCTGCTCGTACAGAGCAACGGGGCAACCAACGTGGGTGCAGATCTTCGAGTAGGCAACGATGCCGTTGTAGCCCCACTCTTCGCGGCCCGCGGACGGGTTCAGCGATGCGGGATCAAGGCGCATGAGCAGCACAACGGCCTTTGCCTTTTCGTTGAGCTTGCCTTCTTCGAGTTCGTTCAGGCCTTCCGGGATGACGTGGAAGGCAGAACCGATGGTGACGTCCGACGCCTTGATGGGAGTTCCGTCAGGGTCACGGGTCAGGCGCTTGCGCTTTCCGTCCTGGGGAGCCCACATGGTGTGTGCGAGCTTGTCGTCCGGACGGGGTCCGAGGTCACCGAAGATGGCGACGGCGGGGAGCGGGGCAAGCGCCACAGCACCGAGCAGGGTGTTGCGGATCAGCGGGCGGCGCTTGATGCCGGTCTCTTCCACGATGTCGTCGACGATGCGGACAGCGGCCTGGCGGTCTTCTTCGTAGCGGATCGCGTGGCGTTCTTCGGAGACTTCGTGATCGGGCATCAGGGCCTTGGCCCAGTGCACGATGCCGATACCGATACCCAGCATGGCGAAGGCAGTGCCTACGCCGAGCAGGGCGTTCTGGAGCCGGATGGTGGCGATGCTGGAGTCATCACCCAGATCAATGGCGAAGTACGCCACCAGGAAGATCAGGGTTCCAACAACAGAAATGCCAAATAGTAAGGCGACCTGCCGTTCTGCCCGCTTTGCGGCCTTCGGGTCCGTGTCAGCCAGGCGCAAACGATGCGGGGGAATTCCAGGATCCTGGAACTTCTCCACCTCATTCTGACCAGCCGTAGCTACGGTGCCCGAGTGGTTCGGACTGCCGTCACTATGGTTGCCCATAATTCGCCTCATCCTTCTCTCGTCCCGGCCTGTGCCGGGTTAGTTTCTAATTTCAAGCTGCTGACTGGGCAGCAGAAGTTGTGTGTGTCCCCAGGGAAAGTCAGGACGTCCTGGAGGTCAGCCAGATGGTGAAGGCGATGATGACGCCGAGGCCGGCAACCCATACGAACAGGCCTTCAGCAACGGGGCCGAGGGAGCCGAGATCGGCGCCGCCCGGAGAGCCGGTGGTTTCGATCTGCTTCAGGAAGGTGATGATGTCTTTCTTGCCCTCGGGGGTGATGTTGGCGTCATTGAACACCGGCATGTTCTGCGGGCCCGTGGCCATGGCTTCGTAGATGTGCTTGCCGGATACATCCGCCAGCGCCGGTGCAAACTTGCCCCTGGTCAGCGCGCCACCGGCAGCAGCGGCGTTGTGGCACATGGCGCAGTTGGTGCGGAAGAGTTCGCCACCGGCAGCGGCGTCGCCGCCACCGTTTGTCAGGTCCTCTTCAGGAATAGCCGGGCCGGCTCCAAGGGAAGCGACGTAGGCTGCAAGCTGGTGGGTCTGTTCATCGTTAAACTGGACCGGCTTCTTGAGGGCCTGGGGTCCGTTCATCTGCATCGGCATGCGGCCGGTGCCCACCTGGAAGTCGACAGCTGCGGCACCGACACCCACCAGCGAGGGGCCATCCTTGGACCCACTGGCACCCATGCCGTGGCAGGTGGCGCAGTTGGCCGCGAAGAGCTTGCCGCCCTCTTCCGCGTCATTCGCACTGAAAGTGGTGGTGGAAGCCTTGGCCTCGTTGACGGTGGTTGCCACGGCGTACAGCCCACCAGTGATGAGGAGCCCCATCAGAAGCAGCGCTATTGCTGCAAGTGGGTGACGCCGCTTTTGTGAGAGTGCCTTCACGTGGTGGTTCCTTTATTCGATCCTGCGCCGGCTCCGGGAGCCGCTACCTGAAATTCTGCCTCTTGTAGAAAAAGAATCAAAGCTGGCTACTTGAGTACGTAGATGACCAGGAAGAGGCCGATCCAAACGACGTCAACGAAGTGCCAGTAGTAAGAGGTGACGATCGCGGACGTTGCTTCGAAGTGTCCAAACTTCTTCGCCGCGAAGGACCGCCCCATGATGAGCAGGAAGGCGATCAGGCCGCCGATGACGTGGAGGCCGTGGAAGCCGGTGGTCATGTAGAAGGCAGAGCCGTAGGCGTTGGAGGAGAGCGAGACGTGCTCGGAAACCAGCATCGCGTATTCGGTGGTCTGGCCGGCAACGAAGAACGCACCCATGATGAACGTCAGGGTGAACCATTCATTCATTCCCCAACGGGCGAACTGAAGGGCACCTCCGGTACGCCGGGGCTGCAGGCGCTCAGCAGCGAAGACGCCCATCTGGCAAGTAAAGGAACTGGCCACAAGGACAATCGTGTTGACGAGCGCAAAGGGGAAGTTGAGCTTGGCTGTCTCTTCAGCCCACATTTCACCACTCGTGGAGCGGAGCGTGAAGTACATGGCGAAAAGACCGGCGAAGAACATCAACTCGCTGGACAGCCACACAACGGTTCCGACAGAAACCATGTTGGGGCGGTTCAGCGTGGGGTGCGCCGGGGTACTGGGGGCATGGGTCGCAGATGTCACATAGACATTATGTCTGTAAAAGTCCGTGCTGCCCAACGCAAACCGCCTTTTCGAAGGACTTTTTCTACAAAGACGCGAAATTGCCCGGAAAAGTTCCCGCCGCCGTTCACATTGGTCAGTGCCCGCCATCGCTCGATAGCATCAGCAGGTGACTTCACAGGCAACTGCAGCGTCCGGCAACACCTGGCCCCGGCTGATTTCGGCACTGATTAAAGGCAATGACCTCACGGCGGAGAACACGTCCTGGGCCATGGACACCATCATGTCCGGCGAAGCCACGCCCGCCCAGATCGCAGGATTCCTGGTGGCGCTCAGCGCCAAGGGTGAAACCGTGGATGAGCTTTCCGGCCTGGTCGAAGCAATGCTTGCCCATGCCAATCCAGTGGAAATTTCCGGGGAGAAACTGGACATCGTTGGCACCGGAGGTGACCAACTTAACACTGTCAACATCTCCACCATGGCCGCCCTTGTCGCTGCCGGCGCCGGTGCCAAGGTGGTGAAGCATGGCAACCGGGCCGCGTCGTCGTCGTCCGGGTCCGCGGACGTGCTCGAAGCGCTGGGAGTCCGTCTTGACCTGTCCATCGGGCAGGTGGCCCGTAACGCCGAGCAGGCGGGCATCACCTTCTGTTTTGCCCAGGTGTTCCACCCGTCATTCCGCCACACCGCCGTGCCCCGCCGCGAACTTGCCATACCCACGGCATTCAATTTCCTGGGTCCGCTCACCAACCCTGCCAACGTGCAGGCTTCTGCTGTGGGCGTCGCCAATGCGCGGATGGCGCCGCTCGTTGCAGGAGTCCTGGCGCGGCGGGGGAGCAGGGGATTGGTCTTCCGTGGCAATGACGGCCTGGATGAACTGACCACCACTGGTCCTTCCACCGTTTGGGAGGTCCGTGACGGTGCCGTTAATGAGTTGCTGTTCTCCCCGCAGGACCTTGGCATCAGCCTGGCCACGGTCGAACAGCTTCGCGGCGGTGATGCAGCGGCGAACGCAGGCGTAGTCCGCGACGTGCTGGCCGGCAAAGAGGGCCCTGCGCGCGACGCGGTCCTGGTCAATGCAGCGGCCGGTCTGGTGGCGTTTGACCGTGAAGCCGAGGGACCGTTCCTGGCGCGGATGCAAAGGGCTTTCGCACGGGCGGCGCAATCAATCGACTCCGGCGCTGCTGCTGCCGTCCTGGACCGTTGGGTTTCCCTGTCCCGCGCCTAGGGTCGGGCGCCGCGTTACTGCTCGAAACCCAGGGAAAAGGCAGCGTCCAGGTCGTGCTGTGAGTACGCACGGAATGCGATGTGGGTGGTGGTGTGGACCACGGCGGGAACTTTGGAGAGCCGGTCGGCGATGACGTCCGCCAGGTCCTCGTGCCGGTGTACCCGCGCTACCGCAATCAGATCCCATTCCCCGGTGACGGAGTAGACCTCACTGATGCCCTCGATGGCGGAGATTTCCTCCGCGGTCTCGGGAATGCGGGCGGCGTCAGTCTTGATCAGAACAAATGCGGTAACCACGTTTGTACCCCTTCAATCAATTCCGCCGCAGCAAGGCACGGCAGGTTTGTCTCTCCTGCCAGCCTATTACACTGGGGTTCCTTTCCCGGCAGCCACCTGGTGCCGGCTGGCCCTTCGTTACCGGCTGCGGAGCCGGACGGCGGCGGCCAGCAGGAGCCGGTACCCCACAAGGAACACGGCCAGGGCCAGTGTGGCCACGATGACGAAGGGAAGCACTACCGTCTGGGCGGTCAGCGCCCGCAGGAGCATGCCGACGACCAGGCTGCCAAGCCATACGGGAACCCCGGCATGGAGGACAGATAAAGGTCTGCGCCAGGCCCGGGAAGCGACCCATCCGGCGGCGGCACCGGCGAGGAAGGGCCAGGCAGTCAGCAGCACACCCAGGATCGGCTCCTCCCGGTGGTGCGCATCGCGGCCTATGGCGGCGAAGGCAAGAATCAGCACGACATCGGCCACAGCCGCTGCCTGTACCGTCTTTCCGGACGACGTTGCCGCCACCTTCGTTTTCAAGGAACTCATGGTTTCGAGCTTAGCCGTCCATTCTGTGTGTCCACGGTCCCTGTTCGCCGCGACCTTTCATTGCCCAGGCACGCTGTTACCGTAGCTGGCATCGCATTTGCCGTCGTGGATGACGCCTTGGCCTGGAGCTACCGGGTAGTGGTCCTTGGGGTTGAAGATGGCTGTACTGATGCCTGTCGCTTTGCGCGCGCACCTGCGCACGAAGGACCGGGACTCATCCCTGCCATCAATCCAGATATCGATCCATTGTGTTGCCTTGCCGTATTTCTCCGCCCCTGTATGGCAGGGGCCTTCCTCGGGTTCCGGCCCGTCCCCGCAGGTATCCTCCACGATAAAGTAGCGGCGGACGTGCGGGAGGTAGATGCGTGTCCCCGCAGGAATGTCAAGGACGTCCTGCCCGGTTGCGCGGGAATGCCCGACGGCGATGGTCACCGGATCAGCATAGGTCCCCGCGCCGCCGGCTGCTTCGTGCAGGACGGGATGGCTGATCATGGTCGACCCGGGAGGCGTGTTGTCGAACCAGGTATAGGCCGTGACATACACGTCCGTCTTTATCGACTCCTCCGGGCCGCTGGGCGCAATCCCGGTGCATGCGCTGGCTGCCAGCGCAACGCAGAAAGTAGCTGCCGCAGTCAGGGCACGTCCGCCCATTCGCCGCCTCCCGGTTTTGCCGGCAATCTCACTGGCAAGATTAAAAGTCCCGGATTGCACGATGGTCAACTGCTGTCCTGAGGCCACGGGTGAGTTCGCTGGCAAAGTCCCCGCGTCCTGCCGTCCGTTGTGATGGCGCTCGGGAGGCCGGCACTTGAAGGGCAGCAAGGTTGTCACGACCGGCGGGTCACGGGACGGTGGGGGAGAGTGGACGGTGGTCTGCGGCGGAAGGCGGCAGTTCGGCGCTGTTGGTTCGCTGGGGTTTGTACCAGCCGACGGCAGATCCTCTCAACGCCCGAATGGCCGCGCCAAATACGACGTACGCACGAAGCGGTTCGTAGATGAGCCGGTAGATCGGCACGATCAGCAGATGCCATGGACTCTCGCGCACCATGACCACGGCCACGAGGGAGACCACTGTGTGGGTCGCCGTGACGAAGGCGGAGAACAACGCGATGGCCTGCCATTCACCGCGGGTGAGGCTAAGCACGGCCACCGCCACTGCCAAGGGCATGAAGATCAGCGGGACCACCACGGAGACCAGCGCGTAGGGCATGGTGAGCATGCCCAATGCGCCGAACTTCGGATTGAACAACATGGACCGGTGTTTGTAGAGGGTCTGGATGTTGCCGTAAGTCCATCTCAGCCGCTGCTTGAACAACCCTGACAGCGTGAGCGGCGCCTCGGTCCATGCCACCGCCCGGTTTTCCTGCACGATGCTGTACCCCAACTGCTGCAGGGACAGGGTCAGATCAGCGTCCTCGGCAAGTGTGGCATCGGAGTATCCGCCGGCTTTCACCAGTGCATCCCTGCGCCACGCCGCGCAGGCGCCCGGAACTATCGAGATCGCTCCCATGAGGCCTTCTGCCATCCGGGTGACGCAGATGCCGGACAGATACTCCAGGCTTTGCCAACGGGCAACGAGATTGCGCCGATTGCCTACCTTCACGTGTCCCGCGACGGCGCCGACTTCCTTGGCACCGGAGGGAGCCACAAAATGGCGGGCAAGCATGCGGATGGTCTGGGGTTCGAACAAGGTGTCGCCGTCCAAAGTCACGACAATCTCCCCACGCGACTGCGCAATGCCGTTGTTGCTTGCCGCTGGCTTGCCGCTGTTGGGCTGGGTGTGGACTCTAAGCTGCGGCCAGCCGGCGGCATAGTTTCTAAGGACATCAAGGGTGGCGTCCGTGGAGCCGTCATTGACCGCCACCACCTCAAAGTGCGGGTACTCGCTGGCTTTAAGGGCATCCAGTGTCTTGGTAACCACCGGTTCCTCGTTGTAGACCGGGAGTACCACGCTGACAAAGGGCCAGCCCCTGCTGCCAGGCGGGTCCCATTTCCTTTTCCTCTGCCGGGCGTTGTTGACCAGGGCGAGGACAACGAACAGGAAAGTCAGGATGGTGAGTGACCCGATGCCAAACCAGAACAGCCAGTTCATCACCACACTGGGGGTTACCAAATAGGCGGTCAGGGCTCCGAAGGTGAGATTGTCCGGCAGTCCGGCGTCTGCTGTGCGCTGGGGAACGAACCCGTCCGGCAACATTGGTTCCAGTGTGGTGAAGCGGTACCCCTGCGCCTTGGCTTTGGGAATGAATTCCTTCAGCATCTCGATTGTGGCCGTCCTGTCCCCGCCACCGTCGTGGACCAGCATGACGTGCCCCAGACCGTCGAGGTCAGGAACCGGGACAGGGGTCCCTGGCTCATAGTCCCAGTCCCGGGTGTCCAGATCCATGTTGACGTGAAGGTACCCCAGCTGCTGCGCCTGGAGCAGGGCAAGGGTGTTGTTCTCCGGATTGCCTGTCGGGATTCTGAACAGCCTCGAAGCGTAATTGTCCGCCGCCCGGAACACTCGGTCCTCGCCGATGATTTCCTGCCTGTTGGATGCGTCGTCATGCGCCCAAAAGTCGATGTGGCTCATGGTGTGGTTGCCTACCATGTGGCCCTCCCGAATTATCCGGCGAAAGATCTCCGGATTTTCAACCACGTTTTCTCCTATGGCGAAGAAGGTTGCCGGAACGCCTTCGCGCGACAGGAGGTCCAGGATCTCGGGGGTATAGCGGGGGTCCGGGCCGTCGTCGAAGGTCAGCATCAGCGTGTGGTCCGGGGGAAGTCCGTAGGCTTCAACCGCGTAGGGCCTCTTGCCGATGGCCTTAGCTTCGTTCGCTGTGGCCTCCCGCCATACTTCGTTGCTGAAGGGGTCCTTCAGCAGGGTGGTGCCATCACGCCGCTCCACAAGCGCAATGCGATGGAAGACTTCGTTGCCCTGTTCGTAGCCGACTTTCGGAATGTTCTTCAGGTACTGCTGGGCAAGCAGCGCGCGCGGGTAGTCAGGAGACTGGTTCAGCTGGCCCTGCCGCAGGGGAGCGGTGGCGCCGGGCAGCACGGCGCACAGTGCCAGAACAACGGACAGTGCTGCGGCCAGCAGAGCGTTCAGGATTCGATTCCAGCGCTTTCCGCTGGCATCGAAAAACACGGGTGGCTGGACGTCGGGCAAAAAGGAGGAGACGTTCGTCATTGAGGCCCCTGGGTGGAAAACCTGGAGAACATTTATGAGGGGGAGGAACCCTCGCCTGGGAAGCAGCTGCCAGTCCTCGAGCTGCGGCAAGGACCCGGGCAGCGTTGGCCGACGCTTCGGAAGAGGTGACTTCCAACATCGGGTGCCGACGACAACGTGGTAGCTGCCGTCCTGCCCACGACGATAGGTTTGTGCTTTCAGGGCGAACACGCGTAGGACGTACCTGATTGCGGTTTTGGGTGCTACTTACCTAAGCCAGTTTCGGGCCATGCCCGGGCAGCCCGCAGGGTTGAGGGCCTGATAGGTAGCCGTCGGCCGCTGTTCATTGCGGGAACCTGCGGATAAGCCAGCTGGCTTCCCAGCGGAGGTGGTAGCCGCTGCTTCCATCCCACTCAACGAGGATGTGGGTCACGGTATAGGCAAGGGCTGTGGCCCGGATGGCCCGTACTTTGACAGCTGCCGGTCGGAGCAGAACCACAGGTATTCCGGGGGCTTGCCGCAGCGCCTCCTTATGCATATCTGCGCGGCATCCGGCGCATATGGCGGGGCAAGGCATGCAGGCCTGCAGTCGGGGGAGTTCAAACATGGGGTGTCCTAGGAAGAATCAGGAAGACCGGGCGCCGCCGCCGACTGTATGAACATGGAAGGGATCTTTGGGAGCCCTCCGTTGCGTGCCCGCAGCAGACCCTTCCGGCCTGCCGGCATGTCCAAAAGGCTAGATCGCCCGGCGGATGGCGCCATGGGTGGGAGCTACCCAACTTGCAGGACCGGCTCCCCATTTTCAGGCCCCAGGGGATAGGTATGCAGTAGGGTCTCAGCAGGAAGCCGGGGTCAGTCCGGCTCTATGGGAGGCGCAGTGAACAAGGCCTTGTGGATTTGCAGCCTGCTCGGCGCTGCCTTGGGGATCAGCCTGGGGCTGGCACTGTTCCATACGCCGTTTTGGGGCCTCGCGCTGGGGCTTGGCGTCGGTGCCGTGGTGGGGGCCTCGATGCAGCGGCGTCACTAGCCGGAGGCCGGTGGGGTAGCCGCAGCCGGGGTCCTCTCAAGAGTTACTTGACATAATGTAGATTATCGGCGCTTTAGGGCAGGCCGGGATTGGGGTCTCAACGAGCCGCCTTGTGACTCTGAAAAGCCCCGGCAAAAGCGCTGGTCAAAGCCCCAAACCCCATTGTCTTTATTCTGGCGCCCGTCAAGAATGAATCAATGACGGTCTATGTGCGCTCACTTGAAACTGCAGTTCCGGGGACAAAGCTGATCCAGTCCGAAGCCCGTGATGTTTTTGCGGCCCAGCCGGGTCTGTCCCGTTTGGGTTCACGGCTGGTCAATACCTGTTTTGATGGTGCAGCCATCGAGACAAGGTTCACCGCCGTGCAGGAACTCACCAACACGTGCCGTTCGGAAAATCCGCAGTTCTATGACCAGGAAACCGGGTTGCTGCTGAACCCCAGCACCAAAGTGCGCAACGATATCTTTGCCAGCGAGGCCACCAAACTGTTCGTAGAGGCCGCCCGCGCTGCCCTGCAGGCAGCCCCGGAACTCGATTTACTTGACATAACTCACCTCGTCACAGTTTCCTGCACCGGCTTCTTCAATCCTGGCCCCGACTATAAACTGGTCCGCGAACTTGGCCTTAACCCGGCAGTCCAGCGATACCACCTGGGCTTCATGGGCTGCTACGCGGCCTTTCCCGCGCTCCGTGCGGCGAAACTGTTTTGCGAGGCTGACCCCAACGCCGTCGTCCTCGTTGTCTGCGCCGAACTGTGCTCACTCCACGTCCGCACCTCCAACGACCCGGACACCATCATGGGCTCTGCACTGTTCGCCGATGGCGCCGCCGCCGCCGTCGTGACTGCCCGTCAAGGCGCGGAAGAAACGGCACTGATGAAACTGGACCACTTCGAGACAGTCCTGACGCCGGTCGGCGAGGATTCCATGGCGTGGAACATCGGCGACAACGGCTTCGAGATGGTTCTTGGAAACTACGTTCCGCACATCATCGACGACCACATTGTCGGCGCCCTGGAGCCCCTTCTCGAAACGGAACCGGAACTGGCGGCGCTCCCATACACGGCAATCCCCCACTGGGCCATCCATCCCGGCGGCCGCAGCATCCTGGACAAAGTGCAGTCGAGGCTTGGCCTCAGCGATGTCCAGCTGGTCCCGGCACGGGAGATCCTGCGCAATTACGGCAACATGAGCAGCGCCACCGTCCTTTTCGTCCTCAAGCACATCCTGGAACAACCCCTCCAGGAGGCACCTGCCGGGGACGAGCGCATCTGTTCCATGGCCTTTGGCCCTGGCCTGACGGTGGAAACCGGCCTGTTCACCAAGCTCCGGCAGGCAGCAGGCGGCCAGGAGGACAATGCGGCAGAGGCTGATCTGAGGATGTTCCAAAGCCGGACGGCCGCCGAAGCGCCCGTCGCCTGACGCGGACTCCGTCGAATGGGAATTTTGCTGCGCCAACGCGCCACCACGGATATCGAGCAGATGGACCGGCCGGACTGTGATGCCCGCCTCCTGGACAACACGTACCGGCAGTTTGGTGTCATCAACAGGGTGCTGTCCGGCTGGCGGAAGCTGTATGCCAAGGAGCTTCGACCCATGATCACGCCTGCTCAACACCCGTTGACGGTGCTGGACATCGGCTCCGGCGGAGGCGACCTGGCCGTGATGCTGGCCCGGTGGGCCGCGCGGGACGGCAAGGCGATGCACATCACGGGCATCGATCCCGATCCCCGCGCAGCCCGTTTCGCCCGGCAGCGCCCCTCCATGGCCGGCGTCGAATTCCGGAACGCTCACAGCAGCGACCTGGTCAGTGATGGCACCCGGTTCGACGTCGTCATTTCCAACCATGTGCTGCACCATCTGGAACCGGAAGAGCTCCGGAGACTCCTGGCGGACTCGGAAATCCTGGCGGCCCGAAAGGCGCTGCACAACGACCTGGTCCGCAGCCCGGCGGCGTTTGCCCTGTTCAGCGTGGCGGCGCTGCCGTTCCGGCGGTCCTTCATCCGGGAAGACGGCCTCACTTCCATCCGGCGCAGCTACAGGCCGGCCGAGTTGGCGGCCGCCGCTCCCCCGGGCTGGTCCGTGGTGCGCTCGTCGGCCTTCCACCAGGTCCTCACGTACCGGCGAGGCTGACGTGGACGCCGATGTCCTGATCGCCGGGGGCGGTCCCGTGGGCCTGTACCTGGCTGCCGCCCTCCTGCAGGAAGGCGTCAAGGTAAAGGTTCTTGAACAGCGGACGTCACGGAACCGGCATACCCGCGCCATCGGAATCCATCCTCCGGCGTTGGAGGCACTGGCCGGGATCCGGGTTGCGTCCGGCCTGGTCCAGGAAGGCATCCGCATCAGGACGGGCATGGCGGTCAGCAGCGGAAGAACAGTGGGAACCATGGCGTTCGACGCCGTATCGGACCACTATCCCTTTGTCCTTGCCCTGCCGCAGTTCAGGACAGAGGAACTCCTGGAGGACCGTGTCCGCGCCCTGGACCCCGGGGCACTGGTCAGGGGTGCCAGCGTCACCGGAGCCAGGGACGACGGCGACAAGGTCACCGTCGCGGTGCAGTCCAGCCCGGGTGCCCCGATCCTGGGCAGTGGCCACGGCAGTACCGCCACCGCCGCCTTGCTGGTGGCGGCAGATGGTGCCCGGTCCCTGCTCCGTGGCGCCCTGGGCGTGCCGGTGGACCGGAAGTCCTATCCCGACCACTACCTCATGGGGGATTTCGACGACGGCAGCGGCTACGGGGAGAAGGCCGTCCTGTTCCTCGAACCGGAAGGGATCGTCGAGTCCTTTCCACTGCCCGGCCGTGTGCGGCGCTGGGTGGTGCGGCTGGACCGCCCGGCCCAGCCTGAAGCAGGTCCCCGGGAGCTGGCGGAACTGGTGCACAGCCGGACCGGCTTCCTGCCTGATGCAGCCACGAACTCGATGCTGAGCGCTTTCAGCGTAAGGGCGGCGATCGCCCGGCGGATGGTGGCAGGACGGACTGTGCTGCTGGGGGACGCTGCCCACGAGATCAGCCCCATTGGCGGGCAGGGCATGAACCTGGGCTGGCTGGATGCTGCGGAGCTGGTCCCTGTGATCTGTTCCGCGCTGGCGGGCGAATCCACGGGGACCAGGCTCCGGGAGTTCGAGAAGAGCCGCCGCCGGGCTGCCGCCGCATCCCGCCGGCAGGCCGAAATCAACATGATGCTGGGCAGGCCGCTGCCCCGGCCGCTCCTTCGGGTCCGCACTGCTGCGATCGGCGCTGCCGCTGCCATCCCCGGGGTGAACCAGTGGGCGGCCAGGCGTTTCACCATGCACCAGCGCACGAACCCGCAGTTGCAGGGCTACCGGTAATAGCAGTCGTAACTGTCCTGGCTCACGATGGCACCGTCACGCACCTCGAACACCGAGGACGTCCTGGCCCGGATGGTTTCGCCGGAGTCCCAGTACCGCAGATCCATCAGCACCGTGGCCGACCAGTCTGCTTCCACCACCACCCGGCTGCCCTGGCAGGTGGTCCTCCGGACGATGAACTGCTGGTCCTTCACCACCTCGCGGCTCTGGTCCGCGCCGGCGAGCACTCCCGCCAGTGTCCGGGTGGAACCTTCAGGAGCCAGGAGGTGCGGAGCCTCCGTCAATACGAATGATTCCGACAGGAACGGCCGGATGTCATCCGCTCCCCCGCCCGCCTCGAGGACCCGGATGAATTCCAGGACGTGCTCCAGCGGGGGTGCCGGCGGGAAAGAATCATCAGCCATGCAGTAGACCCTAGCTCAAGGGTCCTGAACCTATCCGCCAGTAGGCTGTCCCCATGACCCAGACTGTTCCCCCAACAACCGCCGGCCCCGGCGAAATCCGTGAAATTGTTGAGCGCATCCTGTCCGCCGGGTCCCTTCCGCCCATCGTCCAGGCCGGCCACCCGGCGCTCCGCCAGCGCGCCGCAGCGTTCGAGGGCCAGCTCTCCGCAGACGAATTGGCCCGCCTGATCGGGGTCATGCGGCAGGTCATGCATGAGGCCCCCGGGGTGGGCCTGGCCGCCCCGCAACTGGGCATCCCGCTGCAGCTCGCCGTGGTGGAAGACCAGTTCGACGTCGATCCGGACGCCGCCGCGCTGCGGAACCGGAGCCCGTTGGAGTTCCTGGCCATCCTCAACCCCCGGTACACGCCGCTGGGGTCCGGACTTGCCTCGTTTTATGAGGGCTGCCTTTCCGTCAACGGGCTCCAGGCGGTGGTGGCCCGGCCCGACGCCGTACTGCTGGAGTACCTGGCGCCCGACGGCGCGGCCGGGCGGCGGGAGTTCACCGGGTGGCAGGCACGCATCGTCCAGCACGAGACGGACCACCTCAACGGCATCCTGTACCTGGACCGCGCCCAGCTCCGGTCCCTGAGCAGCAATGCCGAATATGCAGCGCGCTGGGCCGAAGCCGGCATCAACAAGGCGAGGGAAGGGCTGGGGTTCGACGACGGGCCGGCCGGCATATCGCCCGGCTGACCTTCGCTGTTCCCGGAGGCAGTGGCAGCGGACAGGGGAGGGAAGTCCGGCCGCCCTAAAATGGTTCCCATGCCTTCCGCGGATTTCCCCCTCCTGTGCCCTGTCTGCTCACATCCGCTGGAACACCTCGCGGCGACAGCTGCCCGCCAGCCACGCCTGCTCTGCCCAAACGGCCACAGCTTCGACGCCGCCCGGCAAGGCTACTTCAATCTCCTGGTGGGCAAGGGCAGCCCCTTCGAACCGGACAGTGCCGCGATGGTGGCGTCACGCTTCAACTTCCTGGGCAACGGCCACTACCTTCGCTTGGCCCAGGCGCTGACCGACGCCATCGTGCCCCACCTGCCGCAGGAAGGTGCGGCGGTCCTGGATTCGGGGACAGGGACCGGACACTATCTGCGCCGGATCCTCGACGCCGCAGCGGACAGCGGGCGGCAGGTATCCGCAATCGGCCTGGACATTTCCAAATTCGCCCTACGCCGGGCTGCGCGGCTCAATCCGGAGGCGCTGAACCTGGTCTGGGACATCTGGCAACCGCTGCCGATTGCGGAGAATTCGGTTGACGCCGTCACGGTGGTCTTCGCCCCTCGGAACGCCGCCGAATTTGCCCGGGTCCTTCGCCCCCAGGGCGTGCTTGTGGTGGTGGCGCCGCGAACCGGCCACCTTGCTGACATCGCCGCCGTTACCGGGATGCTCGGTATCGAAGAGGGCAAGGACGAGCGCCTGGCCGGGGCGATGGCGGAACACTTCGAACTGGACGCCACCCTCGACGTCGACATCCCGCTGGAGCTGAGCCGTACCGCCGCCGCGGACCTGGCCTTCATGGGACCGGCCGGGCACCACCTGGACCTGGGGCAGATCGCCGCCCGGCTCGAAAATTCCCGGGAGCCGGTAACAGCCGACGCAAAGTTCCGGCTCTTCGTGTTCAGGCCCAGGCGCAACGCGGCCCCGTAACGACTTGGCCACTATCCCCCGCCGCCGGCGTGAACGGGCCCGCGGGGCAGGTCCGCGGACTACGATGAAAGGACAGTTGCTGGCGGGCCCGCGGATGCGGCTCCCCCGTGGCGAAGGGGGAAACAAGGATGTTCGAGTGGCTTGGCGAAAACTGGTGGGCATTGTGGCTCACGGCTTTCCTGGCGTTTGCAGTGGTCGAGATGATCACCCTTGACTTGTTCTTCATCATGCTCGGCGGCGGATCGCTCGCCGCACTGGTCGCCGACTTCGCCGGCGCAGAACCTTGGCTCCAGGTCTTGGTTTTCTGCGTGGTGTCCCTGCTCATGGTGGCCTTTGTCCGGCCGGTGGCTCTTGCACACCTGAAGAAGGGCCCGGCCGAGCAACGGACCAACGTGGACCGGCTGATCGGTGAGCCGGCCGTGGTGATGGAGGCCGTGACCTCTGACGGGGGCCTGGTGAAAATCGGCGGCGATATTTGGAGCGCACGCTCCGCCGCGGGAGTCCTTCCCGCAGGCCAGAAGGTGGTGGTGGCAGCCATCGATGGCGCAACAGCAGTGGTTTCGGTACCGCCGCCGGCGGCCACCGGCCCAGATACAGCCTGACAATTGGGGAACAAGGAGTTGTATGGAAAACGCAGGCGGAACCGCACTGGCCATCGTGCTGGTGGTTCTGATCGTCTTTGTCATCATAGTTTTGGTCCGGTCCGTCCGGATCATTCCGCAGGCCCGTGCCGGCGTCGTTGAACGGCTTGGCAAGTACCAGCGGACGCTCAACCCCGGACTGACGATCCTCATCCCGTTCGTGGACCGGCTGCTGCCGCTCCTGGACCTGCGTGAACAGGTGGTGTCCTTTCCACCGCAGCCGGTCATCACCGAGGACAACCTGGTGGTTTCCATCGACACCGTGGTCTACTTCCAGGTTACGGACCCGCGGGCAGCCACTTACGAAATCGCCAATTACATCCAGGCCGTGGAGCAGCTCACCACCACCACCCTCCGCAACGTGGTGGGTGGACTGAACCTTGAGGAAGCCCTCACCTCCCGCGACCAGATCAACGGACAGCTCCGCGGGGTCCTCGACGAGGCCACGGGCCGCTGGGGCATCCGCGTCTCCCGCGTGGAGCTGAAGGCCATCGATCCGCCCCACTCCATCCAGGATTCCATGGAGAAGCAGATGCGCGCCGAACGCGACCGCCGCGCAGCGATCCTGACCGCCGAAGGAACAAAGCAGTCAGCCATCCTCACCGCCGAGGGCCAGCGGCAGGCCGCCATCCTCAAGGCCGAGGGCGAGGCCAAGGCAGCCATCCTCCGTGCGGATGGTGAGTCGCAGGCAATCCAAAAGGTCTTCGACGCCATCCACAAGGGCAACCCGGACCAGAAACTCCTGGCCTACCAGTACCTTCAGACTCTGCCCAAACTGGCCGAAGGTTCCGCCAACAAGCTGTGGATCATCCCAAGTGAAGTTGGTGAAGCACTGAAGGGTATCGGCAACGCCCTCGGCGGGACCGCTGCGGAAACCCCCGCTGCAGGTGGGCTTTTCGACGATGTGCAGGGCGGACGTACCCAGCCCTAGGGGAACCAAAGAACGCAGGGAGGTTTCCGTGGTCCGCCACGGAAACCTTCCTGTTTTGGTGCAGGCGGGATAACGCCCGTATAATCGGGTATTTGTCCGGCAGGAGAATACCAGCTGGAACAACCAAGCTTCGCAATGCGTTGAATCTTATGATGCAGCACAGTGCACACAGAAGTCCGGCGGTGCAATGTTGCCGCCGGCCAACGCGGAGATTTCATCCGCGAACCGACCAGAGGGAGAAATCATGAGCGATCGCAGCCTGCGGGGCATGCGCCTTGGTGCGCAGAGCATGGAGACCGAGTCCGGAGTTGAGCCGGCTCCGCGCCAGCGGGTCGAATACCGTTGCGCAGATGGCGAGCAGGTCTTCGTCACGTTCTCCTCCGAGGCGGAAATTCCTCCGGTGTGGGTCTCCAAGACCGGCAAGGAAGCGCTCCTGGTTGACGGCGAAAAGCCGGACACCAGCAATGACAAGGCAGTCCGCACCCACTGGGACATGCTGCTGGAACGCCGCTCGCTTCCTGAACTCGAACAGATCCTCGAGGACCGCCTGACCATCCTGCGCGAACGCCGCGGAGAGCGCCGCTCGGCATAGGGCCAGTCCAAAAGAAGGGGGCGGCCCCGCACTTTCGTGCGGGGCCGCCCCCTTCTTTTGTTTCCGCGGATGCCGTTGGTGCCGGCCCGGGGAGTCCTACGCCTGCTTGTTCTTCAGCTTGCCGGTCAGGGTGTTCCAGCGGGCTGCCAGTCCCCACCTGGTGACGTTGACCATAGCCTCGACCACGATGTTGCCGCTCATCTTCGAGGCGCCGAGCTCGCGCTCCACGAAGGTGATGGGGCGTTCTTCAATGCGGAGCCCCAGTTTGGCCACGCGCCACGCCAGGTCCACTTGGAAGCCGTAGCCCACTGAGTCAACCAGGTCCAGGTTGAGCTTCTCCAGCGTTGTCCTGCGGAACGCCCGGTAGCCGCCGGTGACATCCTTGATCCGCAGGCCCAGCATCAGCCGGGCGTAGGTGCTGCCGACCCTGGAGATCGCCTGGCGGTACAGGGGCCAGTTGACCACGCTGCCGCCGGGAACCCAGCGCGAGCCCATGGCCAGGTCTGCCCCCTGATCCACGGCTTCGAGCAGTTGGGGAAGCTGTTCGGGCTGGTGCGAGCCGTCGGCGTCCATCTCCACCAGGACGTCGTACCCGGCGTCCAGGCCCCACTTGAAGCCGGCGATGTAGGCGGCGCCCAGGCCTTCCTTGCCCTTGCGGTGCAGGACGTGGACCTGGGAGTCCTCGGCGGCGAATCCGTCGGCAAGTTGGCCGGTGCCGTCGGGGCTGTTGTCATCAACCACCAGCACGTCCGACGCCGGAACGGCCTTCCGAAGGCGCTGGAGCGTCTTGGGCAGCGATTCCAGTTCGTTGTAGGTGGGAATGATCGTAAGGACGCGCACAAAGGGCCTTTCCTGGTGGAAGTGGTCGGAGCACCTGATGCCGGGCCGTGCCGGCGGCGGGCGCAACTACCCATTATAGGGCGGAGGGCTACTGCGTCAGGAACGCAGGGCCGGGCTGGCGAAGAGTTCGGTGCCGTCCTTCACGGTTTGCAGGCATACCGGATCGGAGCCCGTGTCCAGTGCCGGCAGCAGCGGGGTCCTGGCCCGCGGATCGGTGCTCCATGACTGCACCCTGCCGTCAACCACCTGAACCATCAGCTCCTCCACCTCCCACACGGCGAAGCTGGCCGGCGCCCCGGGAACAAGCTGTCCGGCCATGGGGTTGGTGTACCGCGCGGCCCTCCAACCCGCACGGGTGTGGCCCAGGAAGGCAGCCCGTGCGGAAATGCGCTGCTCCGGATTGTGGTGTTCCACACAGGCGCGCACGCTGGACCAGGGACGGAGCGGTGTGACAGGGCTGTCGCTGCCGAAGCAGACAGGAACTCCCGCGGAGTAAAAAGCGGCGAAGGGGTTCATTGACCGGCTCCGTTCTCCCAGCCTCCGCTCATACAGGCCTCCGGCCCCGCCCCACGCTGCATCGAAGGACGGTTGGCCGCTGACGGTCACGGAGTAGTGGGCCAGCTTGGCCACAGCCGCGGCGTCAGCCATCTCCACATGCTCGAAGCGGTGGCCCGCGGCCCGCACCCGCTGCTCCCCCACTTCCTTGGCCGCCAGGTCCAGGGCCTCCAGCGCGGCGTCCAGCCCGGCGTCGCCAATGACATGGAACCCGCCCTGGATCCCTGCCAGGGAGCAGGCGGCAAGATGGGCTGCCGCCTGGTCCGCACTGAGGTACAGGCTGCCGCGTTCCTGGCCGGCATCGCTGTAGGCGGCGCGCAGGGCGGCCGTCCTGGACCCGATCGAACCGTCGATGGTCAGGTCCCCTGCCAGCCCCCGGATACTTCCACCGAGCTGCCCCACAAGGGAACGGGCCTGCGCCTCTGACGAGACCAGCTCCCCCCAGTACGGCAGTACTTCCGGAAAGGACTGGGCGCCCGGGCGGGCCCCATTCCAACCTGCGGCAAGCCGCACGTCATCGGCGCCGCCGATGTGCGGCGCACCCATCTCGGCAACGGCCACATAGCCGTTGGCCGCAGCCTCTGACAGGGCGCGGGCCTGATGCCGCTTCAGCGCATCCTGCGGCATCTGCCGGGTTGCCAGCCGGGCGGCGTCGTGGGCTGCCCGCATCACCCGCGCGCCGCCGTCGTACCCGTCCTTGCCGTGAAGCCCTGCGGACTGGACCAGCGACGCCGACACCAGCGCCGAGTGGACATCCACCCTGGAAAGGTAGACCGGCCGGCCTCCGGAGGCCCGCTCCAGTTCCTCGGCACTGGGCAGGGCGGAATCCGCCCACGTGGACTCGTCCCAGCCATGGCCGAGTACCGGACCTTCTCCGCCAGCCGCCGCGACGGCCTCCAGCAGCGCCCGGGCCGAGGTGGCCGTCCCCAACTGCAGCGAGTCCAGCGCGATTCCGGTTTCGGTCAGGTGGATGTGGGAGTCGACGAAGCCCGGTGCCACCAAGGCGCCGCGCAGGTCGATGACTTCCATGGAACTGTCCGCGATGGAGGATGCGGCCTGCTCTGAGCCAACCCAGGCAACGGTGTCACCGTCCACCAGCATGGCGGTTGCGAAGGGATCCGCTGCCGTGTAAACCGAACCATTGCGGTACAGCACCGGGGCGGGACGGGTGGTGGCATCGGAGCGGGACGTGGCATCGGGGCGGGGCATGGCGGGGCGGTCTCCTGGGTGGGGGCGCGCCGGCAGGAGCCGGCGGGGACAACGGGGCTAGAGAACGGATGAATACGCCACGACACCGCGGCGGATGAGGTTGATCGCTTCGGCGCACAGCCGTGCCAGCCGGGGGTCGAGGCCGGGGATTTTGGCAAGCTGGTCCAGAAGGTCCACCACCTGCTTCACCCAGCGGACAAAGTCGCCGGCTGCAAGATCGGTGCCGCTGAGGACATCCTGCAGGTGGCGGCCGCGGGCCCATTTATACAGCGGCCAGACAAGTCCCAGTTCAGGTTCGCCGGTCAGGGGAAGCTTGTTCTCCTCTTCCACGTCCTCAAGGACGGACCATTCCTTGACCACAATGTCCACGGAGGTCTCCAGCGAGACGCTGGGCATGCGCGGCCGCAGGCCCCGGTCTTCGCGTTTGGCCTGGTAGACCAGCACGCTGGCCAGTGCAGCCACTTCGGCGGCGTCGAGGTCGTTGAACGCGCCCAGCCGCAGCGACTGGGAGATCAACAGGTCCTTCTCGCCGTAGATCCTGCGGAGCCGCTGGCCGTCCGGACTGATATTTAGCCTGCCGTCTCCGGCATCTTCCAGGTAGCCGTAGGCGGACAGCACATCGCAGACCCGGTCGAAGGTCTTGGCGATGGTGTTGGTCCGGCCCTGGATCTGGCGGACCAGGCCGTCCGTTTCGCGCCGGAGTTTCCACCAGCGCTCCGACCAGCGCGCGTGGTCTTCCCGCTCGCTGCACCCATGGCAGGGGTGGGCCTTCAGGGCCCGGCGCAGCTCCGCTATGCGCTTTTCCTGGTTGGGCAGGGCGGCGCCGCGGCCGAAGTCATGGTTGCGGTTCTGGCCAGGGGCGGGCGGTCTGTTTTCCCGCAGGGCGTTCCGGACAGAGGACGCGAGGTCCCGGCGCGACTTGGGCACCTTGGCGTTGAAGGATTTGGGGATGCGGATCCTGGTAACCGGCGCGATGGGACCTTCAAGGTCGTCGGCACCGATCCTGCGCAATTGATTGTCCAGCGTCAGCACGGCCGGGCGGGGTTCCCTGCTGGTGTGGTCCGAGCTGAGGACGACGGCGGGCCCCGGGGCGCGGCCGCCTGGGACGTCAACCACATCGCCGGGCAGGAGGCGCGCCAGGGAGTCGTCGCAAAGGGATTTCCGGACGCGGGACTTGGTACGGGAAGTGGCGTTCTCGGCGTCTGACAGTTCCCTGCGCAGTCGGGCATACTCCGTGAAATCACCCAGGTGGCAGGTCATGGATTTTGCGTAGCCAGCAAGGGATTCCTCGCGGCTCCGTACCTGGCGGGCCAGGCCCACCACGGACCGGTCCGCCTGGAACTGGGCAAAGGATGACTCCAGGATCTCCCGCGCCCTGGCCCGACCAAACTGCGCCAGCAGGTTGATGCTCATGTTGTAGGTGGGCCGGAAACTGGAGTTCAGCGGGTAGGTGCGCCGGGACGCAAGGCCGGCCACCGCCGTCGGATCCGTTCCGGGCTGCCACAGCACCACGGCGTGGCCCTCCACGTCGATGCCGCGCCGTCCGGCACGTCCGGTCAGCTGGGTGTATTCGCCGGCGGTGATGTCCACATGGGCTTCGCCGTTGAACTTGTCCAGCTTTTCGAGCACCACCGAGCGGGCAGGCATGTTGACACCCAGGGCCAGGGTTTCCGTGGCGAAGACAGCCTTGACCAGGCCGTCGGCGAACAGTTTCTCGACCACCTCCTTGAAGGTGGGCAGCATTCCGGCGTGGTGGGCGGCGAAGCCCCGAAGCAGTCCGTCCCGCCAGGTCCAAAAGCCCAGGACGTCAAGGTCGTCCGGCGGGATGTCCTGCCCCGCCTCGTCAACGCGCTGGGCAATGATCCGCTGCTCTTTCTCGGTGGTCAGCCAGAGTCCGGATGCAACGCACTGGGCGACGGCTGCCTCACAGCCGGCACGGGAAAAGATGAAGGTAATGGCAGGCAGCAGGTCCATCCGGTCCAGGCTGGCGATCACCTGAGGCCGGCTGGCCGGGCGCACCCCCAGCGGCTCTCCACCACGGGCCGGGCGGTCATTTCCGCGCCGGCCGCGCTGACCCCTTCCGGCGGGTCCCGGCCTGCTGCGGAAGCTCTGCCGGCTCTCGCTCTGGGCCACCGTCAGCAGGTCCGGGTTGACCTCGAATCCGCGCCCCTTGCCGGCGTCGCGGGACGTGCCGGACGCAACCGGCTGCTGGCCGTCTTCCTCAACGGGCGGGGCGATCTCGTCGAACGTCGTTTCCCCGGCAAACAGGTCCATGATCCGCCGGCCCACCATGACGTGCTGCCACAGCGGAACCGGACGGTGCTCGGAAACGATGATGTCGGTGTCCCCGCGGACGGTGTCCAGCCAGGCGCCGAATTCCTCGGCATTGGAAACGGTTGCACTCAGTGAAGCGACCTGGACCTCGCTGGGCAGGTGGATGATGACTTCTTCCCACACGGCCCCGCGGAACCGGTCGGCGAGGTAGTGGACCTCGTCCATGACCACGTAGCCAAGGTCGCCGAGCGTGGCAGAATCCGCGTAGAGCATGTTCCGGAGGACCTCGGTGGTCATGACCACCACCTGCGCGTCACCATTGATGCTGGTGTCCCCGGTCAGGAGCCCCACATTTTCGGAACCGTATTTTTCGGCGAGTTCACTGAATTTCTGGTTGCTGAGCGCCTTGATGGGCGTGGTGTAGAAGGCCTTCAGGCCCCGCTGCAGAGCGAGGTAGATGGCGAACTCCCCCACGATGGTCTTCCCGGCACCGGTGGGCGCAGCCACCAGCACTCCCCTGCCTTCCTGCAGGGAGCGGCATGCCTGCCGTTGAAAGTCGTCAAGCTCGAAGTCCAGGGTCCGGATGAACGCCCCAAGGTAGGTGGCGGCCTCGGCCCGGCGTTCAGCGCTGGCACGGTATCTCTCGGCCGGCGACATTTCTTCAGGATCGATGGGGCCGGCGGAGAAGGGTCCGGTGGTGGAGGACATACCCCAAGCCTAACGGCAGGCTAGAGCTTCTTCAGTTCGCTGCTTGGGGTTGCGACATCCGCAGTGGCCTCGGTCTCCTCAACCTGCCGGGACTGGCGGCGTTCGCGTCGCTTGTCGTTCATGATGCAGATGCCGATGGCCGCGAAGAACAGGGCCAGCAGCGGTCCGGCCAACATGAACATCGAAATCGCGTCCGCACCCGGAGCGGCGATGGCTGCAAGGACGAAGACCAGGAAGACGGTGATGCGCCAGGCCTTAAGGATGGTGTGGCCGGAGACGATGCCGGCCATGTTCACGCCCACCAGCACCACGGGGACCAGGAAGGCCAGGCCCAGCATGAGCACCATCCGCGTGACGAACTCGATGTAGGTCCGGGCATCGATGACGCTGGAGGAGCCTTCCGGGGTGAACTGGGTCAGCGCGTGGACCACCTGCGGCACTACAAGCCAGCCTACCCAGATTCCGGCCAGGAACAGCGGGATGGCGGCCGCCATGTAGCCGAGGGTGTAGCGGCGTTCCTTGGATGTCAGTCCAGGAGTGATAAAGGCCCAGAGCTGGTAGATCCAGATGGGGCTGGAAATGACCGCCCCGATCAGGAGCGACATCTGGAGCTTGAAGTCGAAGGGTGACGCGATGGTCCCGAAGTTGATGGCCGCCAGGCCGCCGGTCTCATTGGAGATGCGGTTGACCGGTTCAGCCAGGGCCTTCAGCAGCGGATCGTAAAGTATCCAGCCCCCAATGCCGCCAATGACGACGCCGATGGCCGACTTGATCAGCCGGTTCTTCAGCTCGTTGAGGTGCTCCCAAAGCGACATCCGCCCTTCAGGATTGGCTTTACGGGCCCGCGACAGTGCCACGAGAGGTCAGGCGCGGGTCGACGGCGGAACATCAGTGCCGTCTGTCGGCTCACCGGGCTTCGCCTTGGGGTGGTTCACGATGGTGCCTTCCACCGGGCCGTTTGCCTCGGTGGAGTCGGCTTTGCCGTCGTTCTTCATTTCCTTGACCTCGGACTTGATGATCCGCATTGACTGTCCCAGGCTGCGGGCCATGGCCGGAAGCTTCGGGGCGGCGAAGAGCAGCAAAGCAACAACGATGATGATTACGATGGGCCAGGGGCCATCAAAGAGTCTTCCCACGGGAAATCCTTTCCTCTACGTACATCCTACTTCTATGTGAAGTCGAGATCTCCGAGCGCCTGCGGCTGGCCCCGGTCCTTTTTACGCTGCACTCGCCGGCCGCGGCGTTCCTCACGCCGGGCCCATTTGGATGCCTCGTAATCATGTCGCATCACAGCGGGTGAGGCAAAAACGGCTGAGCCTGGCAGGGCCCGGGCCGGATCTGCAGGTTCGTCCGGCAGATCAATGGGGTTCAGGTGTCCCAGTTTTTCGCCGGCGGCACCGAGGTCCTTCACCGTGGCCATGAACTGGCGGAAAAGTCGGATGCCCAGCAGGACATAGAACAGCAGGGCTACTGCGACCAGCGCCACCCATATAAGAATCCAGGACCACCAAGGCATGCTGAGAAGTCTATCGGTCGTAGCCGGCCAGCGAGGCCGTGAGCCAGTCCCGCGCGGCGGAAGCGAGATCGGCCGGGGCCAAAATCCGCGCTGAACCGCCATGCTGGGCCACGAACATCGGCAGCCACGCCGTGTTGCCGAACCTGATCTCGGCCACCAGGCCGCCGTCGGGCAACTCCGCGGTGCGCTCCGCGTAGTAGTCCTCCGCCAGCCCCCTCCCCTGCCGGGTGAGCTGGACGGTGACCATGGTGTCGTCGTCGTTCGCGGTGAACAGCTTGGCCGGGACCCCGCCTTCAGGACCGTCATACGGGGCGGCGGGTTCACCGTTGGGGCGCACGTCCTGTACCCGGTCCAGGCGGAAGTTCCGCAGCCCGTCCACCAGGTGGCACCAGGCTTCGAAGTACCAGGTGTTGTCAAGGGAATACAGCCGCAGGGGGTCAACGTCGCGCTCGGTCACGGCGTCGCGCTGGGGTGACAGGTAGGTCAGGTGGAGCTGGGAGCGGGATTCGATGGCCTGGCGCACCGTGGCATGGGTTGCGGCGTCCGCCGGCGCAACCTGCGGCCCGGCGATGGAGGCAGCCTGCAGTCCTTCCTCCCCTGCGGCAGCCAGGAGCTTCAACGTGACAGACTCCAGGGCACCGCCGCCGGGAAGGTCCGGCAGGCCGTTGAGGGTTTCAAGACCCGTCAGCAGCGCGCAGGCCTCCGCCACCGTGAACCGCACCGGCTTCTTCAGGTCAAGGTCCTGGGTAATGAAGACGTGGTCGTTTTCCCACTGGATATCGAGCAGATCGTCAGGATAGCCCTCCGGCAGCCCTGAGCAGATGAGGATCCGCAGGTCTGCCTCAAGCTCCTCCCGGGTGACACCGAAGTGTCTTGCCACGTCCTGGATGTGCAGGCCCTGGTTATGGACCAGGAACGGCACCAGCTGCAGCATGCGCTTGAGCTGGTCCTCCGAGGTCCCCTTGCGGGCGGCCCGGGGACGGGTGTCGGCAAAGGTGTAGGCGGGAACAGGCGCGGCGCTGAAGGCGGCTGCGGCCTGCAGCCGCCTTCGCACGGCTGCGGCCAGCCCGGCCGGTTCCTTTGCGAGGGCATCAGGCCCGTAGGAAGCCAGTTCTTCAGCAAGTACCTCCGGGTCCCGGTACTCCACGAAGAGCCGGTCGTAGCCCGCAACGGGTTGTCCCGGTACCTCGTCCGGGGCGCCCTGGACGGCACGGCGCCGCAGGGCCAGCAGGCGCCCCTCCCTGACGTCAACGACGGCGGTGCGGAGCGGCAGTTCAGGCAGCCGGTCAAGCTCAGCGCGGATATTGAAGTCCGCGGGCGGCATGTACTGCTCCCTGGCCAGGGTGGCCACGGCGCTGGTGAAGCGCGACAGCCGGAAATGCCGGGGCGCCTTCCGTGCCCGGTCATAGCCCATGAGGTACCACTGGCCGAACCGGCTGCCCAGGCCCCACGGCTCCACAGTGCGTTGTTCTTCTTTACCGGTGGTGCCGGCGACATATGTGAATGTGACGGGATGCCGGGCGTGCATGGCGGCCACGATGTCATCAAAGGCCTGCCCGGCGGGTTTGATCCGTGGCTGGACCCCGGCAGGGAGTTCCACCTCGGCCATCCTGCCGGAAGCCTGAAGTTTGCGGAGGGCGCTTTGGGCGGCGGTTCCCAGGGCCGCACGCTCCCACAGCTGGGAGGCCAGCAGGAGGACGGTCCATTCCTCCGGCCCCAGCTGGACGTCCGGGAGCCGGTTGGACTCCTTGCCGATCCGGTACCTGGTCGTGGCGGGGTCGTCCTCGCTCCAGCCCAGGTCCGTCAGTGTCTCGACGTCGAAGCCCATCGCCCGCAGGTCATTCTTGTCCCGCTCGAACATCCGCCCGAATGCGACGTCGTTGCCGGAGGTGTCGCGGTAAACCTTTTCGCGCAGCTCGCTGCGGTGCAGCCCGTAGCGGGTGTTAAGCAAAGCGATCAGCAGGTTGAGGAGTCGTTCGGTGCGGGATGGGGACACCTTCGTTACGTTACTAAACTCCCCCGGGGAAAGCAGAAAGCACGGCAGTACGGGAGGAATATCCTTCGGTACTGCCGCGCTTCCGGTTCAGCCAGTTGGTTCGGGTCAGCGGACCGCCACGAGGTCCACGACGAAGATCAGCGCTTCGTTGGGGGCAATCGCGCCACCTGCACCGCGCGAGCCGTACGCCAGCTCGGAGGGGATCTCGAGGCGGCGGCGGCCGCCGACCTTCATGCCCAGCAGGCCCTGGTCCCAGCCCTGGATGACCTGCCCGACGCCGACGCGGAAGTCAAGCGGTGCGCCGCGGCCCCAAGAGGCGTCGAATTCCTCGCCGGTGGACCAGGCAACCCCGACGTAGTGGGTGGAGACGGTGTCCCCTGCCTGGGCCTCCCGGCCGTCACCCTCGATGAGGTCTGTGATGACGAGTTCCGTGGGGACGTCGCCTTCGGGGAAATCGATCTCGGGCTTCTGGCGGTCAAATTCCCGCTGTCCAAAAGACATACTTGCTCCTATGCGTGGGTTGGATGGGTGCCGCGGGGGACGCGGCGTCCTTGTAAGTCTTGCTACTTGACCCCGAGGATGTCCACTACGAAGACCAGATCGCCCTTTGCCTGGCCCTGGCCGGCGTCGCCGTAGGCCAGGTCCTTGGGGATGACGAGCAGGACCCGGGATCCTACAGTCTTACCGGCGAGGCCCTGGGTCCAGCCCTTGATGACGCCGGTCAGCGGGAAGGTGGCCGGCTGGCCGCGGTCGAAGCTGGAATCGAACTTGGTGCCGTCGGCGAGGTTGACGCCCACGTAGTTGACGGTCAGGGTGTCGGACTCCTTGACGGCGGCGCCCGTGCCCTTGATCAGGTCCTGCGACACGAGGGATGTGGGGGCCGGGGCTCCCGCAACGTTGATTTCCGGGATGCCGTCCTTTTCCGTGACCGTCGGCAGCCCGGCGGGCGGCGTTACCGTTTCGCCCTGGGGCTTGTCCAGCACCGGGGTGGGATCGGAAGCGGAAAGAACCTTGATGATCAGCAGCTGGGTGGGGTCTGCTGCGGTGCTCGGGCTGGGGCTGGCGCCGTCTGACGGGCTGGGGTTCGCCGAAGCTGCACTCTGCTGGCCGGGGACGGCCAGCGCCAGGCTGGACCCGACCTTAGCGCCCACAAAAGCGTTGTAGATGACGGCGCTGCTGGTCTTGAGCTCGTCATTCAGTTCAAGGCTCTCAGGCTCGTTGGCGAACGTATCCTCAAGCTGGGAACCGTCCGTGCCGTTCAGCGCGAGGATGGAGATCTTGGCAATCTGGTTCGCCTTCACGGCGTCGCCGCTGCCTTCGGACACCACCTTGATGGTTGGCTCGGTCACAGTCAGTGGCTTGTCGAAGTCCACGCCAGGGGCCTTCTTGTCCCCGTTGTCGGTCAGCTTGAGGGAGTCGAACTTTGCAGTCTCCCCGGCGGACTGGCTGCTGGGCTCTGGCTGGGAAGCGTTGCCTCCGCAGGCAGTCAGGAGCAGCAGGCCGGGAAGGAGGATTGCTAGTAGTCGGCGCACGTAGGAAAACTTTCGTCGGGGCAGGGTGGATACGACATTCCGCATTGCAGCGGAGCGTGTCGTGGAGAGGTCCCGTTAAAAGGACCTTATCCAGAATAGACCCTGAAGCTGGACGTCAGCCCATAGAGTCCAGGAGCGCATCGACGCGCTCATCGACGCTGCGGAAGGGATCCTTGCACAGAATCGTCTGGTGGGCGCGGTCATTCAGTTTCAGATGCACCCAGTCCACCGTGTAATCACGGCCCAGTTCCTGTGCGCGGCGGACAAAGTCCCCGCGCAGCTTCGCGCGGGTGGTCTGCGGCGGTGCGTCCACGGCTCCCTTGATGACGGTGTCGTCCACAATCCGGCGCACGGCCCCACGTGACTGCAGCAGGTAGAACAGTCCGCGGCTGCGGGAAATGTCGTGGTACGTCAAATCCAGCTGGGCAATGCGGGGTGCGTCCAGGCCCAGGCCGTGGCGTTCACGGTAGTTGTCCATCAGCTTCTTCTTGATGGCCCAGTCGATTTCGGTGTCAATGCCCTTGGTGTCACCGGATTCAATGGCATGCAGTGTCCGCTCCCACAGATCGAGGATCAGCGGTACGTGCGGGTTGTGCGCCCCGTGCTCCCTGACGAAGGCCGTGACCTTGGTCAGGTACTCCTGCTGGATTTCCAGGGCCGTTAGCTGGCGTCCGTTGGCAAGGCGGACCAGTGCCCGGCCACTGAGGTCGTGAGAGATTTCCCGGATGCTGCGGATGGGGTTTTCCATCCGCATGTCGCGCATGATCACGCCCGCTTCGATCATCCGCAGGACCAGGTCCACGGTGCCGACCTTCATGAGGGCAGTGGCCTCTGACATGTTCGAGTCCCCCACAATGACGTGCAGGCGGCGGTAGAACTCCGCGTCCGCGTGCGGCTCGTCACGGGTGTTGATAATGGGCCGTGAGCGCGTCGTCGCGGAGGAGACTCCCTCCCAGATGTGGTCGGCGCGCTGGGAGAACGCATAGGTGGCCCCGTGCGGGGTCTTCAGGATTTTTCCGGCGCCGGCGATGAGCTGGCGGGTGACCAGGAACGGAATGAGGATTTCGGCCAGACGGGAAAATTCCCCACGGCGGGGAATGAGGTAGTTCTCGTGGCTGCCGTACGAGTTGCCGGCGGAGTCGGTGTTGTTCTTGAAGAGGTACACCGTGCCGTTGAAGCCTTCGGCGGCCAGCCGGGCCTGGGCTTCATCCACGAGGTCGTCCAGGATGAGCTCACCCGCACGGTCGTGGGCGATCAGCTGTGCGAGGTCATCGCATTCGGCGGTGGCGTATTCGGGGTGGGACCCGACGTCGAGGTACAGCCGCGAGCCATTGGTAAGGAACACGTTGGACGAGCGCCCCCAGCTGACCACTTTGCGGAAGAGGTACCGGGCCACCTCTTCCGGGGCAAGTGGCCTCGAATCGGGGCTCGAGTAAGAGATCCCGAACTCGGTCTCGATGCCGAAGATTCTCTTGTCCATGTCGTCCTCCTAGGCCAGCAGTGCTGTGATGTCCGCGTCGTTCAGCCTGCGGAAGGCACGCCGGGATCCGCGGGAGCTTTCGGAAAGCCTGTCCAGGACTGCCACTTCGAGTGCGCCCGGCGGCAGCTGCGCCGCAGGCTGTTCTCCCTCCTGGGCAGGCGTCAGTCCCTTCAAAGCCAGCCGGACAGCATCGGCGAAATCGAGGGACGCCTGCCAGCCAGCCTCGATGGCTGAAGACACCTTTTCTGCCTGGCCGCCCATGACGACGAAACTGTGCTCATCGGCGATCGAGCCGTCAAAGGTCAGCCGGTACAGGTGGTCGTCGGCCTGGGTGGGGCCAACTTCGGCGACCGCCAGTTCCACCTCAAAGGGTTTCTGCTCGGCGGTAAAGACAGCCCCCAGGCTTTGCGCGTAGACGCTCGCCAGGCCGCGGGCGGTCACGTCCTCGCGGTCGTAGGAGTAGCCGCGGACGTCTGCATAGCGGACCCCCGCCTGGCGGAGGCTTTCAAATTCGTTGTACTTGCCCACTGCCGCAAAGGCGATCTTGTCGTAGATTTCGCCGATCTTGTGCAGGGACGGCGAAGGATTCTCGGCGACGAGTGCGATGCCGTCGGCGCAGCTGATGACCACAACCGAGCGGCCACGGCCGATGCCTTTCCGCGCGAAATCCGCACGGTCCTTCATCAGCTGTTCGGGCGAGACATAGAACTGCTGCGTCATGTCAGGCCTCCCGTCCGGCGATGGTGCGTGCCTCAATTACGGCGCGCGAAGCGGCCGCGAGGTCCGCCTCGGGCACCCGGTGGGCCCCTGTCCTGTCCACCGTATAGACCACAGGCCACAATTGCCGGACGGTGTCCGGGCCGCCGGTGGCGGAATCGTCGTCGGCGGCGTCATACAGGGACTCCACGGCCACGGACAGGGCCTCGGCGGCGGTGAGGTTGGGCCGCCAGAGTTTCTTGAGGGCACCGCGCGCGAAGACCGAACCCGAGCCTACGGTGTGGTGTTCGTGTTCCTCGTACCTGCCCCCGGTGACGTCGTAGGAGAACAGCCGGCCCACGCCGGCGGTGGTGTCGAAACCCGCAAACAGGGGCACGACGGCCAGGCCCTGAAGGGCCATCGGAAGGTTGCCCCTGATCATGGCCCCCAGCCGGTTGGCCTTGCCTTCGAGGCTGAGTTGGGTTCCTTCAATTTTTTCGTAGTGCTCAAGTTCAACCTGGAAGAGCCGCGTCAGGTCAATTGCTATGCCGGCTGTTCCGGCAATGCCAAGCACAGAGAAGTGGTCTGCCGGAAAGACCTTCTCGATGTGCCTGCTGGCGATGATGTTGCCCATCGTGGCGCGCCTGTCGCCCGCCATGAGGACGCCGCCGCCATAACTCATGGCAACGATGGTGGTGGCGTGTGGAACCTGCACCGGGGCAGCCGTGGACGCGCCACCCTGGAAGGACCGGCTAAAGGGCAATAGCTCGGGCCGGTCCCGTTGCAGGTGCTCCGTAAAGGACGAGGTGGCGTTGGCGGCTACCTGGTTGGCGGTTGATTCCTGCACTCATCACTCCTTGAACGTGGTACTTCAACGTCGGTACAGATTCCGGCCGTCCGCGGCTTCCGCCACCTTCCGGGTCCGGGTTACTGGCCGCCCTTTTGCACGAATGCCCGGACGAACTCCTCAGCGTTGGATTCCAGGACGCCGTCGATTTCGTCGAGCAGGTCGTCCACGCCTTCGGTCGATGCCGAAGCCTGTGCTTCGGGCGGTGCCGGGGGTGCCTCGGGGATGTCGTCCTCGACCTGGCTGTCACGTGACTGCGGCTGCTGCTGCTCCTGGCCTGCCATTGGTTTCCCTCCTTGTTCCTCCGGTGGATCCGGCGGATCCTCCGATATGCCCATCCTGCCACGGGACGGGCGTTCCGGCGCGGTTTATGCCGCAGGCGGAGTGCTGTTGTGTCCCAGCAGTTCCCCGAGGAACGGTCCCGCTTCCCGGTAGCGCTCGAACAACGCTCCGGTGAGGGCTTTGGTTCCCCTCAGGGGTTCCCTGGTGGGCACCCGCTGAAGCCGTCCGTAACCCGGCACATCGAAGATCACCGAATCCCAGCTTGCGCCCACCACATCCTTGCCGAAGCTGCTGATGCATTTCCCACGGAAGAAGGCCCGGGTGTCGGCGGGGGGCTCTGTCACCGCAGCGGCAATGGCGGCATCGTCCACGACGCGCTGCATCCGGTTCCTCGACAGCAGGCGGTAATAGAGGCCCTTCTCCGGCCTGATATCGGCCCACTGGAGATCCACCAGGCCAAGCCGGGCGTCGTTCCATTCCAGTCCATCGCGCTGCCGGTAGCCGTCAAGCAGGGTGAGTTTCGCCAGCCATTCCACGGAAGTGGCGGCGGCAGCCCTGTCACTGTCCAGTTGGGTGAGAACCGAAGCCCACCGTTCCAGGACCTCATGGGTGTGCCCGTCACCGTCCAGGGCGTCACCCACGCCGGTGTCCTGGGCCAGCTTGGCCGCGGCCTCGTGGTACATCCACTGGATGTCCAGGGCTGTGACCCGCCGTCCGTCCAGCAAGCGCAGCTTTGCAGTGAGCGAGGTATCGTGGCTGACCGTTTTGAGTGCCGCGACGGGCTCGTAGACCTCGATTTTGGGAGCCAGCCCTGCCTCGATGAGGCTGAGGACCATGGCCGTGGTACCGAACTTGAGGTAGTTGGACACCTGGCTGAGATTGGCGTCACCGATGATGACGTGGAGGCGCCGGTACTTATCGGCCGTGGAATGGGGTTCGTCCCTGGTGTTGATGATGGGCCGGCGGATGGTGGTTTCCAGGCCCACCTCGGCTTCGAAGAAGTCGGCCCGCTGGCTGACCTGGAAGCCGGGCGTTGAGCTGTCCTGTCCTATCCCCAGCCGCCCGGCACCGCACACCACCTGCCGGCTGACGAAGAAGGGTGTGAGCCCGCGGACGATGTCCCCGAAAGGGACGGAGCGGGGCATGAGGTAGTTCTCGTGGGAACCGTAGGACACGGACTTGTTATCGGTGTTGTTCTTGTAGAGGTTGACCGGCGGGAGGGCGCCGTCCGCGGCCAGCCGGCGGACGGCGGCCAGCCCCACGAGGTCGCCGGCAGCGTCCCATGCCACCGCGTCACGGGGGTTGGTGACCTCAGGGCTTGAGTACTCGGGATGGGCATGGTCGACGTACAGCCGGGCTCCGTTGCCAAGGACCATGTTCATCAGCAGGGTCCCTGACTCGTCCTGGCCGTCCAGCTCGAGTTCCTCGCGGCCATAAGCCAGCGCCACTGCCTCCGCATCAAGCACCGGTGGCTGGTCGGTCAGCTGGCTGGGATGTGCAGCGCCACGGTCCACGGTCCAGCCCCGGGCATCGTGCAGGGGCTCTTCATCGGTGTAGTCCCAGCGGGTTTCGGCCCCGCCGGCCGCCCGCTGCCTGGTGACCTGGGCGTAGGCCTGCACCACACGGGCGCTCATCATGGTGGCATTGGCGGAGGGAGCGGAGGGAGCGTGGATGCCGTACTCCGTTTCCGCCCCCATCACCCGCATGGCCCCGCCGGCGGGGAGTGCTTCCCCGGCGGCAGGTCCCTTCGCATCCGTCATAGATACTGCCCTGTGGTTGGCATCGTCTCGATCGACTTGCCCGGCTCCTGCCCGGCCTTACCCTGGACGATGGTACGGATATAGGTGATCCGTTCGCCCTTCTTGCCGGAGATACGTGCCCAGTCGTCGGGGTTGGTGGTGTTGGGCATGTCCTCGTGTTCGCGGAATTCATCCACCACTGCACGCAGCAGGTGCTCGATCCGGAGCCCCTTCTGGTGTGTGGTCAGCAGGTCCTTGATGGCGTACTTCTTGGCCCTGTCCACCACGTTCTGCACTACGGCGCCCGAGTTGAAATCCTTGAAGTACAGCATCTCGGTGTCACCGTTGGCATACGTGACCTCGAGGAACTCGTTGGACTTGTCCGTGGAGTACATGGCTTCGACCGTGCGCTGGACCATGGCGTCAACCGTGGCCTGGATGTCTCCGTTGTGCTCGGCGAGGTCCGATTCGTGGAACGGCAGGTCCGTCGTGATGTATTTGTTGAAGATGTCCGCAGCGGCTTCCGCGTCGGGACGCTGGATCTTGACTTTTACATCGAGCCGGCCGGGCCGGAGGATGGCGGGGTCGATCATGTCCTCACGGTTGGATGCACCGATGACAATGACGTTGTCCAGGCGTTCCACGCCGTCGATCTCACTGAGGAGCTGGGGCACGATGGTGGTTTCGACGTCGGAGGAGATTCCGGTGCCGCGGGTGCGGAACAGGGAGTCCATTTCGTCGAAGAACACCACGACGGGGCTGCCGTCCGAGGCCTTTTCCCGGGCGCGGGAGAAGATCAGGCGGATGTGCCGCTCTGTTTCGCCCACGTACTTGTCAAGGAGTTCGGGTCCCTTGATGTTCAGGAAGTAGCTCTTCAGGTCCACGTTCCCGGACCGTTCGGCGGCGCGGGCGGCGAGGGAGTTGGCAACCGCCTTGGCGATAAGGGTCTTGCCGCAGCCCGGAGGGCCGTACAGCAGGATGCCCTTGGGGGCCTTCAGTCCGTGCTCGCGGTAGAGGTCGGGGTGCAGGAACGGCAGTTCCACCGCGTCCCGGATCTGTTCGATCTGGGGGCCGAGGCCGCCGATGTCCTCGTAGGTGATGTCCGGGACTTCCTCGAGCACCAGGTTTTCCACCTCGGAGCGCGGCACTTTCTCGAGCGCGTAGCCTGTCCGGGAGTCCACGGAGAGGGCGTCGCCGACCCTGAGCTTCTCGGCCTGGAGCGCACCGGAAAGCCGGACCACCCGTTCCTCGTCGGCCCGGCCAACCACCAGGGCGCGGTCACGCCCCAGCATTTCCTTCAGGGTGGCAAGCTCGCCGGCGCGCTCATAGCCAAGACCTGCCACGATCAGGAGGGCTTCGTTGAGCAGTACCTCCTGGCCCACCGCCAGTTGGTTGATATTGACCAGTGGGCTGACACCCACCCGCATCTTCCGGCCGGCGTTGAAGATATCCACGGATTCCTCGGTGGCAGCCTGGCCGCTGTTGCCGGGGGCAGGCTGCCGCTTCGGATTGATCTGGAGGATGGTGCCGAAGCTGTACGGCGGCTGCCCTTCCTGGTCCAGGGCATTTTTGAGCCGGAGAATCTCCGCCTTGGCCGTCTCAAGCATGCTGACCAGCTTGGTGTTGTTCTGCGTTGCCGCTGCCAACTGGCGGTCGATGTGCCTGAGCTTGTCCCGAAGTATGTTGACCTGGCGGTCAGCAACCGAGAGGTCGTTGGCGGCAGACTGCTCTGCCGGTGTACGTCCGGAGTCCTGGTTTGGTGTCTCCATGATGTATCAGCCCCTTCCTGCGCTTCTCTTAAAGACATTAGTCCCAAGATGCCGGGTAGGGATGGAGACTCCCGAAATGTGGACTAGTTCGTAACCTCGGGTGTGTCCACAACGTTCGTTCCCGCGATGGCATCCCGGGCTGCCCGCCGCAGCTTCTTGTCAGACACGGCCCGCTCCCCTACCGCGCCGGGAGTCCAGGCATTGACATCTTCTTCGTTGAATTCGGTCTTGGACGGCCGGCGCTTGACCGAGATGCCGGTGACGCCGTCGGCGAGGCGCCGGGTGACCAGCAGGAACCCGGTGTGGGCCACCATGCGGTGGTCCGGCCGGACCGCCAGCCCCTCCAGATGCCAGCCGCGGACCAGCGATTCCCAGGCGTCGGGTTCGGTGAAGCGGCCGTCGGCGCGGATGGCTTCCGCTGTCCGGGAGAGCTGGGTGACGGTTGCCACGTAGTTGATCCAAACGCCGCCGGGGGCAAGGACGGTGGCGACGGCGTCGAGGCATTCCCAGGGTGCCAGCATGTCCAGCACCACGCGGTCCACAGAGCCGGGCTCTTCAGCCTTGACCACCTCCTCCTGGAAGTCGCCGAGGGAAATCTGCCAGGCAGGATGCGGACCGCCGAAGATGGTCTCCACATTGCCCCGGGCGATGTCGGCGAACTCTTCGCGCCGCTCGAAGGAGTGCAGGTAGCCGTTGTCCCCCACGGCGCGGAGAAGGGAGATGGACAGGGCGCCGGAGCCGACGCCGGCCTCCACCACGCGTGCTCCGGGGAAGATATCCGCCATGGTGACGATCTGGCCTGCATCCTTGGGATACACGACGGCGGCACCGCGGGGCATGGACAGCACGAAGTCGGAGAGCAACGGGCGGAGGGTCTGGTACTGCTGGCCAACGTTGTTCACCACAACAGAGCCGTCCACCTTGCCGATGATCTCGTCGTGGTTCAGGAAGCCACGGTGGGTGTGGAAGGCGCCACCACGTTCAAGCGTGATGGTATTCATGCGGCCGCGTTCGTCGGTGAGCTGGACACGCTCGCCTTCGCGGAAGGGGCCGCGGCGACGGGCAGCTCCTACCGGCTGCGAGCCGCTGGCGGGAGCACCGGCTTGCGCTGCTCCCGTGGCGTCGTTGACCGCAGTTTCGCTGCTCATGATGTTCCTCGCTCCTGTAAACCTTTTGTGCCGCGGCCAAAGTCCCAAGGGATACCGGGGCTTTTACGGCGGCAATGCACGACCGGCAGGTAACTCTACCGGTTCTGCCCCTGCGGGTGCTTATCGTTGCGCTGTCTCTTTCCGGTGATGGCCGCGAGGACGACGTCCTGGGTCAGCAGTCCGGTGACTGCGCCGTTGTGGTCCACCACTGCATAGTGCCGCCCCTCAAGCTGCGAAAGAAACTGGATCAGCTCCTGTCCCTTGGACCATTCGGGAACGTAGGCGCCGGCAGACAGGGGAAACGAAATGGCGGTGACAGGGGTTGAGTCCGCGGCTGATCCGGGCACCGAGGCCAGCGCGCCAGGGTCCACCACCCCCTGCGGGCGCCCGTCCGGTCCGCATACCACCACGGACTTTGTTCCGGCAGCGGCCAGACGGAGGGCGTCGCGGACGGTGCCCGTGGAAGGTATGCCCACGGCCGGCGTCGACAATCCCGCTGCGCTGACCAGCGGGAGCCGTCCCCGCAGCGTGCCCTGCTGGATGGAGGCGGAGGCACCCATCCACAGGAATCCGCCCACCAGGACGGTGATCATGAGGAGGCTGAAGTCGGGCTCGTCGCCGGCGAGGTACGGGCGAAGGAGGAACCAGTAGGCGATGGCCAGGACGATGATGCGCCCGCCCCAGCCGGCAGCTACCGTTCCCTTCGCCTGGCTGCCGGTGGCCTTCCAGACGATGGACTCGACCAGCCGGCCACCGTCCAGCGGCAGGCCCGGCAGGACGTTGAAGACGGCGATCAGGAAGTTGGCCCACATGAAAATGTTGGTCAGGATCTCGGCGACACTTCCCAGGCTGTTGGTGCCCAGCAGCAGCCAGGCCCCGCCGGCGAGGACGAAATTCGCTGCTGGTCCGGCCAGCGCCACCAGTACGGACCGGCCGGGGGAAGCAGTGAAGCTTTCGAACTGAGTGTGCCCGCCCCAGAGATTGAGGACGATCTTTTGCGTGGGCCATCCGTAGATTTTGGCGGTGAGGGCGTGGGCGAGTTCGTGCACCAGCACGGAAATCAGGAGCAGGACGGCGTACGCGAACGCCACAACGTAGGCGCTCATGCCGAGCATGGGGTTGTTCCGCGCCAGGACTGGCCCGTAGGCGATGACGGTGAAGGCTGCGATCACGAACCACGAGTAGGCAAGCACAACCGGAACGCCGGCGATGCGTCCCAGCGGGATGCCTTCACGCCGTCCTGTAGCAGCCGGTGTGCCGGGTTCTGTGCCCCGTTGAGTGTCAGGTTCAGCCACGTGAGTCACCGGCGGCCGTGGCGGCGGGCCGCGTTGCCTCCGCCTCCAACAGCAGGGCTTCGAGCTCCACCAGGCCGCGGCCGGACAGGGAGTCCCAGAGTGCGTAACTGCCGTCATCCGGCAATGGAACGATGTGCGGCACAGCCACGGTGGTGACGCCG
The DNA here is from genome assembly GCF_006715165.1 of Arthrobacter sp. SLBN-122. NCBI lineage: Bacteria > Bacillati > Actinomycetota > Actinomycetes > Micrococcales > Micrococcaceae > Arthrobacter > Arthrobacter sp. SLBN-122. The sequence goes on along the minus strand of NZ_VFMS01000001.1, from coordinate 4,077,240 downwards.
GAGGCGACGGCCGCCGCAACGCCGGGGACGGAATCCTCTAGGGCAACGCAGTGGTGGATGCCGAGGTCAGGATCGGCTTCCTGCAACAGCTCGACGGCGGTCAGGTACGCCTCGGGGTGCGGTTTGCCCCGGGTGACGGTGTCGCCGGTGACAAGGACTTCGAAGTAGGGGCGGGGAAGGCTGGCAACCACCTCGCGGGCCAGCGGCCCCTCGGACATGGTGACCAGGGCGCAGCGCACGCCGGCCAGGTGCAGTTCCTCGAGGAGTTCACGGGCACCCGGGCGCCATGGCACCTCCTGCTGGACGCTGCTGATGACCTGGGCTGTCAGGGAATCGATGATCTCGCGGACTTCGAGCTCGACGCCGGCCTGCTGGAGCAGGCCCGCGGAGAACGTCAGTGACTGGCCCACCAGCTGCATTGCCTGATGGTGGCTCCAGGTGCCGCCGTGGGCTTCCACCAAGGCATGCTCAGCGGCAATCCAGTATGGCTCGGTGTCCACGATGGTCCCGTCCATGTCCCATAGGACGGCTTTGAGCGGGGAACCGGCGGCAGGATTTCGCATGCAGCCAGTCTACGGCGCGGGGCTGGGCGGAGGCTGTGGGCTACGCCCTTGGCGAATATGAAGCAGGGCTGGTGCCCTTTGCGCCGTTTACCGGCGATTTGCGGCGCTTCATTCCATGCGCGAGTGTCCACCTTGGACGTAGGGTGAAGAAATGAATAGCTTCGAGGGAGACACCGCCGAACAAGGTGCCGGACCCGAGCGGGAACGGTTCCTGCAGCCGGTGGCTGACGGACAGCGCGTAACCGTAATGCTTGCTGCCTTTGAGGGGTGGAATGACGCCGGAGAAGCGGCCAGCGACTCCCTGCGGTACCTGAACAAGTTGTGGGGCGGCAAGAAGGTGGCATCGATCGATGCCGATGAGTATTACGACTTCCAGTTCACACGGCCCACGGTCCGCAGGAACGCCGCCGGAGAACGCAAGATCAAATGGCCCTCCACCCGTATCTATAAGGCCAGCGCGCCCAACTCCAATGTGGACGTCATCTTCGTGCAGGGCACCGAGCCGTCCTACAAATGGCGCGCCTACACCGCTGAGCTGCTGGTCCATGCAGAGGCTTTGAATGTGGACTACGTGGTGCTCGTGGGCGCGCTGCTGGCCGATGTCCCCCACAGCCGCCCTATCCCGGTAAGCACGTCATCCGATGATGCCCAGCTTCGGGAACGCATGAACCTGGAAGCGTCACAGTATGAAGGCCCCGTGGGTATCGTGGGAGTCCTGTCCGAGGTGGCGCTGCTGGCCGGAATCCCAACCGTATCGCTGTGGGCGGCGGTGCCGCACTATGTGGCACAGGCGCCCTCGCCCAAGGCACAGCTCGCCCTCCTGCACCGCATCGAGGAGCTCCTGCAGGTGCCGCTGGACACCCAGGAGCTGGCGGAGGAAGCGGACGCCTGGGAGCGTGGCGTGGACGAACTGGCCACCGAGGACCCGGAAATTGCCGCCTACGTCCGCCAACTGGAGGAAGCCAAGGACACCGCCGACCTGCCCGAGGCCAGCGGCGAGTCCATTGCCCGCGAGTTTGAGCGGTACCTGAAGCGCCGGGGCCAGGACCGGCCTTGACTTTGGACAGACATTAACAGGAAGGGGGCTGGGCCGGGAGAAATCCTGGCCCAGCCCTCTTCTGTTGGCCGCAAGTCCCTTTGTTGCCGCGAGCCGATGCCTTAGAGCCGGATGCCCAGGAGCGCGTCCACCGCGTCCTTAACAAGGGTGCGGTCGGCAGGGCTGGCGGCAGCACCGCCGTCGTTGGCGGACCGTGCCCAGCGCGAGACAGCGGCAACCGCTGCCGGCGCGTTAAGGTCCGCTGCCAGTGCCTCGCGCATTTCAGCCAGCAGCGCCTGGGCTGAACCCTCCGGAGCGTGGTCGAGCGCCTTCCGCCAGGCTGCCAGGTCTGCCTTGGCAGCGGTGAAGCCTTCGTCCGTCCAGGACCAGTCGGACCGGTAGTGGTGGACAAGGATTGCAAGCCGGATGGCTGCAGGGTCTTCACCGGCGGCGCGGAGCCTGGAGACCAGCACCAGGTTGCCCTTGGATTTGCTCATCTTCTCCCCGTCGAGCCCTACCATCCCGGCATGCGCGTAGTGCCGGGCAAGTGGAACCCCCGCCAGGGAGTAGGCATGGCCGGCGCCCATCTCGTGGTGCGGGAAGATCAGGTCCGAGCCGCCACCCTGCACCGTGAAGGGCGACGGCAGATACTTTTGCGCGATGACGGTGCATTCGATGTGCCAGCCGGGCCTGCCTGCGCCCAGGCTCCCACCGGGCCAGCTCGGCTCCCCCTGCCGTTCCACCCGCCACAGCAGCGGATCAAGGGCTTGCCGCTTCCCGGCACGGCCGGGGTCCCCGCCACGCTCAGCGAAAAGCTCCAGCATGGCGCTTTCACTCAGGTGGGAAATACATCCCAGGGCCCAGGCGTCCGGCGACGTTGACTGCTTGCCGGCCGCTTCGACGTCGTAATAGACATCTCCGTCGGGTTCCCCGTTGGTGCCGGCAACCTGATAGGCCAGGCCCAGGCTGACCAGCTTTTCCACCTCGGGCACAATCAGGCCGATGGACTCCACCGCGCCCACATAGTGGTCCGGCGCCAGGACATTCAGCGCCTCCATGTCTGTCTGGAAGAGCTCCACCTGTTCGGCGGCGAGGTCCCGCCAGTCCACGCCGGTGGCTGTGGCCCGTTCCAGCAGGGGGTCATCCACATCCGTCACGTTCTGGACGTAGGAGACCTCGCTGCCGGCGTCGCGCCAGGCGCGGTTCAGCAGGTCAAAGGCCACATAACTGGCGGCGTGGCCCATGTGGGTTGCGTCGTAAGGCGTGATGCCGCAGACGTACATGGATGGCCTGGCTTCCCGTTCCAGCGCCACTTCGCGGCCTGCCGCAGTATCGAACAGCCGCAGGGCGGGCATGTTTCCGGGCAGGGCAGGAATGGGGCGGGAAGTCCAGGATTTCACATGCCAAGCCTAGTCCTAGGCGCTGATGACGCCGAAACCGAGCAGGAGGTACAGGGCCAGCCCCAGGAAGATCCGGTACCAGACAAAGAGCCGGTAGCTGCGGGTGGACACGAACTTCAGGAACCAGCCGATGATGACGTAGCCCACCACCAGCGCGATCACGGTGGCGAGGGCAGTTTCCGGCAGGCCGAACGGGCCGGAGATGCCCTCCTTGGTCACCACCTTGTACAGCTGGTAGAGCCCGCTGCCAAAGACCGCAGGGATGGCGAGCAGGAATGAGTACCGCGCCGCGGCTTCCCGTGTGTAGCCCATCAGCAGGCCGGCGGTGATGGTGCCCCCGGAGCGGGAGACGCCGGGAATCAGGGCCAGGGCCTGGGCCAGTCCGTAGAGGATGCCGTGCTTGTAGGTCAGGTGTGTAAGGTCCCGCTTCTGGGCGCCCACGGCGTCGGCCACGGCGAGGAAGAGTCCAAAAACGATCAGCATGGTGGCCACGATCCACATGCTGCGGAGTACGGATTCGATCTGGTCCTGGAAGAGCAGGCCCAGCACGATGATGGGCAGGCTGCCCAGGATCACCAGCCAGCCCATGCGGGCATCAGGATCGTGCCGCGGCACCTTGCCGCTGAGGGACCCCGCCCAGGCCTTGACGATGCGGACGATGTCGCGCCAGAAGAAGATCAGGACGGCGGTCTCGGTGCCGAGCTGGGTGATGGCTGTGAAGGCCGCGCCCGGGTCCTCGGCATTGGGGAGGAACTCCCCCACGATCCGCAGGTGTGCGCTCGATGAAATCGGTAGAAATTCGGTCAGTCCCTGCACTAGGCCCAGCAGGGCCGCTTCAAACCAGTTCACGCTAAGACCCTACGGCATGGCAGCAGGGCATCTGCCCGTAAGCTTGCTGCTATGCAGCAGCGTTACGTCGGCAACAGTGGATTGCGAGTCTCAGCCCTCTCCCTGGGTACCCGGTCCTGGGGCGGGGAAACTGACGAACAGGACGCGTCCGAGCTGCTGCGCACTTTCCTTGATGCGGGCGGCCGGCACGTGGATACCTCGGCCTCCTACGCCGGCGGTGGCTCGGAGGCGATCCTTGGCTCGCTGCTGGGTGATGTGGTGTCCCGCACGGAGATTTCCATCTCCACCAAAGCGGGGATGACGACGCCGGACGGGCGCCGTGCAGTGGACACGTCACGCAATGCGATGCTCACCGGACTTGACGCCAGCCTGGCCAGGCTGGGCACCGATTATGTGGACCTCTGGTTTGCCGAGGCGTGGGACGGCAATGTTCCCCTCGATGAAACGCTGGCTGCGCTGGAATTTGCCGTACGCACCGGCCGGGCGCGGTACGCCGGCATCTCGAACTTCAGCGGCTGGCAGACGGCCAAGGCCGCAGCCATCAGCAGTGTGCCGCTGGTGGCGGTCCAGGCCGAGTATTCGTTCCTTGAACGGACAGCGGAGGCGGAACTGATGCCGGCCGCCGACGACGCCGGGCTTGGCCTGATGGCATGGGCTCCGCTGGGCCGCGGTGTCCTTACCGGGAAGTACCGGGGTGGGATTCCCGGCGGATCACGCGGGGCGTCGGCCAGCGAAGCGGCCTATGTGGAGCCTTACCTTGAGGAGAAGCCGTCACGCATCGTGGATGCTGTGTGCATGGCTGCCAACGGTCTGGGCAGGAGCCCGCAGGACGTCTCGCTGTCATGGCTGCTGTCGCAGCAGGGAGTTGCCACCGCCATTGTCGGTGCCCGCACACCTGTGCAGTTGAAGGAGATCCTCGACGTCCAGCCCGCACCGCTGCCGCCGCAGATCGCGCGGGCACTGGAGGATGTTTCCGCCTTCTAAGGCCGCCAGGTTCCCCCGGCGCTGCTATTCCTCGACGATTTCCAGGTCCTCATCCTCGTCCACGTCGGCTTCTTCGTCCTCTTCGTCCTCGTCGTCAAAGACCTGCAACGGGGTGACCTCGTTGTAGGCCTCGTAGAGCGCGTCCTCGTAAACTTCGAAGGCATCGGCAACTGCGAAAAAAGCTGCCTCAACGGAGGGGTCACCGTCCCCGCGGCGGTTCGATGCTGCTATAAGGTGTTCTTCCAAAGCGGTGGTCAGGGACGAAAGCGCGACACGCGGATCGATGCTCATGACTTCACGTTAGCCGGAAAAGGACGAAAATGGAGAGCAAATGAAGGAACAATTTCTCACCAGCTCGGTCCAGCGGGAGCGGGATTATTTGCGGCAGTACGAGTACCTCGTACTGACCGTGAGCCCTGATGATTCCCTGCCGGAGGCACGCCGGCGCCTGGTGGAACACTCCGAATACGGCAAGTGGGAATTGGAACGCAGCAAGCTCTACGTGGGCGGCGGCAGGCGCTTTTGGCTCCGGCGCCGGGTAATGCAGGTCCAGCGGACCGTCTAGGGAATGACAGTCCAGGGAACCGTCCAGGAATGGCCAGTCCAGCGGGCCGTCTAGTTTTCCAGCGGGCCCAGCCAGGCGTTGGCCACGGTGTTGTGGGCGGACTCGTCGTCGGAGGGATGGAACATTCCGGCCAGCACGTCCCGGTAGAGCCGCTCCAGCTCGGAACCCCTGAAGTAGCTCGATCCCCCGCTGACGCGGATGGCGAGGTCCACCACGCGCCGTGCCGTTTCGGTGGCATTCACTTTCAGGCCCACCAGTTTGGGGAACCATTGGGCCCCGTGGTCGGCCAGGGCGTCGACGTCGGCCGTGACGGACCGGAGCTGCGGGTACAGGTTGTCCATGGCCATGGCGGCGTCCGCCACCTTCCAGCGGATGTCGGGGTCCTGCGCGTAGCTGCGTCCGCCGTTCTTGAACGAGGTGCGGCGCTTGACGGTCTCCACGCCCACGGCCAGTGCGCGTTCACCCAGCCCCGTGTAGACGGCGGCCAGGAGGCTTTCGAAGCATGCGAAGATCGCGAAGATCAGCGGGTCGGCGTTGGGACCGACGGGCAGCTTGCGGAAGATCCGGTCCGGTGGAACAGTCACACCGTCAAGGACCGTTGTGGCGGACTGGCTTGCCCGCATGCCCAGGGTGTCCCAGTCGTCCAGGGTCCGGTAGCCGGGCGTTTCGCGGCTGATGAACCCGTGAATGAGTTCCCCGGCCCCGTCACGGGCCGCAGCATCCTTCCCGAAAATTCCCAGCCGGGTCCAGGCCGGCGAGAGGCTGGTGAAGATCTTGGTCCCGGTGAACGAGTAGCTGCCGTCCGGATGTGGTGTAGCCACCGTCCGTGAGTCGAAGAGGACGGAATCGTTGCCCGCCTCCGAGTTACCGAACGCGAAGACTTCGCCCTGCGCGGCTTCCTTGAGGACGAAGGCCAGGGAGTGGTCCCCGCGGGCTGCCAGGACGTGCGCGACGCCGGTCCACACCAGGTGCATGTTGACGGCCAGTGCCGTGGCCGGTGCGGCCGTTGCCAGCCTGCGCTGGCACTGCGCCGCCGCTTCGAGCCCAAGGCCCGCGCCGCCGTCGGACGCCGGCACGAAGAGCTTCAGGTACCCTGCCTCCGCAAGCTCCCGCAGGTCCTCGTGGAAAAAGGCGTTGTCTTGGTCGTACCCTGCGGCGCGGCCCCGGATGCGCTCCAGGAGCTCATCCGGCAGCAGGTCATCTGGAGTCACGGCAGTTCCCCTTAGTAGTTGGTCAGCAGGGTGTTCAGCACCCGGGCGCCGAACTTGAGGGAGTCCGCCGGCACACGCTCGTCCACGCCATGGAACATCCCGGTGAAGTCCAGCTCGTCCGGGAGCATCAGGGGCGCGAAGCCGTAGCCGGTGATGCCCAGCCGGCTGAGGGACTTGTTGTCCGTGCCGCCCGAAAGCGTGTAGGGCAGTACTTTCGCGCCGGGGTCCTCTTTGTGCAGGGCGTCGATCATCGAGTCCACCAGGTTGCCCGCGAACGGGACCTCGAGGGAGACGTCGTTGTGGACGTAGCTGACGTCCACTCCGTTGCCGGCGAGTTCGCGCACGATTTCGAGCACCTGCTGTTCCTGGCCGGGCAGGGTGCGGCAATCAACCAGGGCCTCGGCAGACTCGGGGATGACGTTGTGCTTGTAGCCGCCCTTAAGAAGCGTGGGGTTCGTGGTGTTCTGCAAGGTGGCCCCGACGAACCTGGCCACGGTGCCAAGCTGGTTGAGCAGGAGGTCAGGATTGTCGGCGTCGAACTCGACACCGGTGAGTTCGGTCACTCCGTCAAGGAACTGCCGGGTGGTGGGAGTGAGCTCGATGGGCCACTTGTATTCGCCGATACGCGTGACGGCGGCTGCCAGGCGGGTCACGGCGTTGTCGGTGTTGATCTGCGAGCCGTGGCCTGCCCGTCCGTGGGCAACGAGCCGGAGCCACGAAATGCCCTTCTCCGCCGTCTGCAGCAGGTAGGTCCGCTGCCCGCCGATCGTTGCTGAGAATCCGCCCACCTCGGAGATGGCCTCGGTGGCGCCCTCGAAAAGTTCCGGTCGGTTGTCCACGGCATAGCGCGCGCCGTAGACGCCGCCGGCCTCCTCGTCAGCGAAGAACGCAAAGATGATGTCCCGCTTGGGCCTCCTGCCTTCCCGCGCGAAGTTCCGCAGGACTGAAAGGATCATGGCGTCCATGTCCTTCATGTCGACGGCGCCGCGGCCCCAGATGAGGCCATCCTTCAGTTCGGCGCCAAAGGGGTCCACAGACCACTGGTCGCGCAGGGCCGGAACGACGTCAAGGTGGCCGTGGACCACCAGGGCACTGGCGGAGGGGTCCTCCCCTGCCATCCTGGTCACTACATTGGCCCTGCCAGGGGCGGATTCGAAGATCTCCGCCTCCAGCCCCACTTCCTCAATGAGTCCTGCGGCATACTCTGCCGCGGCGCGCTCCCCCGGCCCTGACCCGTCGCCGTAGTTGGAGGTGTCGATCCGGATGAGTTCCTGGCAGATCCGGACAACTTCATCCTCGGGCAGGACGTCAGGCATTGGAGGCTCCTTGGTAGGGAATGACTGGTTGGCACGAGCTGAATCGCTGTCCTCAGCCTACCGACTTGCCTCGATTCGTTGTTCCCGGAAAGTCATGTTAGAGTTTTTCTCGCTGCTTCGGAGAGGCGCGAAACGCTGAAAGGCGGGACGGCTTCGGCGAAATACCACCTGCGCGGGTGGCGGAATGGCAGACGCGCTAGCTTGAGGTGCTAGTCCTCGAAAGGGGGTGGGGGTTCAAGTCCCCCTCCGCGCACAAACGAAAACCCCGGAAAATCACTGATTTTCCGGGGTTTTCTCGTATCTCCAACCACGCCGGCTTCCTATGTCTTATGTTGTCGGCGGACGAACAACGGCAGCTTTGCTCTGCGGAGCGGGGCTGGCTTGATAAGCAATCCTAAGCATGCTTATTATGTTTGCAGTCGATGGGAGACGGCTGCGAGGGGAATCGAGAAGGGTGCGCTCAGCGAACGGGGCGCACCTTTTTCGTTCCCTGATGCTTCCATCCCAGCTTCGGACGCCTGGGTTGCGAAAATTCCGGCCGCGAGGCTGCGGAGTTGCATCCGGGATTCGCACTCTTTAAGTCCTAGGCTTTCGGCATGCACCCCTTAGCGGCAATCAGCCTGGTGTTCCTGGCCGCAATTGCATGGATGGGCACCATCCTGACCTTACTGATTGCCTTGGTCAAAGCCCGGAGCCGGCCGCCGGCCGAGCCCAGGAGCCATGTCCAGAGCGCGGAGACCCGGAACTCCGATGACAGGGTGCGCCAGACCTAGCTGGGTGCCGGATGCCCGCGGAATGTCGTGGGAGCGGCCATCGCCGCTGGGTCCACGTAGACGCGTTCACCAAGCCTTCCAGCAAGGAATGGATCCTTTGTACTCCTCGGCGAATAACCCGTCACCGACATCTCGGCGATGCAGCCCAGGAGGCCCTACCCGGCCGCTGCCCCGCATGCCGCGTCCACTCGGTGGCCTGAGAGCCGCCTTCTAGTCGATGGCTTTCCGGTCGATGGACTTGAGGGCGGCCAGCCGTGCTTCCACTTCGGTATGCTCTCCGAGGTCTTCCAGGGACGCGAACTGGGCTTCCAGGGATGAGGCGGCGAGTTCCTGCTGGCCGCGGACCGTGGCCTCTTGCCGGCGGATCTTCTCCTCGTACCGGCCAATCGCCGAGGCCGGGTCTCCGTTGTCCAGGGACTTGAGCGCATCGTGGACCTGGGACTGGGCTGCGGCCACGCGTGAACGGCTGACCAGTTCGTTCCGCTTCGCGGTCAGCTCCCTGAGCTTGCCCCGCATCTGGTCCAGGCCCTGCTTGAGCTTGTCGACGACCTGGTTCTGCGCGGCCAGGTTCGGTTCCTGGGCCTTCGCGGTGGATTCCGCAGTCATCTGCCGGCCAATGGCAACCTTGGCCAGGGCGTCGAACTTGTCAGCGTCCACGCTGTTCCCGGCGGCCCGGAACTCGTCGGCCTTGCGGGAGGCAGCGATCGCCTTGCTGCCCCAGGTGTTGGCATCGCTCACGGCGCGGGCGTGGTCTTCCTCGGCCATCCGGAGGTTGCCGATGGTCTGTGCGATCGCGGACTCGGCTTCGCGGATGTTATCCGAGTAGTCCCGGACCATCTGATCCAGCATCTTCTGCGGGTCTTCGGCGGAGTCCAGGAGGGAGTTCAGGTTGGCTTTGGCCAGCTGGGCAACGCGGGCGAGAATACTCTGCTTCACAGGGATCTTTCTATCGGTGATGATTTCGAATTTTATGTGTACGGCATCGACGGATGCCAGCAAACCACTATCACTCGCGCTGGCGGTGATGGCCGTCGTGGGCAGTGCCATTCTTGGAACCTGATACCGGTGGGGCAAACCCCACCCCGGTCGGGAGTCGAGTACTACAGTGGATGCATGGCACCCAGCCGCCACCCGCTCGACGACCTCCGCGAAACTATCGGCCATCTGGCCGATCAGCTCAAGCTGCCCGGTTCAGAGCGTGTGGACGACCTGGTCGGCGATCTCATCGGTGTGAGGCCCGGGCCGGCACGGCCGCTGTCCGAGGTGCAGGCAGAGCTCGACGCGCTGGTGGGGCTGGAAACCGTGAAGGAACAGGTCCGGGGCCTCGTCGCACTGCTCCAGGTCCAGGCCCGCCGTAAGGCGCACGGCCTGCCGGAGGTGGCCACTTCACAGCATCTGGTCTTCCTGGGAAACCCTGGCACGGGCAAGACCACCGTGGCGCGGCTCCTGGCCGAGATGTACCGCGCGGTGGGACTGTTGCAAAAAGGCCACCTGGTTGAGGTCGACCGTTCGGGCCTGGTGGGGCAATACGTCGGCGCGACCGCCATCAAGACAGACCGGGTGATCCGGCGAGCGCTGGACGGCGTCCTGTTTATCGACGAGGCCTATGCGCTGGCACCGGAGGACGGCCGGATGGACTTCGGCCCCGAGGCGATCGAAGTCCTGCTCAAGCGGATGGAGGATCACCGCCACCGCCTGGTGGTGATCGTAGCCGGGTACCCCCGGCTGATGGAGTCCTTCCTGCTCTCGAACCCCGGCCTGCGCTCCCGCTTCGCCCGTGAGATCACGTTCCCCGACTATTCCGTCGACGCCCTCCAGATGATCTTCCACCAGATGCTCGCCCAGCACGAGTACAGGCTGGAGCCGGGCGCTGACCAGATGTTGCGCCGCATCTTCACCGGGCTCCACGCGGGTGAGGACTCCGGCAACGCCCGCTTCGCCCGCACACTGTTTGAACAGGCGCTCAACCGACAGGCGCTGCGGCTGTCGCTCGACGACGAACAAAGCCTCGATGCGCTCGATCGCGAGGCCGTCATGACACTCACCGCGGACGACATCGTCGAAGCCGCGCTGGCTTTGGGCGAGGAGCCGGAACCGGAACCGACACCGGAACCCGAGCAACCGCGCTGGTGGCGCTGGCTCGTCTGACTACCGTTCCCCACGCGCCCTTTTCGTTCCCGTAGGACTGCGGTATGGCCGACGCTGCCTGCTATTGCCACACCGCCCCCACGAGCGGAAACTTGACTCATTGGGCTATGAAGTCAGCCGAACAGTCGCGGAAAGCCACCCGCCATGTCCACCCATGCTGACCATCGCCCAGCGCCTGACCTTCCGTTGACTGGTACCCTGCCGAAACACGCTCCCTGGATTCTCCGTTTACCACCTCACCTGACGGCTCCCGTTGCATGCTGCACAGGCAACGGGGATGGGCGTTCGAGGAGCCTCTGTGGGCACGGTCCCGGCTCCGCGCAGGCAGCCGGGTCATGAGTACGGTTCAGGCGGTGGCTTTGATATTCGTTGCCGCTTTCGCATGGATCGGCTTGACCATACTCGTTCTCCTGGAGATGCGGCGCCGCAGGAAAGGGTCCTCACGGGTGGCTTCAGCGCCATCGCCTCCTGACCCCATCAGTTATCGGCCCCACAAGCCCTGGCGGCGCCCCCGCCCCATAACCAGTCCCACCCAGGTCCCCAGGCGACACAGGATGAGGATCAGGAGAGTCCGCGGCTGAAGGCCTTCTCCCGGCTACAAAGGCAGCCCGACAACCAGCGCGGCAGCCATCGATTCCAAGGGGGCGTCATCATTGAAGACGCCGAGGGAACGCCTTGTTGACCCGAAGTCTCTGGTTCCGAAGGCTGCCACAGGCGTATATTCCGTTCATGGCGAAGGATCCTGTCCAGACGAATCCGGAGAATTACCGGGTCGCTTTTGAAAACGAACGCGTGCGCGTACTTGAGTATCTCGACTCTCCTGGGCACTCGACATCCGAGCACAACCACCCTGACAGCGTGATGGTGACGCTTAGTTCCTTCCGCCGCCGGATCTCGTCCAATGGAAACTCCGTCGAGGTGGAACTGCCTGCAGGAGTCGCTCGCTGGCTTCCGGCACAGCAGCATTCCGGAGAAAACATTGGAGCAAGCGATACCCACACATTCTTTATTGAGCTCAAGGAACCCCGGCCCTCACCTGGTAAAGCGGCGGAGCAACTGGGACCAACCATCTCATGATCTATGAACTTGGAGGCAGAGTGGCAAAACCCGAATTTGAGTTCACTCCGACGTCATCGGTGGAGTTCACGCCCTGCACACCACCCATTGAAGGGCTTTCGGAAGCAGTCCTGGCGCGTGATGACAGGACTGGCTGTGTCACCCGCATCCTGAAGTTTGAGCCGGGAACCGATACGTCACCAAACGGTGTCCTGGTCCATGACTTTTGGGAAGAGGTATTCATCTTCGAAGGTTCATTCGTCGACCAGCGTTTGAACCGCACTTTCAACACGGGTGACTGGGCTACCCGGCCGCCGGGGATGAAGCATGGCCCCTGGGTCTCGGCAACCGGCGCCAAAATGTTCGAAGTCCGCTATTACCAAAACACAGACAGCAATCCGGACGAAGCCACGCCCTTCCACGAGCGGACGACGCAGTAGCAGGCTGCGCAGGGTGGGTCTACCAACTAGTGCCGGACCTCGGCCGGGCACTGTGATCAGTACAGTGGCCGGCCGTAGCCCTCACGCTGGTGAGCCCGGGCATCACTTTGCCAGTGGCGCCGCAGTCCTTACCGAACTGACGACGTCCAGGATTGCCTGTGCGGTGACTGCCGCGGCGTCCGGTTCGACGACGAGTGCTTCATGGGACGCAAAATCGATGGTTTTGTGAAGGCTGTTGGTGGACAGCGTGGCCAGGCCGTTCTGCGAAGCCTCGTGCCTGGCGTCATTGCCGATGCCCGCTGTCAGGACGACAAGGGGCTTGCCCGCAAAGTCCTGCAGCGATGCGGCTTCTTCCATTGAGGTGTTCGCTTGAACGTACTCGTCAAGAGTGCTGCGCATGTTGCCTGGGTCAGCAATGTTGGCGCGGACTTCGTCCCGTTGCTGAGCTGGGAGGCTGTTGACATCCTCGAAAGGGGCATACAAACGCAGCGCACCGACCCGGCCCAGTATTGAGATGAAGGCCGTGACCCGGCTAAGGAGGTCGTATCCGTCGCGGACTGCAACCGGCCGGGGCACCGGCGCCGGTGCGCGGTCCGTAGAGTCGATAAGCACCATGCCGGCGACCTCGTCGGGGTAGTTGGCGGCGAAGGTCTGCACATAGAGACCGCCAAAGGAATGACCAGCCAGCACGTAAGGTCCTGGCACGTTGCCGCTGTGCAGCAGCGTATGGAGGTCGGCAGCTATCTGTGCGGCGTCCTGGACCGTGTCGGCGGGCCCGCTCCAGCCCCTGCCGGCCCGATCGTAGACACACACCCGTGTCCGGCCGGAGACTGAAGCTGAAAGCAAGGCATGGTTGGACGACATCTCACCGGCTCCGGGTTGGAGCACCACGGTGGGGCTTCCCGTCCCAGTGCAGTTGAGGTGCAAGCTGTAGCCGCCGACGTCCACCAACTGGCCGGGCATTGGGAAGTCTCTCGCGTCAGCCGCGGCGCCCAGGGTCTGGTAGGCGCCACCTACCGAGGCAAGCGCCAGCACCGCGATGACCGGGTACAACACCCATCGCCTGCTCCGGCTATGCAGTTGCCGGCGTGAACGGAAAAAGATCCAGATCACCAAAGCCAGCAGGACGGGCGGCCACACCCAGCTGAACACAATATCCATGGGGGCGCCGAACCACGCCAACAGTAAACCGGATATCCCCATGAAGAGTGCAGGTGCCACAGCCCATCGCTGCGGCTGGTCAGTGAACCGGACTGACAGAAGGGCCAACAGGCCCCACCTCACCGCAAAGCCGCACAGCACGGCGCCCGTGACCTCGCTCTCACGCGCCCGGATGAAAGGGGCAGCGGCCAGGAGCATTGCAACGACGAGTCCTGCTGCCATTGTTCCGGCCACAACCCAGCCAATGCGCCATCTTGCTACGGGACTCTGGCCGGATGGGTGTTTTCGACCACTGCGCAGGGGACGGGGGCCGGGAAGGGGCGTTCTGGGGGTAGCGGCCACGGTGGGCTCGATTCGTTGTAACGCGGCTCCGCGCGAGTACAGTCAATCCCCCCACAAATGGCACGTGCCGTCCCTTTGACTATAGGCCCGGATTCGACGGTTTGACCCTGCTTTCCGTTGGGATTCCGATCCGTGCCCGGGACGTGAATCCAAGGGGGCTGCCGGGCCCAGTCTTGAGCGAAACTTGCGGCGAACGTGGGCTGCCGTTTAGGAACCGGACTTACCGTTGAAACAAGATCCTGCTGCTGGGGCAGGGCCTTACACATAGGGACAGGGCCGGCGGCCAAGGCATCTCTGAGACCGGATGCCGCCCCCCAATCACCGCCGGCCCATATCCCATGTCCCGGCGTGAGCCCGGTCTTCAGGATCACGCCAGGCGGGCCTTCACAATCTCGCTGATAGCCTTGCCGTCGAAGCGGCCGCCAATTTTCGGGGTAACGGATTTCATCACCGCGCCCATGGAGCGCATCGTCAGTTCCGTGCCATCCGCTTTCAGGCCGGCGATGACCTCATCGACGATGAGTTCAGCTTCCGCCCGGGTCAGGGCTTTAGGGAGGTAGGCCTCGATGATCTCAGCTTCGGCGATCTCGGCCTGGGCCCGGTCGTCGTGGCCGGCCGAAGAATAGGTGGCGGCGGTGTCACGGCGTTTGGCCGCTTCCTTCTGCAGGAGGGCGGTGATCTGCAGGTCATCGAGCTCAACGGGGGTCTTGCCGGATTTCTCCCGCGTCTCGATTTCGCCCAGGACGTTGCGCACAGTTGTCAGGCCAACCTTGTTGCCCGCCTTCATGTGGACGATGACATCGCCCTTCAGCTTTTCCTTCAGTGACATGGGTCTGACTCATTCTTTCGTTGGGATGGGAGCTATAGGGATGCCGCGGCCGGGAGTCCAATACCACGGGCCCCACTTTGCGGGAGCCGGAGCGGCCACAGTGCCCGCGCGTGGGACGATCCTGCATAAGCCTATTCCCGACGCCCAGGTTGGCGTTGCTGCTTTGAACCTTTTCGGTGCCGTCCACCAGAAGGGGCAGGTTCATGCCCGGCCGTAGGCTAGGTTGGAAACGCAGCGGCCTGTCCCCCGGGCCCCGGAGGGAGCGCCAAGTGGACAGCATGGTTGGCAAATGGTTTCTGAGCCGGGCTGAGCGGGGAAACGCTGCATCGGGTGTCCAGGTTGCCGGTACGGAATCCGGCTCCTGGTCGGAAGGCAACCTGGTGCGTCCCCTGATACATGGAGCGGCCTACTTTTCCAGGCTGCATGAGGAGCTGTCGGTTCTGCAGGCGGGAGACCGGGTGTGGTTCACGGACTGGCGCGGCGATGCCGACGAACAGCTGGAGGCAGGTGGCACGACCATTGGCGGGTTGCTCGCAGGGCTTGCGTGCTCTGGCGTGGAAGTACGGGGCCTCGTTTGGAGATCCCATGGTGAACGGGTGTCCGCCCCTATCAGCGGCCGCTCCAATGAACTTCTCAGCCGGCAGATCAACGACTCCGGCGGCGAGGTGCTCTTGGACCAGCGCGTGCGTCTCTTCGGCTCCCATCACCAAAAACTGGTGGTCATCCGCCGTCGTAACGACCCCTCCCGCGACGTGGCGTTTGTGGGTGGACTGGACCTTTCGCACAGCCGCCGCGACAACGCCGGCCATCCGGGAGACCCCCAAGCGGTGAAGATGGATTCCCGTTACGGGCAGAGGCCCCCGTGGCACGATGCCGCCCTTGAACTGCACGGCCCGGTGGTTGCAGATGTGCTGGCGGTGTTCGCCGAGCGGTGGAACGATCCCCACCCGCTGGACCGGCGGACCCCCTACCGGATGCTGCTACAGCGCCTGGCCCGTATGCCCAGGCATCCAAAACCGCTTCCAGAGTCCGCTCCTCCCCCACCTCCGGCAGGGCCGCACGCCGTGCAGCTGCTGCGCACCTACGGTGTAAAGCACCCGCCCTTCCCCTTCGCACCACGTGGCGAACGGAGCATAGCGCGCGCTTACACGAAGGCGTTCGCCCAGGCCCGTTCGCTCATCTACGTCGAAGATCAATATCTGTGGTCCACAGAGGTGGCGGGGGGAATCGCAACCGCCCTGGAACGCAACCCCGGGCTGAACGTGATCATTGTGGTGCCCAGGTACCCGGATACCGATGGCCCGCTGAGTGGACCGCCCAAGCGGCTTGGGCAACTGCGCGCCATCAGCATGCTCCGCCGGGCCGCACCTGACAGGGTAGGGATATTCGACCTTGAGAACAGCCAGGGGGTGCCGGTCTACGTCCACGCCAAGATCTGCATCATCGACGACACCTGGTTCACCTGCGGATCAGACAATTTCAACCGGCGGTCCTGGACCACCGACAGCGAGCTTACCTGCGCAGTAATCGACACCTCCGCCGACAGCATGACACCCACAGAATCCGGTTCCCTGCCACACCAGCCGCTCGCAAAGGAACTGAGGCTCGAGCTCTGGGCGGAACACCTGGGCCTTGAGCAGGACGATCCACGGCTCCACGGAAACGGGGTACCACTGCAGCTGTGGAAGAACACGGCGGATGCGCTGGACCAGTGGCACCGCGGCGGCCGCCGTACGCCCCGCCCGGCAGGGCAGGTGCGCCACCATGTCACTGAACCCGTCCCTCCACTCCAGCGCCTGTGGGCCGATCCCATCTACCGGTTCCTCGTGGACCCTGACGGCCGGCCCCGCCGGCTCCGCGGCACGCCCCGCTTCTAGGGACTGCCTGGCGGCCGCCTGCCCGGTTCCGCCTGGGCGTTTTCCCCTGCCCTTTACTGGCTCCCCGGGCAGCGGAGATTCGGTAGGTTTGAGCGGTAAAGCAGTGCATCCGGACGTGGGAGAAGACGTGAAGGCAATTGTGTACGAGGAAACCGGTCCATCATCGGTGCTGCAGTTCCTGGACAAGCCTGTGACGGACGCAGGTCCGGGTGAGGTCCGGGTCCGGCTGGTGGTATCCGGAGTTAACCCCACCGACTGGAAGTCACGGGCCGGAAGTGGAAGCAGCAAACTGGATGCCGCCAGGGTTCCGAACCAGGACGGAGCCGGTGTCATCGACCAGCTGGGTCCGGGAGTGACAGGATTCGGCGTGGGCGACCGCGTATGGCTGTGGGATGTGGCCTGGGGCAGCAATGAAGGAACCGCACAGGAATTCGTCGTGGTGCCCGCCCACAAAGCGGTGGCGCTCCCCAACGCCGAATCCTTTGACACCGGCGCCTCGCTCGGGATTCCCGCACTGACAGCGCACCGGGCGCTGACGTCGAGCGAGGATGGACCGGCCAGGCTTTCCCCCGGCGCCCTGGCAGGCCGGACCGTGCTGGTCACCGGCGGTGCAGGCGCCGTCGGCCACGCAGCCATCCAGCTGGCACGGTGGGCCGGTGCTGCCGTCATCACAACCGTCAGCGGAGAACGGAAAGCGGAACTAGCCCTCCGCGCCGGCGCCGCCACGGTTATCAACTATCGGCAAGCCGACGTCGTCCAGGCCGTCCATGAGGCAGCCCCCGACGGAGTGGACATCATCGTGGACGTCAACGCACCGGCAAACATCGACGCCGACCTGCACGTACTCAAGCCCGGGGGGACCATCTCGATTTACGCCGCCAACCCCGGCGAATCGCTCACGGTCCCCATCCGCGAAAGCATGACCAGGAATGTGCGCTATCAATTCATCCTCACCTACACCGTCACCGACGAGCAGAAACAGAATGCGGTAGCCGGCGTTGCCGAGGCCCTCGCCGCAGGCGCGCTCCGGGTAGGCGAAGAACACGGGCTGCCCCTGACACGGTTCGCCCTCGCGGAGACAGCTGGAGCCCACGATGCAGTGGAGCAGGGAACGGTCGGCAAGGTGCTTATCGACGTGGCAGCGGCACCCTGAACAGGACAGGCCCCGGCCAACTGACCGGCGGCCAGGCCCACAGAGCGCAAGGCGGACGACGGCGGGCGCCGGGCTGAACATGCTTTCCCGCCCGGGTGCTCCACGCCCAATGCACCCGGGCGGGTCCCGCCGTCGTCAATGCAGGTGCAGCCTGCGGCCGCGCGGATGCCGGGTCCCTGCTTGGGGATGGGAACCTGCGGAAACCGGACGGTACCCAGTTCGCCGATTCTCCATCCGGAGTTCGCGCCGTTCCTGCCGGCGCGCTTTCCTTTCGGGCCGGTCAATGGCAGAGAGGATGGTCAGCGTTATGGTGACCCATAAGAACGCCGAACCCAACACCAAAGCAATTACCAGCTCAGTGCTCATGCATCCAATTTTAGGCCCTCGGGCCCAAAGCCACCCCGCGCAAACCCGCATTATCGGAGCGCAGACCCGCAGGGTCTACAGCAGTCCCAGCTCCCTGACGGCAGCCATGACGTCGGGAACCTGGACGGCAAGCAGGGCAGGATCCGGCTGGGTTGCGAACGTGTCCCCGCGCCGCAGTTCCGCGCGGGTCAGGACAACGTGGGGCCCCGGGGGCGGCCCCCAAATTTCGGGTGGGGCCGGCCCAAAAAGCACGACGGAAGGAGTCCCATAGGCGGAAGCCAGGTGTGCGGCGCCGGTGTCGGCAGAGACCACCAGGCGTGCAGCGGCGATCGTGGCCGCGAACTCTCCGAGGCCCAGCACACCGGCCAGCATGGTGGTGCCCGGGAGTCCTGCGAGCCGGCACACTTCCTCGGCGCGATTCCTTTCCGAGGTCCCGCCGGTGAACACCACCTGATGCCCGGCTTCTGCGAGGGCCGCTGCCACCGCCGCAAAGCGCTCCGCCGGCCAGAGCCTGCTGCCGTAGGCAGCCCCGACGTGAAGGACTGTTGCGCCGGGGACCGGACTGGGGACGTGGGGCGTGTTCAGCCCTACGTCCAGCGGGTCGGCTTCGATGCCATGCCATTCCAGGAGCCTCACCCAGCGTTCGCGCTCGTGCAGTTCCGGCCGCCACGGCGGGCCGTCCCGGTGGGCACTGCGGTGGCCAACGGTCTGCCTGGCCTTCAGTGCTTCAATCCGCCCCTGGCTCTCCGGGCCGCTGCCGTGCAGGTTCACGGCCACATCCACCAGTCCTGGTTCCATCGCCAATGGCTCGTCCAGGCCGTGCGTGGGGAACAGTTCGTATCCGCCCACCAGCCCCAGGGCTTCCGACAGCCACCCCTGCGCTGCGTAACGCAGCCGGTGTTCGGGAAACGCCCGCCGGATGCCTTTCAGCGCAGGTACGGCCACCAGCAGGTCGCCCAGCTTCAAGGCCCGCAGGACCAGGAGCTCCGGTTTACCGTCAGCGGGAAGCCGATCGCTCGCTGGTCCCGCCGTCATCGGGCCGCTCATGCGTCCTGCTTTGCGAAAACCGTGGCAGCGAGGCTGCGGACATCCTCGTAGACCTCCTGCACACCGATCCCAGCCACTACAGAGTCGTCATGGACGCACCGGGGTGCGGTCCAGCCCACCTGGGTCACGTCAATGCCGCACGTGGGGCACGCCGTAACCCACGAAGCGTGCACGCGGTGCAGGCTTCTGCCCAGTGCCCCTGCGTTGATCACGTTGCCGGCCCAAAAGACGCCGACCGTCGGCACACCGAGCGCCTGGGCGAGGTGCCGGGGACCGCTGTCGTTGGCAACCACCACGTCCGATTCCGCCAGCAGCGCCACAAGCCCTGCCATATCCAATGCGCCGGCCACGGAATGAACAGCCGCCGATTCCGCCCGGGCCGCGATCCCCTCCGCGAGATCCTGCTCGCTGCTGTCCCCAATGATGACCACCTGCGAACCATCGGCAGCGCAGGCTGCGGCAAGTTCAGCGAACTTTTCAGCGGGCCAACGACGGCGGGGGTCAGTGGCGCCGGGATGGATTACCACGAGAGGACGGTCGCCACCGCCGTCGCCGGCTTTATGGATTGCCAGCCCGGCAGCCGGCGCCAGCCGTGCTTCGAGATCGACAGGGAAGGCACCGGCGAATCCGGCTACCTCCAAGGCCCTGAGTGGTTCGTGCTGGTAATAGAGGTAGGGAATGGTGCGCTCGAGGCTGGCCGCATCGGCAGTCCGGGTCCCTACGGTGTGGCGGGCGCCCAGCCGCAGCAGGAAGGGATTTGAATAACGGCCGCCGCCATGCAGCTGGACGGCGAGGTCGAAGCTGCGGCCGCGCATGTCAGCAAAAAAATGGTCCAGTTCAGCTGTATCTTCTTCCCCGGGCCGGACTCCTTCGGCGAAAGGCAGGACCACCACCTCATCCACTGGGCTCTTCAGGGCTCCCAAAAGCGCCTTGTGGATGGGAGTTCCCAGCAATGTGATGGTGGATCCGGGATACGCCGCCTTCAACGCTGCCATCGCCGGGATGGCGAAAATCAGGTCGCCCAGTCCCCCACCACGAAGGACGACAATCCTGGACACGTCGATGAACTTCTCCAGCACAGGACCGACACCCACACCGATTTGTCCTGCACCTCCGAACTCTGCGGTGAGTTGTTCCACACATTGCCCCTTCCGTCATGCAGGGGGACCGGCACGCGGTCCCACCACTGCCCATGCAGCCGCACTGCGCAAGCAGAACCTGCGGCTTCTCCTTTTGAACCTTTACCCAATAGGCGGCAGATCTACCCTCCCTGTTGGGGAATACCCGCCCTATGCTGTACGTTTCATACCCGACAGCCAATCAAAGAAAAGAGAAGCACCCAAAGTGGCAACCGATTACGATGAACTGCGTTCCGACGTCAAGGAATCGCAGGACAACTCACTCGAGCAGCTCCAGTCAGCAAATGCTCCCGACGCCCGCAGTGTTGTGCAGGAGTTGGATGAGGCTGACGGACTGGACGGCGCCGGCGTCCCTGGCGGCGAATTTGTCGCTGAGGAGCTCGTAGTCCAGGTCATCCCGCAGGCTGAGGATGAGTTCACCTGCTATTCCTGCTTCCTGGTCCGCCACCGGTCGCAGATTGCCCGTCAAAAAGACGGCCACAGCTACTGCACCGAGTGCGAAGGCTAATCAGTACCTTACCGGGGCGGTAATCCCAACGACCCGACCAAAGCCGAAAGGCACGCCGCACAAGGCGTGCCTTTCGGCTTTAATCCGACGCCTGTAAGCCAGCGCCCAGCTGGGGTGCGTAGCGTTGGAGAAGACAATTACGACGCCGACCGGCAGCGAAGGAGGCAACGTTGGACAGCCCAGCCAGCTTGTGGAACGCCTTCACTGCGGCGTTCACGCGGGCAGACGTACCCAACATCACGTGGGTGGAAATGCTGTTGTCCCTGGCTGCCGCCGTCGCGCTTTCCATACCGCACGGCACCTGGCGCTACTTCGGGCTGCTGGCCACCACCATTCATGAACTGGGCCATGCGTTCGCGGCCGTGACGTCCGGGCAGCGGCTGTCCGGAATCCGCCTCCGGCTGGACCATTCCGGCACCACCACCTCCTACAGCAGGAGCAGGGTTGCCGCAGCCTGGTCCTGCTTTTGGGGATACCCGGTACCCGCAATGGTCGGCGCCGCTTTTGTCTGGTGCGGGCTCCGCGGGTGGGGTCCCGCAGCCATGGCCGTCAGCGCGCTGGTTTTGGCCGCATCGCTCATCTTCCTGCGCAACCTCGCCGGTTTCCTCATCACCGCCGCCGCCATTGCCGCCGCGGCCGTGCTCACAATCCTTGCGCCGGCGTCAGTCGTGGGCCACGTGGCCGTCATCTTCGGTCTTGCCCTCCTGGTGGCTGCTGTCCGCGACCTGCTCAAACTCACGCAGGTCCATGTCCGGCGTCGTGGAAGTCTTGGAACCTCCGACGCCTACCTGCTGTACCGGACCACGTCTGTTCCCTCCGGGGTGTGGATTGCCCTGTTCACCCTCCTGGTGGCGGGGTCCTGGCTGGTGGCCTGGCAGCCCGTCTCGGTAATCCTGCTGGAAGGCGCCTGGAACCGGTAGGTGGCGCATAGGCTTGTGGCATGAGCCAGGAAACGCACAGTACCCGTGGAGCCTATGTGACCGGCGGTGCCGAGTTCACCCGGGACACCAATTACATTGAGGACCGGATCACCAGGGACGCCTCTCCCGGCAGCAACGGAGAGCCGGGGTGGCCGGTGGAGGCGGGGCGTTACCGCCTCATCGCCGCCCGCGCCTGCCCGTGGGCAAACCGGACGGTCATTGTCCGCAGGCTCCTGGGGCTGGAAGGAGCGATCTCCCTGGGCCAGCCCGGCCCCACGCATGACGCGCGGTCCTGGACGTTCGACCTGGATCCCGGCGGAGTTGATCCGGTCCTTGGCATAGAGCGCCTTCAAGAGGCTTATTTCAAGCGTTTCCCGGGATATCCCCGGGGAATTACCGTGCCTGCCATCGTGGATGTCCATACTGGTGAAGTTGTGACCAATAACTTCCCGCAGATCACCCTGGACTTCTCCACGGAGTGGACCGAGTTCCACCGGCCGGGGGCGCCGCAGCTCTACCCTGGACACCTTCGGGACGAAATCGACCAGGTCAACAAGCGCGTCTTCACAGAGGTCAACAACGGGGTCTACCGCTGCGGTTTCGCCGGTTCACAGGAAGCCTACGACGCAGCGTACGACCGGTTGTGGACAGCAATGGACTGGCTCGAAGACCGGCTGTCGCGGCAACGCTACCTGGTGGGCGACACCATCACAGAAGCAGACGTTCGCCTGTTCACCACCCTCGCCAGGTTCGATCCCGTGTACCACGGCCACTTCAAGTGCAACCGGCAGAAACTGAGTGAGATGCCCAACCTGTGGGGCTATGCACGGGACCTGTTCCAGACGCCGGGTTTCGGGGACACCATCGATTTTGTACAGATCAAGCAGCACTACTACATCGTGCACGAGGACATCAATCCCACTGGTATTGTTCCTGCCGGCCCGGACCTCGGTGGATGGCTGGAGGACCATGGCAGGGAGTCCCTGGGCGGCCGCCCTTTCGGCGACGGCACGCCGCCGGGGCCGGTGCGCCCGGGCGAGGAAGTCGCACCGGGACACGGAGCTTCCCGCTAGCCCAATCCCGTCGTAGGAAACCGCTTTCCTCTTACACTGGAGGTCATGCAGACATCTCTTGGCTTCGCGGCCGCCGGGTACGAAAACGTCCTTGCCCTGTTTGAGTCGTTCCTTGCTGAGGACCCGCGCTACAGCGCGCAGCTTGCCGCCTACCAGCACGGGGTTCCGGTGCTCCGCCTGACAGGTGGCCCGGACATGGGTGCGGAGACCCTGACCGGGGCCTATTCCTGCTCCAAGGGCGTTGCCGCCATGGTCGTCGCCCTGCTTGTCCAGGATGGCGTCCTTGACCTGGACAAGGCAATGGCCCACTACTGGCCCGAATTCGCGGCCCAGGGGAAGGACAGGCTGCTGGTCAGGGAAGCGTTGTCGCACCAGGCGGGGCTTATTGGAGTCGAAGGTGGATTCAGACTGGACGAGTTCACCACGCCCGCGGCCGCGGCCCGCCTTGCCGCTGCCGCTCCCGCATGGGAGCCCGGCTGGCAGTTCGGCTACCACGCCCTGACGATTGGAATCTTGATGGAGGAACTGTGCCGCCGCGTCACAGGCGAGTCGCTTCAGGATATGTACGACCGCAGGATCCGGAAGCCACAGGAAGTGGACTTCTTCCTGGGGCTCCCCGAGGACCTCGAGCCCCGATACCGGGACGTGGTCTATGAAGAAGATCCCGGCCAGGTCTGGATTGACCCGCTCAGCCTCGAAGGCCTCAACAGCAATGCGCCCGTCAGCACCATCATGGAGCTGCCGAACATCCCCGGCGTCCGGGCCGCCGGAATGTCGGCCGCCGGCGGGGTGGGCTCAGCGGAGGGCCTGGCCCGGCTCTACGCCGCCGCGACCACAGGTGTCGACGGCAGGCAGCCGTTCCTGACGACCCGGACGGTGGAGGCCATGACCCGGGAACAGGTGTGGGGCCTGGATCGCTCTTCCGGCCTGGACAACGCCTTTGCCGTCGTCTTCATGAAGCCCCACCCTTCGCGGAATTTTGGCAGCCACCGGGCTTTCGGCCACGAGGGCGCCAACGCGGCGCTCGGTTTTGCGGACCCCGCCTACGGGCTGGGCTTCGGTTACATCCCGCGCCGCCAGGAGGAAGGCCGCACGCCGGGAAGGGCGCACCGCCTGGCAGCGGAAGTGCGGCGTTCCGCAGCCGGTTTGTCCTGACGGGCCTCCGGCCCTACTGTGGTCCGGATGGGCAATACTCAAGCACGACCGGATGCACGGTGGGCTCGGGGGACCCAACTTCTCAAACAATCGGTGGCGGGGCTTTCCGCTGCCCTTGCGGCGCAGCGGCTGCAGTTGGCTGCCAAGGCCGCGCTTGGCGCGGGCCTGGCGTTCGCCATTGCGCCCCTCATGCCGGGTGCGGCCTCGCATTACGCGTACTACGCGCCGCTGGGCGCCCTGGTGGCCATGTACCACAACGTTGCCGGCTCGGTGCGGCAGGGGGCGCAGGCACTCGCAGGTCTGGCGATGGGAATCGGCCTCGCCTTCATCCTGGTCAGCATTGCCGAGCCCTCCCCGTTGACGGTGGCACTCTTCATGGGGATTGGCGTGCTGCTGGGCGGCTTACCGGGTATCGGTTCGGGCAGCGATTGGATTCCGACGGCAGCCCTGCTGGTCCTGCTGGTAGGCGGAAGTAACGCGGACGATTTCTCGTTTGGATACCTGGTCCAGATGGGTGCCGGCGTGGCCGTGGGCATCGCCGTAAACTTCCTCATCTTCCCGCCACTTCACTTTGATGCAGCCGCTTCAAGCCTGAACGAACTGCGCATTGCCCTTGGGCGGCAACTGACCGACATGGGGACGGCAATAACCGAGGAATGGCCGCCCAAACACGAAGATTGGTCGCGGCGGTCGGACGAGCTGGCCTCGGCCGCAAGCTCGGTGCGGCACCTGGTCAAGGAGGCCGACGCCAGCCGACGCGCGAACCCTAGGCGGAAGCTGCACCCCAGGGACGTTGACAAGGACTACCGCGACCTGCGCGAGCTTGAACGGGTGACCTTCCACATCCAGGACATGACGGACGTGCTCTCCGACGTGATCTGGGAAAGCGACGTCCCGTACGAAATCCCGCTGCAGGACGGTGAACCGCTTGCCGCTGCCATCAAGGCAACCGGAGAGCTCCTGGCCTCTTACAGCGAGGCTGACGAACAGACCCAGAAACAGCGGTTCGATGCCGCGAAAGAGGCGGTGGAAGCCTGCATGGCAACCGCCGCGGGCAGGGAATCGGCTGAGGGGACCGTCCCGGCCTCCGAGTCGGTCCTCCTCAGCCTCCACCGCATCCTGCGGGCCGTTCGGCCGCAGGACTAGGTCCGGCGCCGGGAAGCGGGCCGGCTAAAGCGCGGCAACGGTCCCGCTGAAATGGCGTCGCCCGGAGCGGGGGCTCCACGCGACGAACCGGGAGTGCTTCCAAGACCCCGAACCGCTTTGATCGGTAGCAATTTCCAAGGCAACCCGGGAGGGCAGGAAAACGGGAGCCTCGAACTCCACGTCCCACGTGAATGAGTCGCCACGGGCAGGCCCAACATCTGCGAGCGCACGCGAGGCCAGGTACATCCCATGAGCTATCGACCGCCGCATGCCCAGGGCCTTGGCCGAGAGCACACTGAGGTGGATCGGATTGAAATCCCCTGACACTGCAGCGTAGGCACGCCCCGTATCGACGCCGAGGTGCCACAGCGCCGTCGGGTCCGGGGGCCGGAAGTCGGTCCTGGATGGAACGGCGCCGGGTTTGTCGATCCCTGGCAGGAACACCCCCTTGGCGAGGTAGGTGGAGAGACCCCGCCAATACACTTCCGCCGAACCCGCGCGGCGCACTTCCGCCACGACGTCCACCTGCGTCCCGGAACGGTGGCCTTGGAGGTTTTCCACCCGGGCGGTCATGTCCAGGACATCCGTGAAGACCAGTGGCGACCGTTGCTCAACGCTGTTGTGAAGGTGGATCATGCCCAGCAGGGGCAGTGGGAAGTCATCGCGGTTCAGGACGCTCATGGCCAGCGGGAATGCGATGGCGTGGATGAAACCGGCCGGCAGGACGTCACTGGCTGTCTCACCGATGAGGTGCTGGTAGGCGGTAAGGTTTTCGACCCCCACCCTCACTCCCCTGACCTCATGGGTCTCGGCTGGAAGGACCGCGGAATCCTGGGTTCCCAGGAGCCTGCGCCTTGCTGCCTGGGCGGCGGCGTTGACATAGAGCTTGGACAACGACGGCATCTCGGCCAGGATGACCGGCTGTGCAAGGGTCATGCCCCCACCAGGTTTTGCCCGCACACCCGCAGCACCTCCCCGTTGATTCCGCCTGCAGCATCGCTTGCCAGGAATGCGATGCTCTCGGCGACGTCGGAGGGCAGGCCGCCCTGCTGCAGCGAATTCAGCCGGCGCGCCACCTCCCGGACGGCAAAGGGAATGCGGGCGGTCATGTCGGTTTCGATGAATCCGGGGGCCACGGCATTGATGGTGCCGCCGCGGGACGCGATCAGCGGGGCGCTGGCCCGGACCATGCCCATGACTCCCCCCTTGGACGCTGCGTAATTTGTTTGCCCCCGGTTCCCGGCGATACCGCTGGTGGAGGCAACAGAAACGATACGCGGCGAAGTGTGGAAGTGCTCGGAGGCCAGCAGTGCCTCGTTGATCCGAAGCTGGGCGGCGATGTTGATGTTGATGACCTGGTTCCATCGTGCCTGGTCCATGTTGGCCAGCAGTTTGTCCCGTGTGACCCCGGCATTGTGCACCACGATGTCCAGCCGTCCGTGCCGCTGCACAGCGTGGTCTATGATCCGCCGGCCCGCGTCGGCGCCGGTGATGTCCAGCTGCAGTGCAGTGCCCCGTACCTCGTTTGCCACACCTGCCAGTTGGTCCCCCGCTGCCGGAATGTCTACCAGGACCAGCGTGGCGCCATCGCGGTGCAGCGTCCGGGCAATCTGGGCACCGATGCCGCGGGCTGCGCCGGTTACTACGGCCACTTTTCCTGCAAGTGGCCGCTCCACGTCCGCGGGCAGCGCGCCGTCTTCGGTTGAGACCGTCAGGAACTGTCCGTCCACGAACGCCGAACGGGCTGAGAGGAAGAACCTGATGGCGCCCAGCGCGCTGGGGCTGGTGGAGGCAGTGCCATCAGCAAGGAGCACGCCGTTGCCCGTTGCTCCCGCCCGCAGTTCCTTGGCCAGGGACCGCAGGAAGCCATCCACTCCCTGCCGTGCTGCTGCAGCTTCGGGCGCAGACGCTTCCGCCGCGGGCCGGGACAAGGTTATGACCCGGCCGCCGGCCTTCAGGTCCCGGAGGGATCCCGCTGCCGCCAGAACGGGCTTTTCCAGGTCCGCCGGGTGCGTAAGCTCATCGAGGACCAGGATGATGGCGCCCAGCTTTTCGGCAGGAACGGCATGCCTCCTGACGTCCAGGTCCCATGCCAGCAGCTCAGCGGCAAGTTTGTCTGCGCCGGCAGTGTCACCCAGGACAATGACAGGCCCCGTGACCAGGGGCTGGCCGGGTTCGTGGCGGCGCAGGACAGCGGGCTGTGGAAGGCCGAGTTTCCTTGCGACGTTGCGGCCCGGGCCGCTGTTGACCAGTTGGGCGTATGTATCAGCCATTCCGTCCCCCTACAGAGATTCCAGGATCGCGACGACGCCCTGGCCGCCGGCTGCGCAGACAGACACCAGACCGCGGGCAGGACGTCCGGTGGAAGCCGCCTTGGCGTGGAGCATCTTGGCGAGGGTGCCAACGATGCGGCCACCGGTCGCCGCAAACGGGTGGCCTGCTGCGAGCGAGGACCCGTTGACGTTGAGGCGCGAGCGGTCAATGCTGCCAAAAGCACCGTCCAGGCCGAGGCGTGTACGGCCGAAGTCTTCGTCCTCCCATGCGGCCAGGGTACTGAGGACGGTAGCGGCGAATGCTTCGTGGATTTCGAAGTAGTCGAAGTCCGCCAAGGTAAGGTTTTGGCGGGCCAGGAGCCTGGGAACGGCGAACACGGGGGCCATCAGCAGCCCGTCCTTGCCGTGGACGAAGTCCACCGCCGCAGCTTCGGCGTCCACCACTGCCGCCAGTTTGGGCAGGTCGCGGGCATCTGCCCATTCATCGGATGCCAGCAGCACGGTGGAGGCACCGTCGGTGAGTGGTGTTGAGTTTCCTGCCGTCATGGTTGCATCCGCCCCAAGGTTCCGGCCAAACACCGGCTTCAGGGACGCGAGCTTCTCAAGGGACGTGTCGGCCCGAAGGTTGCCGTCCCGCGTCAGTCCGCGGTAGGGGGTCATGAGGTCATCGAAGAAGCCGGACTCGTAGGCGCCCGCAAGGTTGTGGTGGCTGTTCAGGGCCAGTTCGTCCTGTGCTTCCCGCGGGATCTTCCATTGCGCTGTGGTGAGGGCCTGGTGCTCGCCCATGCTCAAGCCGGTACGTGGCTCGGCCGTGCCGGGCGCCAGGGGGGCCAGGTCTTTGGGCCGCAGCCGACCAAGGATCTGCAGCCGCTGGGGAAGTGTCTTGGCCCGGTGAAGGTCCAGGACCACCTCGCGCAGTCCCTCACTGACCACCACCGGGGCGTCGGAGGCTGAATCCACTCCGCCGGCAATGGCCGAATCGATCTGCCCGAGCTTTATCTTGTTGGACAGGCCAACCACAGTTTCGAGACCTGTGGCGCAGGCCTGCTGAAGGTCGTAGACAGGGGTCTCGGCGGAAAGCGCCGAGCCCAGGACGGCTTCACGGGTGAGATTGAAATCCCTGGAGTGCTTGAGGACGGCGCCGGCCGCCACCTGGCCGATCCGTTCATCTTGGAGGCCGAAGCGCGCGATCAGGCCGTCCAGGGCGGCAGTCAGCATGTCCTGGTTGGAGGATTTTGCGTAAGCACCGCCGGCGCGGGCGAACGGAATCCGGTTCGCCCCGACGATCACTGCCCTGCGGGTCGTGGGGGCCTCGGCCCGGGGTGATGCCTCTGGTGCG
Organism: Arthrobacter sp. SLBN-122; assembly: GCF_006715165.1. NCBI lineage: Bacteria > Bacillati > Actinomycetota > Actinomycetes > Micrococcales > Micrococcaceae > Arthrobacter > Arthrobacter sp. SLBN-122. The sequence continues at coordinate 4,048,571 of NZ_VFMS01000001.1, read as the reverse complement.
GGGGTTGATTGTCCGTCTATGGACATGGATGGCTCCTCTGGTCACAAGTGGTTACCGATACCCAGCGTACCTGATACGCTGGGTATCGTGAACTTCCCGGACACATCTCTCCCCGCGGCCATGGAGCCTCCGTCTTCCGCAGCCCCTGACGGACGGTCATCCCGCTGGCAGAGCCACCGGGAGGAGCGGCGCCGCGAACTGATTAAGCAGGCCCGCCGTGCGGTGCACGCACTGGGCAGTGATGCCTCCATGGAGGACATTGCAACGGCTGCCGGTACCTCGAAATCGGTCTTCTACCGGTATTTCGGGGACAAAGCAGGGCTGCAGCAGGCCGTGGGCGAAGTTGTCCTCAGCCAAATGCAGCACCGCATCCAGGAAGCAGCCCAAAGTGCCGTCACTCCCCGGGAAGGTCTGTTGGCCATGGTGTCGGCTTATCTGCAAATGGCGGACACCAGCCCCAACGTCTATACGTTCGTCACCAGTTATGCCCCTGCGGACCCTTCCAGCCCGCCACATCCAGCTGCCCCGGGGGGCCCTCTGGGGCACTTCTTTGACGCCATCGCCGACATGATCGCCACCCCCATGCGGTCGCACCTGGGCGACGTCGGGGAAACCGTCATCGGCTACTGGCCCAAGGCGGCAATCGGCCTGGTGCGGAACGCCGGCGAGCAATGGCTCAGCACCGCGGACTCCCCCGCCAAGCCAACTCAGGAGACCATGGCCCGCCAGATCACGGCGTGGCTGTGCGTAGGCATAGCCCCCGAACTCACTCCCGCACCATCGACCACAAAGTTATCCGCCAAAGAAGGACTGTGACATGACTGACGTAGTGGACCGCCCTGCCCGCAAGGGACTTCGCCCCGAGGCAACCCCCGCAGCCACACCCATGGGCAACAGCCCTGCCCCCGCCGTCGACGTCGAGGCATTGGGGCGGCAGCTCCTGGGCAAATGGGCCGACGTGCGACGCCAGGCAAGGGAGCTGGCAGCCAGGCCGGAACTGCACAAGATCGAGGGACTGACGCATTCAGAGCACCGCACCCGGGTGTTCGGCCAGCTGAAATACCTCGTGGACCATGAAGCTGTCCACCGCGCCTTTCCGGCAGAGCTGGGCGGCGCCGACGACCACGGCGGAAACATCGCCGGGTTCGAGGAACTGGTGGTGGCTGACCCTTCTCTGCAGATCAAGGCGGGCGTCCAGTGGGGTCTCTTTGGATCCGCGGTGATGCACCTGGGCACCGCAGAACACCACACCAAGTGGCTGCCCGGAATCATGAACCTGGAAATTCCCGGCTGCTTCGCCATGACCGAAACGGGCCATGGCTCGGACGTGGCAAGCATTGCCACCACCGCAACCTATGACCCCACGACCGAAGAGTTCATCATCCACACCCCGTTCCGGGCGGCCTGGAAGGACTACATCGGCAACGCCGCCATCGACGGCCTGGGCGCTGTTGTCTTCGCCCAGCTGGTCACCCGCGGCGTCAACCACGGGGTGCACGCCTTCTACGTCGACCTGCGGGACCCGGCCACCAAGGAATTCCTGCCCGGAATCGGCGGGGAGGACGACGGCATCAAGGGCGGTCTGAACGGCATCGACAACGGCCGGCTGCACTTCACCAATGTCCGCATTCCACGGACACACCTCCTGAACCGGTACGGCAACGTCGACGCCAATGGAACCTACACCTCGCCCATCGCCAGCCCCGGCCGACGCTTCTTCACCATGCTGGGAACGCTGGTCCAGGGCCGGGTGTCGCTGGACGGAGCCGCCGTCGCGGCTTCCAAGGTGGCCCTGAAGGCCGCCATCCAGTACGCCACGGAACGCCGTCAGTTCAACGCCTCCTCGCACACAGAGGAAGAGGTCCTGCTGGATTACCAGCGGCACCAGCGGCGCCTGTTCACCCTGCTTGCCACCACTTACGCGGCCGGCTTTGCGCACGAGCAGCTGCTGCAGAAGTTCGACGATGTCTTCTCCGGCGCCCATGACACGGACGCGGACCGCCAGGACCTGGAAACCCTGGCCGCGGCACTGAAGCCCCTGAGTACCTGGCACGCCCTGGACACCCTGCAGGAATGCCGGGAAGCCTGCGGCGGCGCCGGCTTCCTGATCGAAAACCGGTTCGCGTCGCTGCGCGCCGACCTCGATGTGTATGCCACCTTCGAGGGCGACAACACGGTACTGCTCCAGCTGGTGGCCAAGCGCCTGCTGGCTGATTACGCCAAGGAATTCCGCAACGTGGATTTCGGGGTCCTGGCCCGCTATGTGGTGAACCAGGCAGCGGGCGCAGCCGTCCACCGCACCGGGCTGCGCCAGGTGGCCCAGTTCGTGGCCGACACCGGGTCCGTCCAGAAAGCTGCGATCGCGCTGCGGGACGAGGAAGGCCAGCGCGCCCTCCTGACTGACAGGGTGCAGACCATGGTGGCCGAGGCCGGGGCCGCCCTGAAGGGCAGCAAGCGGCTGCCGCAGGACAAGGGCGCCGCTCTGTTCAACCGGCACCAGAACGAACTCATCGACGCCGCCCAGGCGCATGCCGAACTGCTGCAGTGGGAGGCGTTCACGGAAGCCCTGCGGCAGGTGGACGATCCCGGGACCAGGAAGGTCCTGACCTGGCTCCGGGACCTCTTTGGCCTGTCGCTGATCGAAAAGAACCTGTCCTGGTACCTCATGAACGGCCGGCTCTCCATGCAGCGGGCCCGCACGGTGGGTGGGTACATCAACCGGCTGCTGGAGCGGATCCGGCCGCATGCCCTGGACCTGGTGGACGCCTTCGGCTACGGCGAGGACCACGTGCGGGCAGCCATCGCCACGGGCGCCGAGAGGACGCGGCAAGACGAAGCCCGCGCACACTTCCGGAGCGAGCGGGCCAGCGGACAGTCGCCCGTGGACGAAAAGGTCCTGCTGGCGCGGACAGCCGGGAACCGGAAGTAGGCGTCCCTAACTCCAGCTACGACGACGGCGCCGCCCACCTTGCAAGGTGGGCGGCGCCGTCGTCGTTAACGCTTCAGGTGGGTCAGCTCTGTGCCGGCAGCACCGAGCGGTACACCTCGAGGGTGGTTTCCGTAATCGACTCCCAGGAGAAGTGCTTCTCGGCCCGCTCCCGGCCGGCCTGCCCCATGGCGCGGGCCCGCTCGGGATCGGACACCACCTCCGTGAGGGCCGCAGCGAACTCCTTGACGAACTTTTCAGGGTCCAGGGGCGTGCCGGTGCCGTCCGTGACCTGCTCCAGGTCCACCAGCAGCCCGGTGCGGCCGTGCTCAACCACCTCGGGGATACCGCCGGTGGCGCTCGCCACCACCGCCGCCCCGCAGGCCATGGCCTCAAGGTTGACGATGCCCAGCGGCTCGTAGATGGAGGGGCAGGCGAAGGCGGTGGCATGGCTGAGCACCTGGATCAGCTCATGGCGCGGCAGCATCCGTTCGATCAGGACAACGCCCGTGCGCTGCTTCTGCAGGTCCTCGATGAGGGCAGCGGTTTCGGCTGCCAGTTCCGGGGTGTCCGCTGCGCCCAGGCACAGGACCAGCTGGACGTCGGCGGGCAGTTTCGCGGCCGCCCGCAGAAGGTAGGGGACGCCCTTCTGGCGTGTGTTTCTTCCCACAAAGACCACGCTTGGCTTGGCGGGGTCGATGCCAAGGGCACGGACGGCGTCGTCGTTCTCGTCACGCTGCCAGAGCTCCACGTCGATGCCGTTGTGGACCACCCGGACCTTTGCAGGGTCCACGTTGGGGTAGCTGCGCAGGATGTCCTGGCGCATGCCCTCGGACACGGCGATGATCGCGGCAGCGGCTTCGTAAGCCGTCTTCTCCACCCAGGAGGAAAGGGCGTAGCCACCGCCCAGCTGCTCGGCCTTCCAGGGCCGCAGCGGTTCAAGGCTGTGGGCGCTGAGTACGTGCGGGATTCCGTGCAGCAGGGAGGCCAGGTGTCCGGCCATGTTGGCGTACCAGGTATGCGAGTGGACCACGTCCGCGCCCTGCACATCCGGCACAATGCGGAGGTCCACGCCGAGGGTCTGGACCGCCGCGTTGGCCCCGCCGAGGTCCCCGGGGACCTGGTAGGACGTTACCGTGGCGCCGTGGTAGTCGGCATCACGGGGAGCCCCGAACGCACGAACCTGCAGGTCAACGTGCTTACTAAGCACCCTGCTCAATTCGGCTACATGCACCCCGGCGCCACCGTAGATCTCCGGCGGGAACTCTTTAGTCACAATGTCTATTCGCACAAGACCCAAGGTAGTCGTTCACGCATAACTGTTCTAGTGTGAAGGAGTCCGGGCCTACCGGACTGTCTTGGGGAGTTACGAAGGCGTACAGGAGCGACCACTATGCCGTTGACCAAAAAAGTCCTGGCCATTGTCCTCGCAGGCGGCGAGGGAAACAGATTGATGCCATTGACGGCAGACCGGGCCAAGCCCGCCGTGCCGTTTGCCGGCAGTTACCGCCTCATCGATTTCGCCATTTCCAACCTGGTGAATTCGCGCTACCTGCAAATCGTGGTCCTCACGCAATACAAGTCCCACAGCCTCGACCGGCATATATCCGAAGCGTGGCGGATGTCCACCCAACTGGGGAACTATGTCGCCTCTGTTCCCGCACAGCAGCGCGTGGGCAAGAGCTGGTTCCTGGGCAGCGCCAATGCCATTTACCAGTCCCTGAACCTGATCCACGACGCCAACCCCGACATCGTCGTCGTTGTTGGCGCGGACCACGTGTACCGGATGGACTTCGCCCAGATGGTGGAACAGCACGTGCTCAGCGGGGCCAAAGCCACCGTGGCGGCCGTCCGCCAGCCGCTGCACATGGCCGACCAGTTCGGTGTCATCGAAGTCGACCAGAACGATCCGCAGAAGATCGCAGCCTTCGTGGAGAAGCCCGCCAGCACCCCCGGGCTTGCCGCAGATCCTTCCCAGTTCCTGGCCTCCATGGGCAACTACGTATTCGACGCCGACGCCCTGGTGGCCGCGCTGCACGTCGATGCCGAGCGCCTGGACACCAAGCACGACATGGGCGGGGACATCATTCCGTACTTCGTGAACCAGGGCGAGGCGGGGGTCTACGACTTCACGCTCAACGACATCCCCGGCTCCACCGAACGCGACCGCACCTACTGGCGCGACGTTGGCACCATCGACTCCTTCTACGACGCCCACATGGACCTCATCTCCCCGCTGCCGGTCTTCAACCTCTACAACTCCGAGTGGCCCATCTACACGCGGCAGAGCATCTCGCCGCCGGCCAAGTTCGTCCGGGGCAAGAACAACACCGTGGGAACGGCCCTCGACTCCATCGTTGCCAACGGAGTAGTGATCTCCGGCGGCGTGGTGGAAGGCTCGGTGCTGTCCAATGACGTCTACGTGGCCACCAGCAGCCGGGTCATCGACTCGGTCCTGATGGACAAGGTGCAGGTGGGCGAAGGGGCCGTGATCAAACGCGCCATCCTTGACAAGAACGTCAAGGTCCCCGCCGGTGCCGCCATCGGGCTGGACCCCGACCTTGACCGTGCACGCGGCTTCAAAGTCACCGAATCCGGCATCACTGTCCTCTCCAAAGGCCAGGAAGTCCCGGAGCCCACGGACGAAGAACGCCAGCTCGCCGCACGGCACCTGGGAGAGCTGCCCAGTGCCGTGAAGGCGGCCGCGGAGCAGTACCCCGATGTCCGCGAGACCGTGGACAAGGTGGCGGGCACGCACGCCGCCGCAGCAGCGGAGGCAGCTCCCAGCGCCAGGGTCTCCTGACCACGGTCAACAGCAGATCAAGTACGCCGCAGGCCGGGCCACCACTGGTGGTGCCCCGGCCTGCGGCGTACGCGGTAAAATTGTCGCAATGAGCTCCCCCGACCTGACCCCTGAGGACATCCAGGCCTGCCTCAAGGTCCTGAACACCATCCACGCGTACGACGAGGAGCACCCGGACTACGTCTCGGTGCGCCGCGCCACCGGAAAGATGTTCAAGGCCGTCAAGCGCCACCGCAGGGTCACCAAGCGCGACTCGATCGCCGAAGCCGACCGCGCCGTCATCGCCCAGACCGCCACCGCTGCGCCGGACCGGATCGATGACGAGACCCGCGGCAACAAGCTGGCGCCCTCCGCCACCGGCAAGGTTGCGGGCCACCTTCTCCGGTCCCGCCCCTGCTACATCTGCAAGCAGCACTTCACGCAGGTGGACGCGTTCTACCACCAATTGTGCCCGGAATGCGCTGCGTTCAGCCACAGCAAGCGCGACGCCCGGACCGACCTGACCGGGCGTCGGGCGCTGCTGACCGGCGGCCGGGCGAAGATCGGGATGTACATCGCCCTCCGGTTGCTGCGCGACGGGGCGCACACCACCATCACCACCCGGTTCCCCAAGGATGCGGTCCGCCGTTTCGCGGCCATGCAGGACAGCGGCGAGTGGCTGCACCGGCTGCGCATCGTGGGCATCGACCTGCGCGATCCTGCCCAAGTGATGGCCCTGACCGATTCACTCGACCAGGCCGGCCCGCTGGACATCATCATCAACAACGCCGCCCAGACCGTGCGCCGTTCCGGCAACGCCTACAAGCCGCTGGTGGACGCCGAGGACGAGCCGCTTCCGGCGGCACTGGAGCAGGCCAACGGCGGTCCGGAGCTGCTGACCTTCGGCCATGCCCATGACAAGCACCCGCTGGCGCTTGCCGGCAGCGTCACTGAGCACCCGGTCCTCGCCGGGGACGCCATCACCTCCCTGGCGCTGTCCACCGGTTCCGCTTCGCTGGAACGGATCGCCGCAGGAACAGCGATCGACGCCGGCGGGCTGGTTCCCGACCTGGCCGGCATCAACAGCTGGACGCAGGTGGTGGACGAGGTGGACCCCCTCGAAATGCTCGAGGTTCAGCTCTGCAACGTCACTGCGCCGTTCCTGCTGGTCAGCCGGCTCCGGAACGCCATGAGGCGCTCCACGGCACGGCGGAAGTACATTGTGAACGTCTCCGCCATGGAGGGGCAGTTCTCCCGCGCCTACAAGGGCCCTGGGCACCCGCACACCAACATGGCCAAGGCCGCGCTGAACATGATGACCCGCACCAGCGCGCAGGAGATGCTGGACAGTGACGGCATCCTGATGACCGCCGTCGATACCGGCTGGATCACCGACGAGCGCCCCCACTTCACGAAGGTCCGGCTCATGGAGGAAGGCTTCCACGCGCCCCTTGACCTGGTGGACGGCGCTGCACGGGTTTACGACCCCATCGTCATGGGCGAGAACGGCGAGGACCAGTATGGCGTCTTCCTCAAGGATTACAAGCCCAGCCCCTGGTGAAGGGCGTATGCTCACCGCATGAGCAACGAGTCATCTACCCAAGTCCAAAACCTCGAACACCATGAATGCTGGGCCCTGCTGCGGACCGTGTCCGTGGGCAGGCTGGCGGTGCTGGTGGATGGACGCCCCGACATCTTCCCCGTCAACTACACGGTGGACAGCGGCACGCTGGTCTTCCGGACCAGCCAGGGAACCAAGCTCTCGGCAGCGTCCGGCGATGCCCCCGTGGCCGTGGAGGCGGACGGGGTGGACCCCAAATCGGGCCTGGCCTGGAGCGTGGTGGTCAAGGGCACCGCGGCCCTGGTCAAGAGCACCGAGGATGTGCTCGAAACCTCCCGCCTCTACCTCTTCCCGTGGCAGTCGGGGCGGAAGGACGCGTTCGTCCGCATCACGCCGGATACGGTCACGGGCCGCCGCTTCCAGGTCACCGATCCGATGACGTGGTGGACCCAGATCAGCAGCGCCGCCAGGACGGCCCCGGAATAAAGCCGGCGGCATCAAAGAACAGGCCGACGGCGCGTGCCCCGGCCGTGGCGGCCGGGGAACCTGGCGCCTCAGGCGAGCTGGGTGATCTCCACGCTGACGTTCAGGGCGGACCCCCCGCCGCCGGACAGGATGCCCTTGAGCGGGGGCACGTCCCGGTAATCCCGGCCGCGTGCCACCGTGACGTGGAAGTCGCCGGCAGGTTTGTGGTTGGTGGGGTCCCAGCTGCGCCAGTCACCGTCCCACCATTCCAACCAGGCATGCGACTGTCCCGCCACGGTCTCGCCGATTCCGGCGCTGGACCGCGGGTGCAGGTAGCCGGAGACGTAGCGGGCCGGAATGCCGCAGCTGCGCAGCGCCCCGATGGCCAGGTGCGCCAGGTCCTGGCACACCCCCTGGCGCTGGCCCCAGGCTTCCTCCGCGTTGGTGGTGACGGCGGTGGAGCCGGACATGTACGTCATCTCCCCCCGCATCCAGGCAAACACGGACATGGCAGCTTCGTGCGGGTTCTTCCCCGCGACGACGTCCGGGATGATGCCCAGCACTTCGTCACCCGGCCCGCTCAACCGGGACTGCGGCAGCCAGTCACTGAACGTGTCCAGCGTTTCCGGTGCCGCCAGGACGTCCCACCCCACGATGTCCGCTTCCGCCGGAATCTTCCCGGCCCGGTGCACCTCCACCGTGATGTTGGAGACCACCTCAAGGTTCTCGTGCGGCATCTGCATATCAAAGGCCGTGACCCTGGTCCCCCAGTAGTCGCGGTAGGTGCTCACCGCCGCCTGGGACGGGGACACCTTCACCACGGACTCCAGCACCACCTGCTGCGAATCCGTCAGCGGCGTCATCCGGGCCTCGTTGTAGGACAGGGTGACGCGCTTGTTGTACTTGTAGGCCGTCCTGTGGACGATGCTCAACCGGGTCATGACACTTCTCCCACCCAGGCCAGTTCGTCCGCCTGATTGAAGTACTTACGGGAAATGGCGTCCGAGGCCTGGGACACTGCCTTCTGGACCCGTTCCATGTGCTCGGGCAGCTCGGACATGAGGTCGTCCGTCCGGTGGAACTCCAGGAAGGTCCTTGCCTGCCCCACGATGCGGCGGGCATCGTTGATGAAACCCACCCGCTGCGCGGACGGGTCCAGCTTTGCCAGGCACTCGTCCGCGTCCCGCAGCGCGTAGACGATGGAGCGCGGAAAGAGCCGGTCCAGCAGCAGGAATTCGGCGGCGTGCTGGTCACCGAAGGCGGCGCGGCGGGTGCGCAGGAAGGACTCGTAGGCACCGGCGCAGCGCAGCATGTTCACCCAGGACATGCCGGCGGAGAGCACGTCGCGGGTGGAGAGCATCCGGGCCGTCATGTCCGCGCGTTCCAGGGAACGGCCCAGGACCAGGAAGAGCCAGCTTTCGTCGTGGCTCACGGTGGTGTCGGCAAGGCCGCTGACCATGGCGGTGCGTTCCAGGGTCCAGTTGCAGAAGCGGTAGGTACCCACCACGTCCTTGCGGTGCTGGCTCAGGCCGTAGTAGGTGGTGTTCAGGCTCTCCCAGAGGCCCGAGGACACGGTTTCCCGGGCCCGGCGGGCATTCTCACGGGCTGCGCCCAGTGAGCCGGCGATGGACGTGGCGCTGGTCTTGTCATAAGCCAGGGCATGGAGCAGTTCGGGCAGGCCGAAATCCTCGCTCTGGGGCCGGGCGCCCATGACCGCCAGCAGTTCCTGGGCGACGCTCCTGCGCTCGTCCATGGGGAGGTGGTTCAGGCGTTCCAGGTGCACATCAAGGATACGGGCGGTACCGTCCGCCCGTTCCACATAGCGGCCGATCCAAAACAGGGACTCGGCAATTCGGCTAAGCATTCGCGGCTACCTCCTGCGCGCCCGGAACGGTGTAAGGAAAATGCCCGACGGCGGCGCGGCTCACTGCTGCTGCTCCGACTGGCGGTCGCGCCAGTTGCTTTCCACCGGCCACACGGAGACCCGTTCGCGGACCGTGACGGACTGGCGGGGAACGGTTTCCACCGGCATCTGGGGTGAATCTGCAAGCACCCAGGTGTCTTTGGATCCGCCGCCCTGGCTGGAGTTGACGATCAGGGACCCTTCCTTGAGCGCTACGCGGGTCAGGCCGCCCGGGAGGACCCAGACGTTGTCACCGTCGTTGACGGCAAAGGGCCTCAGGTCCACGTGCCGGGGGCCGAACTTGTCGCCGCTCAATGTGGGGACGGTGGAGAGCTGCAGCACCGGCTGGGCGATCCAGCCGCGGGGGTCCGCGATGACCCGCTGGCGGAGGGCGTCCAGTTCATCCCTGGAAGCGTCCGGGCCGATGACCAGGCCCTTGCCGCCGGAACCGTCCACGGGCTTGACCACCAGTTCCGCGAGGTTGTCCAGGGTGTACTCCCTGGCCTCCTTTTCCTCGAGGCGGAAGGTGTCCACGTTGGCGATGATGGGCTCCTCGCTGAGGTAGTAGCGGATCAGGTCAGGCACGTAACTGTAAACCAGTTTGTCGTCGGCAACGCCATTGCCCACCGCGTTGGCAATCGTGACGCCGCCCGCGCGGGCGGCGTTGACCAGGCCGGGGCAGCCGAGCATGGAGTCGGAGCGGAACTGGAGGGGGTCCAGGAAGTCGTCGTCGATCCGTTTGTAAATGACGTCCACGCGCTGTTCACCGGCGGTGGTGCGCATGTAGACGCGGTTGCCGCGGCAGATCAGGTCGCGGCCCTCGACCAGCTCGACGCCCATCAGGCCGGCCAGGAGGGTGTGCTCGAAGTAGGCGCTGTTGAACACGCCGGGGGTCAGGACGACGACGGTGGGATCGTCAACGCCGGCCGGTGCGGTCTTGCGCAGGGCCGAGAGCAGCCGGCGCGGGTATTCCTCAACCGGCCGGATGAGCTGCTGGCCGAAGGCTTCCGGCAGGCCCTTGGCCATGGCGCGCCGGTTCTCCAGCACGTAGCTGACCCCGGAGGGTACGCGGACGTTGTCCTCCAGGACGCGGAACGTGCCGGCGGCGTCGCGGACGACGTCGATGCCCGAGATGTGGACCCGGACCCCGCCCGCCGGTTCGAAGCCGTGGACCTGCCGGTGGAAGTGCGCGCTGGTGGTTACCAGCTGGCGCGGGATCACGCCGTCGGACACCACGGTCATTTTGTCGTAGACGTCGTTCAGGAAGGCTTCCAGGGCACGGACCCGCTGGGCGACCCCCTTTTCCAGGACGTCCCACTCGGCCGCCGGGATGACGCGGGGCACGATGTCGAGCGGAAAGGGCCGTTCCTCACCCGCGTAGTCGAAGGTCACCCCGCGGTCCAGGAAGGTGCGCGCCATGGAGTCGGCGCGTGCGGTGACGTCCGCCAGGGAGAGCTTCCGGAGTGCGTCCGCCACCTGCCCGTACGAGTCCCTGGCCTGTTGCCCCGGGGCGAACATCTCGTCGTAGGCTCCGGTGCGGCCGGCGGCCTCGGAGTAATCCTGGAATAGGTCTGACATGTCCAATAGCCAACCATCTTTTTGTTTCGAATTCATTACTGCCATCCATTGTGGCGTGTTGGCGCCAATGGCCCGGTTCGTACTTTACGGGCCTCGTCGGGCACAGTAGGTGAGTGCCAGACAGCAGAAGCCTCCCAGCGCCGGGCCACGGCCGTTCCGGGCCGCGGATTGCCCGCCTGGTTCCGGGGCTGCTGACCGCCGCTGCCGCTGTTGCGGCGGCCTTCCTGGTGCATGGACTGCTGCCGGCCCTGCCGGCAATGACCCTCGCTGTGGTCCTGGGCGTTCTGGCCGCCAACCTGCCCGGCGCCGGCACCTGGACGGGAGGCCGGGCACGTCCGGGGCTGGACTTCGCCGGCAAGCACCTGATGCGCGGGGGAATCGTACTCCTGGGCCTGAAGGTCAGCGTCATGGATGTTTTGGGCCTCGGCTGGGTGTCCCTGGTCCTGATGGTGGGCGTGGTGGCAGCCAGCTTCGGCGGGACCTATGCGATTTCGCGCTTGTTCCGCCTTCCGCCTGTGACCTCACTGTTGGTGGCCACGGGATTTTCCATCTGTGGTGCCTCCGCCATTGGCGCCATGGCCGCCGTCCGCCGCATCCGGCACGCGGAAACCGTCCTGCCCGTGGCCCTGGTCACCCTGTGCGGCACGCTCGCCATCGGCGTCCTCCCCCTCCTCGCGCAACCCTTGGGGCTCACGGCCACAGTGTTCGGAGCCTGGACCGGCGCGTCGGTCCACGATGTGGGCCAGGTGGTGGCCACGGCGCAAACCGCCGGGACCGCTGCCCTGGCGGTCGCCGTCGTCGTCAAGCTCACCCGCGTGCTGCTGCTGGCCCCCGTCGCCGCGCTGGCAGGTGCCCATCACCGAAACGGGGTGCGTGCCCTGGGCGCCGAGGATGGCGTGGTCAAGAAAATGCCACCGCTGGTGCCGCTGTTCGTCCTGGGCTTCGTTGCCATGGTGGCGCTGCGCTCCACGGGCTGGCTGTCCGCAGGCTGGCTCGACGTGGGGGCCACCCTGCAGGACATCCTGCTGGGTGCGGCCCTGTTTGGCCTTGGCTCTGCGGTCCGCATCCGTACCCTGCTCCATACCGGCGGACCGGCACTCCTGGCGGCGCTGGCATCCTGGCTCCTGATTGCCGTGCTGGGCCTTGCGGCTGCCTTCCTGATCGCGGGCTGAGCGGACGCACCGGCCGCGTGATTAGATAGCCGGGTGTCACATGAGAATCTGCAGCGCACCGAAGCCGCCGAACGTTCAGCCCGGATCAGCACCACCAGCTACGACGTCTCGCTCGATGTGCGGCAGGCAGCAGATCCGGCGGTTCCCGGCTACACCAGCCGCAGCGTCATTACCTTCACCGCGGAACCCGGCGCCGGCACCTTCGTGGACTTCATCGCCGGTGACGTGCACAGCGTGTTCCTCAACGGCAAGAGCCTCCGGGTGGAGGACGTGGTGGACGGCGCACGGATCCGGCTGGACAACCTGCGGGCCGAAAACCAGGTCACGGTCACGGGAACGGCGCTCTACAGCCGTTCCGGAGAGGGCATGCACCGGTTCGTGGACCCGGCGGACGGCCAGTGCTACCTGTACACGCAGTACGAGCCTGCTGATGCGCGCCGGGTCTTCGCGAACTTCGAGCAGCCCGACCTGAAGGCGGCCTACACCTTCCACGTCATGGCACCGGCCGACTGGCACGTGGCGTCCAACGGCTCCGAGGTCAACCGGACCCTGCTGACCAGCGATCCCGCGACGGCGTGCTGGGACTTCGCCACCACCCTGCCGATGTCCACGTACATCACCACCATCCTGGCCGGGCCGTACTTCAAGGCAGAGGACGGCTGGCAGGCAACGCTCGACGACGGCACCCAGCTGAACGTCCCGCTCGCCCTCTACTGCCGCGCGTCCATGGCGGACTCCTTCGACACCGAGGAGCTCTTCAGCCTGACGAAAAAGGGGCTGGACTTCTTCAACCGCCTTTTCGACTTCCCCTACCCCTGGGGCAAGTACGACCAGGCGTTCGTTCCCGAATACAACCTCGGCGCCATGGAGAACCCGGGGCTGGTTACGTTCACGGAAAGCTACGTGTTCACCTCCCGGGCCACGGACGCCCAGTACCAGGCCCGCGCCAACACCCTGATGCACGAGATGGCGCACATGTGGTTCGGCGACCTTGTGACCATGCAGTGGTGGGACGACCTGTGGCTGAAGGAGTCCTTCGCCGACTACATGGGAACCCTCGGCGTTGACCGGGCCACCGACTGGGACACGGCCTGGGTCAACTTCGCCAACAAACGCAAAGCCTGGGCCTACGTCCAGGACCAGCTCCCCACCACCCATCCCATCGTGGCGGACATCCCGGACCTTGAAGCGGCAAAGCAGAACTTCGACGGCATCACCTACGCCAAGGGCGCATCGGTGCTGAAGCAGCTGGTGGCCTACGTGGGCTTCGACGCGTTCATCGCCGGGTCGCGGGTGTACTTCCGGAAGCATGCCTACGGCAACACGTCGCTGGCCGACCTCCTGGCTTCCCTGGCGGCGGCGTCGGGGCGGGACCTGTCCGGGTGGGCCCGCCAGTGGCTGCAGACCTCCGGAATTTCCAGATTGTCAGTGGAGTTTGCAGCTTCCAGTGCAACGGACGACGACGGCGTGCCGGGCCGGGTGGCGATCGTCCAGGAAGCGGTGGATCCGGTGACAGGACGCAAGGAGCTGCGCCCGCACCGGCTCCGGGTGGGTTCCTACGACTTCGACGCCGGCGGCGCCCTGGTGCGGACCGGGAGCATCGAAACCGACGTGGCCGGCGCGCGGACGGAGCTCCCCCAACTCGACGGGCAGCAGCGGCCGGCGCTCCTGCTGGTCAACGATGAGGACCTGACCTACGCCAAGGTGCGGCTGGACCCGGTATCTGAAGCAACGGTCCGCGCCTCCCTGGACCGGATCACGGACCCCATGGCGCGTGCCCTGTGCTGGACTGCGCTCTGGAACTCCGCCCGCGATGGAGAGAGCCCGGCATCGTTGTACGTTGACGCCGTGACGGCCTTTGGTCCGGCTGAAAGCGGAATCGGGGTCCTGCTGAACGTTCTGGACAACGCCACCACCGCCGTCGAACGTTACACACCGGCGGGCACCCGCGCGAGTGTCCGTGCTTCCTTCATCGAGGCCGCAGGCGGCGAGCTGGACCGGGCCGTCCCCGGTTCCGACGCACAGCTTGCCTGGGCCCGCACCCTTGCCGCCCTCAGCCGTCATGATGCGGCAGCACTCCCCCGGCTCCGTGGCCTGCTGGATGGCACGGAACCGGTGGAGGGCCTGTCCGTGGACGCTGAGCTGCGCTGGCAGCTGTGGCATGCGCTCGCCGCCAACGGAGAGGCCAGCGCGGCGGAGCTCGACGCCGAGCTGGACCGGGACACCACCGCCTCCGGCCGCGCCGGCCACGCAACCGCCATGGCATCCCGCCCGGACCCGGCCGTCAAGGCCGCCGCCTGGGAGGCCACCGTTCACGGGAATGAGCTTTCCAACCAGCTCCTCACGGCCACCATCAGCGGCTTCAGCACCGCGCCGCCGCCGTTGCTGGAGCCGTACCTGGAGCCCTACTTCGACTGCCTGCTGGCTGTCTGGGATGAGCGCAGCATCGAAATCGCCAGCCGGATTGTCCGCGGCCTCTATCCCGCCGCGCAGGACCTGGCGGACGTGACCCGCCCCGGGGACCACCCGGTGGTCCGGCGGACGGATGACTGGCTGGCCGCCAACCCCGACGCGCCGCACGCCCTGCGCCGGATCATCGTCGAGCAGCGCAGCCACCTGCTGCGCGCACTCACCGCGCAGGCCGCCGTCGTTCCCCACCCATCGATTGCTCCGTAACTGCCGTTTTCCCCGCCCAAAACGACCAGTAGGCAGCAGTCGATGGGGCTAGGGGACGCGGTGGAGCCATTCCCTGGTGCCGAACTTGGTGGCCACCCGTTCCTCGGCTGCCGCCAGCTCGTGCCCCGCCAGCTCTGACGGGGTTGCGCCGTAACGCTCGCTGAAGACCCCCATCATCGCCTCGATGATCGCCGTGCGGGCCAGGCCGGTTTGGCGCCGCAGCGGGTCCACCCGCTTCTTTGCGCTGCGGGTGCCCTTGTCGGACAGCTTTTCCTTGCCGATCCGGAGGACCTCCACCATTTTGTCGGCGTCGATGTCGTAGCTCATGGTGACGTGGTGCAGCATGCCGCCGTTGGCCAGGCGTTTCTGCGCGGCACAGCCGATCTTCCCCTGGTCCGTTGCGATGTCGTTCAGCGGAATGTAGAAGGCATTGATGCCGAGCCGTTCCAGTGCCGCCATGACCCATGCGTCCAGGAAGGGGTAGGAGTCGGCGAAGCTGAGCCCGTCCACCAGCGTCTGCGGCAGGTAGAGCGAGTAGGTGATGCAGTTGCCGGCCTCCATGAACATCGCTCCCCCGCCGCTGATCCGGCGGACCACGTTGATGCCATGCCTTGCAACGCCCTCGGGGTCCACCTCGTTCTGCACCGACTGGAAGCTGCCGATGACCACCGACGGCTCCTGCCAGTCCCAGAAACGCAGGGTGGGCGTGCGCGCACCGGCGCCGACGGCCTCCGTGAGCACCTCGTCAAGGGCAACGTTGATTTCGGTGGGCAGCACGGTGGGCGCAATGACGTTCCACTCGTGGTCGCCCCAGGACGTTGCCTTGGCCAGGGCACGGCGGACGGTCACGGCCACGGCGTCGGCGGAGAAGCCGAACAGCACGGCTCCGGCCGGCAGGGCGGCGGTGACGGCCGCCGCCAGGTCCTTGGCGGGCGTGGTGTCCGGAAGGCCGGTCAGGGCGCGGTTGATGTCCTCCAGCGCCTCGTCCGGCTCCAGGAAGAAGTCGCCGCTGACAGAGACGTCAGCCAGGGCGCCGTCCGCCACTGCCAGGTCCACCACCACAAGTTTGCCGCCCGGGACCTTGTACTCACCGTGCAGGCGCTGGTTGCCGGGGGCATCATGGGCAGGAATACGTGGCTGGGTCATGCTTTCCATCCTGCCCCAGAAACCAGGTGCACGGTTAAAAGCAGAAAGCCCGCGCCGTTGCCGGTGCGGGCTTTCCATCAGACCTTGGGGAAGAAGATTACTTCTTGCCGCCGAAGCCCTTGAAGCGAGCGTTGAAGCGCTCGACGCGGCCTGCAGAGTCCATGATGCGCTGCTTGCCCGTGTAGAACGGGTGGGACTCGGAAGAGATTTCGACGTCGATGACCGGGTAGGTGTTGCCGTCTTCCCACTCGATGGTCTTGTTGGAAGACACGGTGGAGCGGGTCAGGAACTTGGTGCCGGAGGCCAGGTCGTTGAAGACAACAGCTTCGTACTTCGGGTGGGTATCAGACTTCATAATGGGACCTTTGTTCGCGCAACTGGATTTTGCCAGCTGCCAGGTATGAATGGGATGGCTGGGATCTGTTGCATCAGCGGATGCTGAAAAAGCAGGACAACCAGCTGTCCATCATAGCCGATGCGGGAGGGACTGACGAACCGCTGATGCGCAGCCTTACCGCGCCCGCAGCTCCCAGAACGCCACGGCCGACGCAGCGGCCACGTTGAGCGAATCCACGCCATTGCGCATGGGGATTTTGACGGCGAGGTCGACGGCGGCGAGCGTCTCCGGGCTCATGCCGGCGCCTTCGGTGCCAAGCACCAGGGCGAGCCTGTCCAGGTTGCGGGACGCAACGGCGTCGACGTCCTCTGCGTCCGGCGTCAGCTCCAGCGCAGCGACGGTGAAGCCGTGGTCCTTCAGCACCTGCAGGTCGCCCGGCCAGTTCCCCAGGCGCGCCCAGGGCACCTGGAACACCGTGCCCATGCTGACCCTGACGCTGCGCCGGTAGAGGGGATCCCCGCAGCGCGGTGAGACCAGGACGGCGTCGATGTCCAGCGCTGCGGCGGAGCGGAAGATGGCGCCCACGTTGGTGTGGTCCACAATGTCCTCCAGCACGGCCACGCGGCGCGCGCCGGCCAGGATCTCCGGCAGCGGCACCGGCGCGGGGCGCTGCATGGCCGCCATGGCACCGCGGTGCAGGTGGAAACCCGTGATCTCCTCGAGGAGGGCTGCCGAGCCGATGAAGGCGGGAACGTCGGGATACGCCTGGAAGACGTCGTCGAGGTTCGCCATCCACTTTTCCGCCAGGAAGAACGAACGCGGCCGGTGGCCGGCCGCCAAGGCCCGGCGCAGGACCCGCGACGACTCGGCGATGTACATCCCCTCGGCCGGTTCGCGGAGCTTGCGAAGGTGCACGTCGGTCAGGGTGGTGTAGTCGCTGACGCGCGGGTCATCGGCGGATTCGAGGTAGTGGAAGGTCACCGGGTGATTATTTCAGCAGGTTGGCGATCATGACGGCCAAGGCAACGATGCCCAGGCTGAAGATCACGGCCCGGAGGACGCGCGGCGAGAGCTTTCGGCCCACCTTGGAGCCCAGAATCCCGCCGATGGTGGAGCTGACCGCGATGAGCAGCACCACAAGCCAGTTGATCCGGTCGAAGGCGAACAAAAGGTAGGAGATGGCGGCCACCATGTTGACGCCGAGCACCAGGATGTTCTTCATCGCGTTGGCGTTCTGGATGGTCCCCGTGAGGAACACGCCCAGGATTCCGACCAGCAGGATCCCCTGGGCCGCAACGAAGTAGCCGCCGTACACGCCGGCGAGGTAGACGAGGACCACCAGGAGAATCCCGTGGCGTTTGTCCCGGACGGCGTGCTCCGGATTGGCCTCGCGGTTGCGCACCCAGTCCTGCAGCCGGGGCTGGAACACGACCATCATCAAGGCCAGGACCAGCAGGACGGGGGCTACATAGTGGAAGACCTTTTCGGGCAGGTGCAGCAGCAGCCAGGCACCCGTGATACCGCCCAGGACGGACGCCGGCAGCAGGCGCAGGACCTGCCGCCCCCGGCCGGCCAGCTCACGGCGGTACCCGAAGGCCCCGGCGCCCGTACCGAAGACCAGCCCCATCGCATTGCTCATGGATGCCACCACCGGGGCCACGCCCAGTGCGATGAGCACCGGGAACGTGACCAGGGTGCCCGAGCCCACTACCGCATTGATGGTGCCGGCCCACAGGCCGGCGATGAACACAATGATGCTGCTGAAGAGTTCCAAGGCAGTAGCGCAGGCCTCTTCTAGCGGCGTGCGGTGGCGGTGTAGCGGCCCGCGTTCTCGGTGACCGCAAGCGGCAGCCCGAAGGTGGTGCTCAGGTGCTCTTCAGTCAGGACGTCAGTGATGGGTCCGGCTGCCACGACGCTGCCGTCGCGCAGGAGCATGGCATGCGTGAAGCCGGGCGGGACTTCCTCAAGGTGGTGCGTGACCAGGACCATGGCCGGGGCTGCCTCGTCGCTGGCCAGCTCGCCCAGCTTGTGGACCAGCTCTTCGCGGCCGCCCAGGTCCAGTCCGGCGCCCGGCTCATCCAGGAGCAGCAGTTCCGGGTCCGTCATGAGGGCGCGGGCAATCTGGACGCGCTTGCGCTCACCTTCGGACAGGGTGGCGAAGGTCCTGTTGAGGAGTGGCCCCATGCCCCAGTCGTTCAGCAGCCGGAACGCGCGCCGTTCGTCGTCGCGCTCGTAGCCTTCGCGCCAGCGGCCGGTCACGCCGTAGGCGGCGGTGACCACGACGTTGAGAACGTTCTCGTGTTCGGGAATCTGGGTGGCAAGGGCAGCAGAGGAAAGGCCGATGCGCGGCCGGAGTTCGAAGACGTCAACGCGGCCCAGCACTTCGTCGAGGATGCCCGCGGTGCCGCTGCTCGGGTGGAGCCGGGCCGCCGCGATCTGGAGAAGGGTGGTTTTGCCGGCGCCGTTGGGGCCAAGGATGACCCACCGCTCGCCTTCATTGACCTGCCAGTCGACATTGTCCAGCAGGGTCTTTTTGCCTCGGACAACGCTGACGGAGTCCAGTTCCAGAACATCACTCATAGGAGTAGACACTAGGACAAAAAAGAAGATGACTGATAACCGATGTGAAGGCCCCTGGACGCTTCGCCGTGGCGGGCCCGCAACGAATTCCGGTGGCCCCGTAGGCGCTGGCTAAGATTGCAGGCATGACTTCGAACGTGACTGCGGTCAGCTATGGCCTCAATGTGACCCCAAGCGGGCTGGAGCAGCTGCGTTCCGTCCTCGCATCACACGGCGCCCAGGTGCTGTCCGAATCCTCCCCGGCAGGCGACCGATACCAGGTCCAGATCCTTGACCTGGCCCTTCCGGATGCGACCGAGGCCGGGCTCGCCGCGCTGCGCTGCTCGGTGGCTGACGCCGCCACCGGTGATTTCGATACCGCCGTTGTTCCGGCCGGTCTTCGGTCCGCTGCCCGAAAGCTGCTGATCATGGATGTGGATTCCACCCTGATCCAGCAGGAGGTCATCGAGCTCCTGGCTGCCTACGCCGGCAAGCGGGAGGAAGTGGCGGCCGTCACGGAAGCTGCCATGCGCGGCGAACTGGACTTTGCCCAGAGCCTGCACGCCCGGGTGGCCGTCCTCGCCGGGCTGCCGGCCGACGTCGTCCATTCCGTCCGTAACGAAGTTAAGCTCAGCGAAGGCGCGGGTGAGCTGGTGGCCGCTTTCAAGGCGGCCGGCCACACCGTGGCCGTCGTGTCCGGCGGCTTCAACCAGATCCTCGAACCGATCGCGGCCGACCTGGGCCTGGACTACTGGCAGGCCAACGAACTGGAAATCGTCGACGGCGCGCTGACCGGCAAGGTGCTTGGCGCCGTGGTGGACAGGGCGGCCAAGGAGAAGTACCTGCGGGAGTGGGCCGCTGCGGAGGGCATTGCCCTCGAACACACCATCGCGGTCGGCGACGGCGCCAATGACCTGGACATGCTCGGTGCAGCCGGGATCGGGGTGGCATTCAATGCCAAGCCTGCCGTCCGGGCCGTGGCCGATGCCGCCGTGAACATGCCGTACCTGGACGTTGTCCGCCACGTCGCCGGGGTCTAGCCGCTCTAAACAGTGAAGGGCCCACGTCCACAGGAATTTCCTGCGGACGCGGGCCCATTCACGTTGCGAAGAGCCTAGCCGGCGGGCTGGGCACCCTTGCCGAAGTAATCTGCTCCGCCGGCGTACTCGGTGTGGCCGGATTCGACGTCGGCCGTTGCCATGCCGGCCACCACCTCGGCGAACTCCTCCACGGAGTACAGCTTGCCGGCTTCCGCGCGGCGGGCCTCGATGGCGCCCGGGGTGGAGCGGTCCAGGAGCGTGGCGGTGACGGTGCCCTCGATCATGTCGCCGGAAACCACAACCAGGGTGATGCCCTTCTCGGCAAGGTTGGGGATGAGTTCGCGCAGTGCGTCTTCCCCGGCGCGCTTGCTGCGGGCCACCGGCTCGTAGGCCTCCATGGTGGGCACCGTGTTGATGAAGTGGGCCTGGTGGCTGGTGACGAACACCACGCGGGAGCCTTCCTTCATCAGGGGAACGGCGGCGTTCAGCATGTTGACCTGGGCATCGCGGTTGAGCTTGAGGGCGTAGTCCTCCCCCATGCCGGTTTCCATGCCGCCCGAGGCGTTCAGCACCAGGATGTCCAGCGAGCCGAAGTTCTCCATCGCGGCGCTGGCCAGGGCCTGCACGCCCTCCTGCGTGGTGAGATCGGCACCCACGGCGACAGCACGTCCGCCGGCGGCTTCAATTCCCTGCACCACCTTGTTGGCGCGGGGCGCCTTCTGGCGGTAGTTGACCACGACGGCGGCACCCTCCGAGGCGAGGATCTTTGCTACGTCGGCGCCGATGCCCCGCGATGATCCGGTGACGATGGCCGTCTTGTTGTCCAGCAGTCCCATTCGAGCTTCCTTTGTTCGAAACATCTAAATCGTTGTGGTCTGCAGTCCATCATGCCAGCGGCTGTGGCCCTTATCCGTTGTCCGGCTCCGACAAATAAGGGCCGCCCGGCTAGTTTCCTGCAGGGGCAATGACCGGAAGGGTCAGTGGCCCATGCCCAGCCCGCCATCCACGGGGATGACCGCACCGGAGATGTAGGCGGCTTCGTCGCTGGCGATCCACCGGACCACGTTGGCAACCTCGGCGGCTTCGGCAAAGCGGCCGGCGGGGATGCTGGTGAGGTAGTCCTTCTGGGTGGCTTCGGGGAGTTCGGCGGTCATGTCGGTGTTGATGAAGCCGGGTGCCACTACGTTGGCCGTAATGCCGCGGGAACCGAGTTCGCGGGTGAGGGACCGGGCGATGCCCACCAGGCCGGCCTTGGAAGCGGAGTAGTTGATCTGGCCCGGTGCGCCGTAGAGGCCGGACACTGAGGAAATAAGGACCACGCGGCCCTTGCGGAGCCGGATCATGCCCTTGGACGCGCGCTTGATGACACGGAAGGCGCCGGTGAGGTTGGTGTCAATGACGGAGGTGAAGTCGTCCTCGCTCATGCGCAGGAGCAGCGTGTCCTTGGTGATTCCGGCGTTGGCCACCAGGACTTCCACGGGACCGTGGGCAGTTTCCACTTCCTTGAAGGCAGCGTCCACGGATGCCTCATCGGTGACGTCCGCCTTGACCCCGAGGATTCCCTCGGGCAGCTGGGTTTCGCTGCGGTAAGTCACCGCCACCTTGTCACCGTTCGCCAGGAACGCCTGTGCGATGGCCAGGCCGATCCCGCGGTTGCCGCCGGTGATCAGGACACTGCGGGGTGCGGAAGCTGTTTCAGTCATAGAGGGCTCCGGGATTCTGCGGCAGGCTGCGCCGCGGTAGCGGGGTGTGGTTTGGGCTGCCTCCGATCTTAGCGGCAGGCCCGCTGCGGGTTTGGGCAGCACTGCCGATGGTGCGAGAATTGAGGGAAGCCTTTGGAGCGTGATCATTCACCGTGACCCTTGAAAACCATGCGGGACATTCCGCGCCCGAAGAACCGGGCCGGTTCTCCGGCGACAACGAGGTCCACAGCATCACCGATGCCGCCGGAGCCCACTCTGAGGACATGCGCCAGCGGATGATCAAGTACGCCTTGGCTATGGGAATCCGCATGGTGTGCCTGATCCTGATCTTCGTGGTGGACGGCTGGTTCAAGATCATCGCCGTGGCCGGCGCTGTCTTCTTGCCCTGGATTGCGGTGGTCATCGCCAACGGCAGCGACAAGGCCGAGGCCCACAGTGATTTGCTGCTGGATTCCGCCCCCTTGGCGGAGATTGAGAGCCCGGTTCTTCCGGATCCGGAGGATGAACCCGGAAGTGCTGTGCTTCAAGGCGAACTGGTAAAGGATGAGGACCCCGGGGAGGAGCGGCAGGCATCATGAGTCTTTTCGATTTCGCGGCAGGATCGGACGTGGCGTCCGGGACCGCCATGTGCTCACGGAAGGCGTGCAGGGCCCAGGCATCCTGGCAGCTCCTCTGGAACAACCCCAAAATCCACGCCCCCGAGCGCCGCAAAACGTGGCTTGCCTGCGTGGACCACCGGGAATGGCTGGAAGATTACCTGCAGACCCGGGGGCTCTGGAAGGAAACGCTTCCCCTCAGCCCCGGCGATGACGGTTCACCGGCCCAGGACATCTGAATGTACCGGTTCCTCTTTTCCAGCAAATGGCTGGGCTATCTCCTGCTGGCCGCGATCTTTGCCGCCGCGTGCGTATTTTTGGGCCGCTGGCAGATGGACCGGCGTGCGGAGACGCTGGCCGAGATCAACCGGGTGGTCAGCAATTACTCGGCCACCCCCATCCCCTTTGCAAAGGCACGGGACCAGTTCAACCAGCTTGACCCGGCCAGGGAGTGGACCCAGGTTGAGCTGAAGGGCTCCTACGATGCGGCCGGCCAGCGGATTGTCCGCAACCGGCCGTTGAACGGCCAGCCCGGCTACGAGGTGGTGGTCCCCTTCCGCCTCAGCACCGGCGAAACCGTGGTCATCGACCGCGGCTGGCTGCCCATCGGAAACAAGAACCCAGGCAGCCCGGATTCGGTGCCGGCACCCCCTTCCGGCGAGGTCACCGCCGTCGTTCGCCTGAAGCATGGTGAGCCGGAACTTCAGCGCGGGGCGCCTGAAGGCCAGCTCGCGTCCATTGACCTGCCAACCTACGCCAGGCAGCTGGGCTATCCCCTGCTTACGGGCGCGTACGGCCAGCTTGCAGCCGAAACGCCTCCGTCCGCCGACATGCCCGTGGCGTTCCCCAAGCCGTCCACCGACGAGGGGACGCACCTGTCCTATTCGCTGCAGTGGTTCGCGTTCGGTGTGCTCATGTTCGTGGGCTTCGGCTACGCGGCCCGTCAGCAGGCCCGGAATGCGGCGATCGACGCAGAGGACGAGGAGGAAACGCTGCCGGACGGTGCTGTCCATTCCGCAGTCCCTGCCGCCCGCCGTCGGCCCGCCCCGCCGCGTAAGCGGAAGAAGGCGACAGCGGAGGAAGAAGAAGACGCCCTCCTGGACGCGCAGGGGTACTGAGGCATGGAGTACGACGGCGGTCCGGTCGCCCTGGTGCGCTCAGCCCTGGTGGCGGCCGGCGTCGGCGACACCGTGCGGACTTTTCGGGCCGGGGTACCCACGGCTGCCGCAGCAGCGCAGGCGCTGGAATGCGACCTTGCCGCCATCACCAACAGCCTCATCTTTGACCTCGCCGGTGAGCCCCTGCTGATCCTCGCCAGCGGCGCCGCCAGGGTGGACACTGCGCTGGTCGCAGCCCAGCTCGGCACCGGCAAGATCCGTCGTGCCGCCCCGGGCTTCGTCCTGGAACACACCGGCCAGGAGGTGGGCGGCGTAGCCCCGGTAGGCCACCCACAAAAGATCAGGACGCTGCTGGACGAGTCCCTGCAGGCACACGGGCTGCTCTGGGCAGGAGCGGGTGACCACAACTCGATGTTCAGCATCAGCTACCGGGACCTCCGCCGGATTACGGAGGCCCGGGAACTGACGGTGCGCTGAACCGAAGGCGGCAGCCTGGCACCCTCGGCATTTCCTGCCCACGCCCCCCGTGAGCGCCCAGCGCTGCGGGTAGCATGGCTCCAACTGGCTGGCAACGGAAGGAAGTGGTGTCATGCAGTACGTCGTCCTGCAGGTGATCCTCAAGGAAAAACTGTGGGGAACCGGTACGGGCAACCTGCCGTCCCTGGAGAAGGCCATTAACGAACAGGCCGCGAAGGGCTACCGTCTCCACACCATTACCACCGCCAGCAGCGGAAGCAAGGGAATGATCGGCGGCGGTGACCGCATCCAGGCCACGATGGTGTTCGAGCGCCTCTAAGGGTTTGCGCGACAGTGGCGGACGATCGGTACAGCCGGGCTAAGCCAGCGTGATCAGGTCCAGGTAGTCCTCGTTCCAGAGGTCTTCGACGCCGTCGGGAAGCATGACCACGCGTTCGGGGTTCAGTGCTTCGACAGCGCCTTCGTCGTGGCTGACCAGGACGACGGCGCCGGTGTAGTTGCGCAGGGCGCCGAGGATTTCGGCGCGGCTGGCGGGGTCGAGGTTGTTGGTGGGTTCGTCGAGGAGGAGGACGTTGGCGCTGGAGGCCACGATGGTGGCCAGGGCCAGGCGCGTCTTTTCGCCGCCGGAGAGAACGCCGGCGGGCTTGTCGACGTCGTCACCTGAGAACAGGAATGAGCCCAGGATGCCGCGCACCTCGGCGTCCTTCATGTCCGGCGCCGCGGAGCGCATGTTCTCGAGCACCGTACGGTCGTGGTCCAGGGTTTCGTGTTCCTGGGCGTAGTAGCCCACCTTCAGGCCGTGGCCGGGGATGACCTCGCCGGTGTCCGGGGCGTCAACGCCGGCGAGCATGCGCAGCAGTGTGGTCTTGCCGGCACCGTTGAGGCCCAGGATGACCACCTTGGAACCGCGGTCGATGGCCAGGTCCACGTCGGTGAAGATTTCCAGTGAGCCGTACGACTTGCTGAGCCCGTCTGCGGTGAGCGGGGTCTTGCCGCAGGGTGACGGGTCGGGGAACCGCAACGCCGCCACGCGGTCCTGCTCACGGACGGCTTCCAGGCCGCTGAGCAGACGTTCGGCACGCTTGGCCATGTTCTGCGCCGCGACCGCCTTGGTGGCCTTTGCCCGCATCTTGTTGGCCTGGTCCATGAGGACCTGGGCCTTCTTCTCGGCGTTGGCGCGTTCACGCTTCCGGGCGCGCTCGTCCGTCTCCCGCTGCAGGAGGTACCGCTTCCAGTCCATGTTGTAGAAGTCGATCTGGGCGCGGTTGGCGTCCAGCAGGAACACCTTGTTGACCGTGGCTTCCAGCAGGTCGGTGTCGTGGCTGATGACGATAAGGCCGCCCTGATGGTTTTTCAGGAAGTCACGCAGCCAGGCGATCGAATCGGCGTCAAGGTGGTTGGTGGGTTCGTCCAGAAGCATCGTTTCGGCATCGGAATAGAGGATGCGGGCGAGCTCCACGCGGCGCCGCTGGCCGCCTGACAGCGTTTTGAGCGGCTGGTTCAGCAGGCGGTCAGGGAGGGCCAGGTTGGAACAGATTGACGCAGCTTCGGCCTCGGCAGCATAACCGCCTGCTGCGAGGAATTCGGACTCCAGCCGGTCGTACCGGTTCATGGCCTTGCGCTGGACGTCGGCATCTTCGCTGGCCATTTCGTCATGCGCTTTCCGGAGCTTCCCGACGACGATGTCCAGGCCGCGGGCGGAGAGGATCCGGTCGCGTGCCAGCTGCTCCATGTCCGGGGTGCGGGGGTCCTGCGGCAGGTAGCCGATTTCGCCGCTGCGGGTCACCTTGCCGGCGGCGGGAAGGCCCTCGCCTGCAAGGACACGCGTCA
The DNA here is from genome assembly GCF_006715165.1 of Arthrobacter sp. SLBN-122. NCBI lineage: Bacteria > Bacillati > Actinomycetota > Actinomycetes > Micrococcales > Micrococcaceae > Arthrobacter > Arthrobacter sp. SLBN-122. Next base: position 4,022,702 of record NZ_VFMS01000001.1, on the reverse strand, counting down.
GCGTAGTCTTGCCCGCGCCGTTGCGGCCCACCAGGCCGATCTTGTCCCCTTTATCGATGCGGAAGCTCACCTGGTCCATCAGGAGCCGGGCACCGGCACGCAGTTCAAGATCCTGGACAGTAATCACAGCAGGTAAGGCCTTTCACAACAGGGAACGCCACGGTCCGCGCACGAAGTACGAAGGGACGCCAGGGCAGAGTGGCCGGAGAACGGCACAATCCAGTCTACCGTCCGGCAGGGCAGCGCAATTTCAACAACGGCATCCGGGGGTAGTTTTGTTGCGGATGCCGTGGGCTTAACGCGGCCTGCTGCTCCTGAGGTTCATGGAGAATGTGGTGATGGAATTCGATCGGCTGCTCCAAATCCGCCGCATCTACGCGCAGCCGACCGCTTTGGAACTGCCCCGGGGCCAGGAGATCGTGGCACGTTGGCCGGATGCCGACGTCGTACTGGTTGAAAACCATTGGAACATCCCGGACGTCCATGGTGACGAAGCCAACGTCCCCCGCTGGTCACGGATCAAGACGGAGGCGCTGGTCCTCGGCGTCAAGAAGTCGCTGTCCTTCAAGCCGAACGGCCGGTCCGCGGACTTCATCGCACCCTCCACGGCGAACGGGTGCGCCATGGCGTGTGCCTACTGCTACGTGCCGCGCCACAAGGGGTACAGCAACCCCGTCACGGTCTTCGCCAACATTGCCCAGATCGCCGGGGCGGTCGAGCGGCACGCCGCCCGCCAGGGCATCAAACTCGAGCCCAATCAGTGCGATCCCGAGCTCTGGGTCTACGACATTGGCGAGAACAGTGACTGTTCGGTTGATGCGTTGATCAGCGATAATGTGGAGGATCTTGTCACGCTCTTCCGCGAACTGCCCAACGCCAAGCTGTCCTTTGCCACGAAGTTCGTCAACCCCGCGATGCTGGAATGGAATCATGGCGGGCATACCCGGATCCGCTTCTCCCTGATGCCCGCGGACCTGGCGAAGTCGGTCGACGTCCGGACATCACCGGTGGCGGAGAGAATGGCGGCCATCAACGATTTCGTTGATGCCGGCTACGAGGTTCACGTGAACTTCTCCCCCGTCATCATCACCGACACCTGGCTGGCCGACTGGGAGGAACTGCTCCGCCAGCTCGACGCAACCCTGACGCCCGCCGCCAAGGCGCAACTGGCCGCGGAGGTCATCTTCCTGACGCACAACGAGCAACTGCACCAGGTCAACCTCGGCTGGCACCCTCAGGCCGAGGTTGACCTGTGGCGTCCCGATCTTCAGGAAGGGAAAGTTTCCTCGAATGGTTTCAGCAACGTCCGGTACCGGTCACGGGCCAAAGCGGGGTACGTCCGCCAGCTCACCGCCCTGATTGCAGACATAGCGCCGTACTGCCGCGTCCGGTACGCCTTCTGAAAGAGGCAGCGGATGCGGCCCGGTGCTGTCAGCTGTGTGACTCTTCGGGCCCGAGTCCGGCGTTGCCGGCTGCAGCGGCGCCTTCTTTGTGCCCGCCTTTGGCCTTGCCGAACGGCAGGACTTTCATCAGCGGGCCCACAACGGCCAGGACGACGAGGCCCCAGGCGAGTCCGAGGACTGCTGAGCACACGGTGTTGACCAGCCATCCCAGAAGGCCGCCTGCAACCGGAACCGATGCTGCCGGGGACTCAATGGCGTGGACCAGGTCGTAGGGCGCGTGCCAGCCGAGGTCGTGTGCCCCCTGCAGCATGATGTGGCCACCAACCCAGAGCATCGCGATGGTGCCGACGAAGGTAATCGCGGCCAGCACGGCCGGCATGCCTCTCACCAGGAGCCTGCCGAAGCGCTGGGAACGGGCAGAGTCCTTGGCAGCCAGGTGTATTCCGATGTCGTCCATTTTGACGATCAGTGCCACGGCACCGTACACGAGCACCGTGATGGCGAATGCCACCATGACCAGGATGAAGGCACGGACCCAGATGGACTCCGCTGCCACCTCGTTCATCGAGATCACCATGATCTCGCAGGACAGGATGAAATCCGTGGTGATGGCTCCCTTGACAACCTTGGCCTCGGCATCGGGCCCGCGTTCCACTGACGGGGACTCCTCGTCCTCATGGTGACTGCCGCGGAGTTTGTGCCAGACCTTCTCCGCGCCCTCATAGCAGAGGTAGGTGCCGCCCAGCATGAGGATGTAGGGAATGACACCCGGGATGAAGGCGCTGATGAGCAGCAGTGCCGGCAGGATGATCAGCAGCTTGTTCCGGATGGAGCCCCAGAAGATCCGTTTGATCATGGGCAGTTCGCGGGATGGGTCCGCCCCTGAAACGTACTGGGGGGTGACGGCGGCGTCGTCTATCACTACGCCGGCGGCCTTGGCCCCCGCCTTTGCGGCGCCGGCGGCGACGTCGTCAACCGAGGCTGCCGCAATCCGGGCAAGGGCCGCAACGTCGTCGAGCAGGGCAACGAGACCGCCGCTCACAGTTGGCCTCCGCGCAGCACGGCAACGGACCGATGGGCATTAAGGGCTTGGTGCTTCTTGGGCATGTTCGGAGTATATTGCAGCGGGCGGTCAGCCCTTCTTCAGTTCCTCCGCGAGCATGACAATAATTCCGCTCGGTCCCCGGACGTAGGTGAGCTTGTAGACGTCTTCGTAGGTGGCCACCCCGCGCAGGGGGTGGCAGCCGTGCCTGGCCGCAATGTCCAGTGCGGCGTCGATGTCGTCCACCGAGAAGGCAACGCGGTGCATGCCGATCTCGTTTGGCAGTGTGGGTGGAGTCTCGATCGCTTCGGGGTGGATGTACTCGAACAGCTCGAGCCGGCCGTGGCCGTCCGGCGTTTGCAGCATGGCGATCCTGGCATGGTTGCCATCGAGGCCTACGGCCGTGTCGGCCCATTCTCCCCTGACCGTCTGGCGGCCCAGGACGCTGAGACCGAGGTCGGTGAAGAACGCTATCGCGGCTTCCAGGTCCCGGACTGCAATGCCGACGTTCTCCAGTTTGATGGGCATGGGGCAAACGTTACCAAGTCACGGCAGTCCGGTCCTTACGACCAGGAGATGTAGTAGCCACTCGGGCTCCAGTGGATGACGCCACCCTGATAGTTCTGGGCCACACTTCCATTCCCTGTCGCGTATTCATCGCTTGTGGGGTAGCCGAGACGACCTGATTCATACCCTGTGGAGGCCCAGATTGAGCGGATGGCGCCTACGGAGATGTGGGCCCCTGTTGCCGGTGACCAGATGATGGCACCGCCCTGGTAGTTCTGGTACACCCCGCCGTCCTTGAGCCCGCCGACCTCATCGGTGACCGGGTAGCCGAGCCTGCCGTTTTCATATCCTGTAGCTGCCCAGAGTCCACGGATGGCGCCTACGGAGATGTGGGCCCCTGTCGTTGGTGACCAGATGATGGCGCCGCCCTGGTAGTTCTGGTACACCCCGCCGTCCCTGAGCCCGCCAATCTCATCGGTGACCGGGTAGCCGAGCCTGCCGTTTTCATACCCTGTGGCCGCCCACAGGCCACGGATCGCACCCACAGAGATGTGGGCCCCTGTCGTTGGTGACCAGATGATGGCACCGCCCTGGTAGTTCTGGTACACCCCGCCGTCCCTGAGCCCGCCGACCTCATCGGTGACCGGGTAGCCGAGCCTGCCGTTTTCAAACCCTGTAGCTGCCCAGAGTCCACGGATGGCGCCAGTTGAGACGTGTGCCCCTGATGCCGGCGAGTAGAGGATGCAACCGCGTTCAAAACACTGGTACCCGCCGTTATCCTTCAGGCCGTAGATTTCCCCCGTGGTGGCTGAACCAAGTGCACCGTTCAGCGAGGCTGCCTTGACTGCAATGGGAGTCTGGGCAGGCGGAGGCGCGGCCGTGGTGAAGGTCCAGGTCTTATCCGCTGCCAGGGCGATACCCGCAACATCTTTCACACCACTGGTACCGCCCTTGATGGTGGCTGTGTACTCGGTAGCCGCTGCGAGGTCCGCATCAGGGTTGAGGGTTGCAACTTTGCCGGAGGCGCCGTAGGACACTGTCGAGGTCACGGGCGTCGTCCCGTTGGCCAGCGTGAACGTGCCCGGTGTGACCGTGGAGGCGTCAATGCCCTCCGAGAACGTCCCTGTCACATTGGCCGTCACTGCCACGCCGGTGGCACCAGCAGCGGGAGACGTCGCCGTCACGGTCGGAGCCGTCGTGTCAGTGCCGCCACCGGTGGGATCGTAGTAGTGCCAGTACTGGTTTGTGGCATTAACGTCTGCCAGCAGCAACAGGCCGCTGTCGGCCGTGCCCCACGCCGCACTGTTGACGTTCTGCTTCGTCGACGTCACGTTGTGCACAAACTGGTCGGCATCGACGATGCGGGCAGTCTTGGTGGTGGTGAAGCTGATCTTGTCCAACGGTGTGGACTTTTCGTAAACTGCACCGCCCGAGCTGGTGCAGACACCGGCGTCGGCAGTGCCGGACGGCTTTGGATAGGTAGCGAAGGTGCGCAGCCTCTGGGTGCTCTCGTCGATCATGACAATCACCCGGTTGGGACACTCCGCAACGGTGGCGATCGTGTGCGCGGACCATGTGGTGCCGCTGAGGGCCAGCAGCTGGATCAGCGGCTGTGACGCGGACGTGTACGACGTCTTGATGGCCGCGAACACCCGGCCGCCCGAGGAGTCCAGCCACTTCAGGTTCATGTGGTCATCGCTGCTGCGCTGCCCGGATACAGCCGCCACAGGAGTGCTCCAGGCCGTGGTTGACGCCCCGTCGACGTGGTAGCTCCAGTACATGCCGTCCGTGGAGTCCCCCACCTGCCGGCTCCACATCACGCCGATCTTCCCGTCAAAGGCAATTACTGCCGACGTATCGTCCACGGAGACATTGCTCATTGATCCGGGAACCTGGAAGGGAGTGCCCCACGTCTTGCCGTCAGTGGCGGTCACATTCAGGTAAATCCTGTTGTCCTCCTGCCAGCTGGACCAGACCCTGCCGGTGGAGTCCTTATCGATGGTCAAGACTTCAACTTTGGAGTTGTTGATCTGGGTGGAGCCGAGCAGCGTGTACTTCTTGGTACCAGCGTCGTAGCTGTACCGGCGCATCGTGGTGGGGAAGTTGGGCTCAGCGGGCGACTCATCATTCACGAACTTGTAGCTTGCGACATACAGCGTCTTCCCGTCCCACAGCACGTCATGATGGGTGTCCGCCCGTCCGTCCGTGGCCACGCCGGTATCTACCCAGGAACTCGTCCCGGAGTTGAACCGGAAGATGTGGAAATCGGAGGTGGCAGAGTCCCAGAGGTTCCCCCACCAGGATCCGTCGTTGAACCACAGCACGCTGGTGGCGCGCTTGGTTCCTGTGGGCGTGCCCGTGCCGGAATGCGACGGACCCGCAACCCCAACATCGCCCGTGTCTGCCGTCGCTGGGGTGGGCACCACCAGGGCGCAGAACGCAACAACCAACGCTGTCAAAAGTCCCTGCAACCGCAGGTTCGACCAACGTCGCCGACGGGGACCAGCCAATGGATCAACGCCCCGAATTATGAAAAGAAAGAAAGACCGGGCAGTGGTACCACGCGCGCGCCCACCGAAAAACGGATAATTGATCAATTTAGCCCCCCGAGTTAAATACCACCGCAATTCCCAGTTCGTTCAGTGTTGTTGCTCCAGGCATCCAAAACAATCCCGGGCTCCCCCTAATTAATGCCCCTACACTGCAGCGCGCAGGCCAGCTTCAGAAGTTTCAGTCGAAAGCCACATATACGGGCTTGAACCTGAAAGGGCCTCCGCACCCGGGCCCAAAAGGATGTTCGCCGGTTGATTCTGTTTCTATTGGCAGGTAGCGGGATAGGCGGTGGCCCGGCAAATCCGTGGCTTCCACATAGATCGAGGTGACACTGACAGGGGGCTTCAAGTAGGGCGGGGACTGCGGGACCAGCCATTTGCCCCCAGCATTAGCTGCCACGTCTTGAGGAATGCAGCTTTCCCCGAAACAAGCAGCTGCTGACCCGGGTGGCCGTGAAAAAGTCACCTCCACATCACCTGTGTAGGCATAACCGACTGCCGGGCAGGGCGGGCCCGGCGAAAGCATGTGGCCGGTCAGGGTGAGCAGTGCCAACGCTCCGACAACCACGCCCATGGCAAGCAGGAGAATGCCCCGGGGCTTCATAGTGGGAGCCTAGCCCGTCGCCCACCCAGGAGTAACGGCGAAAGGTACCCATTTGGAGGCTCCTTGTGCCCAGCCCAAAGCCGCGGCTCCCCTGTTTAGTAGGTCCCCTACAAAATGGGCCCCGTTCCACCCCGGTAGCGTCGGCTGTACATTAGATTCGGCTTGTACAACCCCGACAGGACCACCATGAGCAACACCGACATCACCCCCAAAAACAGCCCGCGGACGGAGCGCCGCCGCTGGAACGGCACGGACCTGGGGCTCATCGCCGTTTTTGCCGCCCTCGTGGCCGGCGCCGCCCTGGTGCCGGGACTGGCCCTGAACGGCTTCGGCGTCCCCATCACCTTCCAGACGCTGGCTGTCATGCTCACCGGCCTGGTGCTGGGCCCGGCGCGCGGTTTCGCCGCCGTCGGCCTGTACACCCTCCTTGGCCTCGCCGGCCTCCCCATTTTCAGCCAGGGCCGCAGCGGCCTGGGCATCCTTGCCGTGCCCTCCGCCGGCTACATCATCGCCTTCCCCATCGCCGCGGGCATCGTGGGATGGCTGGCCACTGTTGTGATCAAGCGCACCACCAAGGCCCGCGCCCTCTGGTTCTTCCTGTCCGCCACGGTCACCAGCGTCGTGGTGGTGCACTCGCTGGGCATCGTGGGCATCGCCCTGAACTCCAAGGCCACCCTCGAGCAGGCCTTCCTGAGCGACCTCATCTTCTACCCGGGGGACATCATCAAGAATGTCCTCGCGGCCGTCATCGCCGTCGCGCTTCACCGGGCCTTCCCCGACGTCCTGGTGCGCCGCGTGCGCCGCCGTGCCCTGGCAACCGAAAGCGCCTAGGACCCATCGCCATGCCCGCAGTGACCTTTGACCAGGTGTCCGTCGCCGTCGAAACGGAGAACTCCCCGCAACCCAAAGTCCTCCTCGACGCAGTGACCCTCCGGCTCGAGGAAGCGCGCGTGGGCATCATCGGAGCCAACGGCTCCGGCAAATCCACGCTGCTGCGCCTGGTCAACGGGCTCATCCAGCCAACCAACGGCAGGGTGACGGTCGACGGCGACGACACAGTGCGTGCCGTGCGGAAAGTCAGGCGGAACGTCGGCTTCGTCTTCACCGACCCCCTCTCCCAGCTGGTGATGCCCACCGGCAGGGAGGACGTGGAGCTGTCCCTGCGCCGCTCCGTGAAGAACGGCCCGGAGCGGCGCCGCCAGGCTGAGGCGGCGCTTGACCGGCTGGGACTGCTTCACCTGGCGGACCAGAGCATCTACGAGCTGTCCGGCGGCGAACGGCAACTGATGGCGCTCGCCGCCGTGCTCGCCGTTGACCCGGCGGTGCTGGTCCTGGATGAACCCTCCACACTGCTTGACCTGCGCAACCGCGAGCTGCTCCGCAGGACGCTGGCCACCCTGGACCAGCAAATCATCATGTCCACCCATGACCTTGACCTGGCCCTGGAGATGGACCGCGTCCTGGTCATCGAAGCGGGCTGCGTGGCATTCGACGGCGCCCCCGCCGACGCCGTGGCAGCCTACCGTTCGTGGTGCCTCCACGGGCTGAACCACGCGAGCCGGGACACCCAATGAGGGGCCACGCGTTCCTCCTGGCCAACTATGTGCCGGGCAATTCCCTCCTTCACCGGACGCCACTGGCGCTTAAGTTCGCGCTGGTCTTCGCCTGCGGGCTGGCGTCCTTCATCATCGTGGACTGGCATATCTCGGCTGCCGTGCTGGCCTTTCTCACCGGCCTGTTCCTGGTGGCCGGCGCCGGCGTGAAACGGCTGTGGGGTGCCGTCCGGCCGCTCGCTCCGGTGCTGCTGGCCATCGGCCTCTTCCAGTGGTGGCAGCTGGGCGGACCCACCGCGGCGCGGATTGTCCTGAACATCCTGGTCTGCGTGGTGGCAGCATCCCTGCTTACCGCCACCACACCCATTCAGCGGCTCCTGGACGGCGTTGTCCGGATGGTGCGTCCGTTCAAAAGGCTGGGTGCCGATCCGGAACGCTTCGCCCTGACCATTGCCGTCATGCTGCGCAGCATCCCGTTCATCGCCGGCACGTTCGCCGACGTCCGGGACTCCGCCCGGGCCAGGGGGCTGGAGCGCAACCCGCGGGCCCTGGTCCTGCCGGTGTTCATCACCTCCGTGGCCTACGCCCGGCAGACCGGTGAAGCGCTCGCCGCCCGCGGCCTGGGCGAAGCCGAGGACCAGCCAGCCTGACAATCAGGCTTGTGCCGGCACGCAGTACTCAAGCAGTGCCGCGGTTCCCATCCCGCCGGCCATGCTGATCATCGCCAGCCCCAACGTTCCCGGAACGCCGGCCCTCCGCGCCTGGGCCAGCAGCCGCGTCACCAGGACCGCCCCGGACGCACCATAGGCGTGCCCCAGCGCCAGCGCGCCGCCGTCCAGGTTCACCCGCCCGGCATCAATGCCCAACTGGTCCAGGCAGGCAAGGGTCTGGGATGCGAAGGCCTCATTGAATTCCACCAGGTCCACCTCCCCGGCAGATACACCGGCTCCGGTGAGGACCTCACGGGCAGCGGGGGCAGCACCAATCCCCAGCACCTGCGGAGCCACACCCGCGGTGCCTGTGCCACGTACCAGCAGGCCATCGTGCACCCCCAATTGGCGCGCGCGCTGAAGGGAGGTGATGACGACGGCGGATGCGGCGTCCGCGTCAAAGCAGGAATTTCCGGCGGTGACAGTTCCCCCCGGCACGAAGGCGGCTGGGAACCGGGCCATGATGGCGGGGGTGAGGCCGGCGCGCGGGCCGCCATCGGTTGAAACAGTTCCGGCAGCAGTGGCCAGCGGCACGATTTCGTCTGCAAACCGCCCCTCGCTGACCGCCGCGAGGGCTTTCCGGTGGCTGGCCAGCGCAAAGGCATCCTGGCGGTCCCTGCCCACGCCGTATTCCGCCGCCACCGTTTCCGCCGCGACGCCCATGTCCGGATCGCCAAAGACCGCCGGCACAAACTGGGCGCGGCGGTAGAACTCCGGGCCGCCGTCGTCCTTCCGGTGGGCGCGCAGGGGTGCGGTGCTGGTGCTCTCCGCTCCCCCTGCCAGGTAGAGCGGGCTGCCACCGGCAGCAACCAGCCGTGCGGCGAAGACTATGGCGTCCAGGCCTGAGCCGCATTGCCGGTCCACGGTGATCCCGGGCACGGTGACGGGCAGTCCCGCCTCCAGCAGGGCGAGCCTGGCCACGTTTCCGCCGCCGCCCACGGCGTTGCCGATCACGACGTCGGCGACCGACTCCGGATCCAATGACAGTTCTGCTACAAGGTTGCGCAGGACCGGCGCCAGCAGTTCATGTGCCCGGAGGGTCCGCAGGGCTCCGTTGACGGGGCACACCGGGGTCCGGCGCGCTGCGATGATCACGGGCTGGCGGTCCGCCGGCAGGAGCCCGGCCGGCCGGACGTCAGCCGCCAAGGGCCCGTACCCTGGGGTCCCTGGCATTGATCCACTCCATCAGCAGGCTCCGGCTGACCTTTCCGCGGTCCGTGGTGGGAAGTTCCGGCAGGAGGTAGTACTGCAGGGGCCGCTTGTGCCGGGACAGGATGTCCTCCAGCCCGGACCGCAGCTGCGTTGCGGTAAGCCCGCCATGGGAAGCCACCACTCCAGCAACTATCCGCTGGCCCCGCAGATCGTCCGGCATGCCGGCGGCCACCGCTGCCGCAACGCCGGGGACTGCTGCCAGCGCCAGTTCCACCTCGTGCGGGTAGACGTTCCTTCCGGCGGTAAGGATCATGTCGGCGCGGCGGCCAAGGATATGCAGCTCCCCGTCCAGAAGGTAGCCCTGGTCCCCCACCGTGTACCAGTCGCCAAAGGACCGCAGCGCCTCGCCGTCATCGCCCCACAGGTAACCGTTGCTCACCATGCCGCTGCGGACGCAGATGTTGCCGTAGCCACCGGCCGGAACCACGATGCCGTCGTCGTCCAGGATCCGGACGTCGACGCCGGGAAAGGGCTGCCCGATTCCGGTGCCGCCCGCGGCTGCGTCCTGCCCAGGGACCAGGCCAAGGCCGGAGACGAAGCTCAGCTCGGAGGCGCCGTAGTACTCGTAAATGGTGGCGTTCGGGGCCCAGCGACGGGCCGCTTCCAGGGTGCGGGCGTCGAGCTTGGAGCCGGCACAGATGATGGTGCGGATTCCGGACGCGTCGACGCACCCCGTCATCCCCCGTTCGCTGAGCATCCGCAGCATGGTGGGCACCAGGACCAGCCGGGTGACTCTGTCGTACGTGATGGCAGCGTGGACGTCGCCGACGTCGAACGTTTCCAGCGTCTGGAACTCGGACCCGGCGTAAAGGCATTCGGCCAGGGCATAGAGGTTCAGGCTGGCGGCCAGCGGGCCGGGCGCAAGGGTGACATCATCCTGCCGGAGTCCGAAAAACTCGATCGAAGCATCGAAGGACTGCTGCCACGACCGCCGGGAACGCGTGAATGCCTTGGGCACGGAAGTGGTGCCGGAGGTCAGTCCGATGAGGAAGCCGGCGTCAGGAGGGCCGTCAGCCAGGTCGTCATCCGGGGAGACCGGGGCCGGAACGGCGCAAGCCTCCACCCGCCGGACAATGTCCTCCTGCAGGGGTGCGGGCCAGGACGGGTCCAGGACTGCGCACTGGCGGCTGCCCGCCACGGCTGCAGCGAACATTACGGCGAAATCCACGGAGTTGGACTGGCACAAGGTGGTGACTGACTTCGTCTCCGGCACCAGGCCGGCGGCGGAATCCACCAGCTCATCCCAGGCCAGGCGCCGCCCGGCGATCACCACGGCGGTGTCGTGCGGCCGTTGCCCAGCCCAGAGCTGGATCTTGTCGAGGAAAGGCACGAACCAACTTTACCGGCCGCCATGGGTTGAGCCCCCGGCCCGCGGGTATTGTGACGATATGAGTTTCAATGACAACGTGCAGCTTGATCCCTCCCAGGTCCAGGACCGGCGGGGCATGGGCACCGGCGTGAAGATCGGCGGCGGAATCGGTGGCGGCCTGGTGCTGCTCGTTGCACTCCTGCTCGGCATCAACCCCAACATGCTCGGAGGCCTGACTGACGGCGGAACCGCAGGACAGTCGCAGGGCACGGCACCGGCCTGCACCACCGGGGCGGACGCCGACGCGCGCCTTGACTGCCGGATCACCGGCACCGTCAACAGCCTCAACGCGTTCTGGCCCGGCTACCTTAAGCAGTACAACGTGCAGTACCCCCGTCCGGAGGCAGTGATCTTCAGCGGCGGCACCAACACCGGGTGCGGGTCCGCAACATCCGAGGTGGGCCCCTTCTACTGCCCCACGGACACCACCGCATACTTCGATCCCGGCTTTTTCCAGGAACTGGTGGACCGCTTTGGTTCCTCCGGCGGCCCCCTGGCCCAGGAGTACGTGGTGGCCCACGAATTCGGCCACCACATCCAGAACATCCTCGGCGACCTGGGGCGGGCGCAGCAGGATCCGCAGGGACCGGAGTCCGGGTCCGTCCGCACCGAACTGCAGGCCGACTGCTATGCAGGTCTGTGGGCCAAATACGCTTCCACCACGCCGAACCCCGCCACGGGCCAACCGTACCTGGAACCCCTCACCCAGCAGGACGTGAACGACGCCTTGTCCGCCGCCGCATCCGTGGGCGACGACCGGATCCAGAAGGCAGCCACCGGCAGGGTCTCCCCCGAGGGCTGGACGCACGGTTCCAGCGAGGAACGCCAGCGCTGGTTCACCCGGGGCTATCAGTCCGGCGACATCAAGCAGTGCGACACCTTCAGCGCCGCCACTCTTTAACCCATCGATTGCTCCGCAGGTGTCGTTATGGGGCGTGAAAACGGCAGGTATGTAGCAGTCGATGGCGGTGGGAACGACGACGGCGGGCCACCTTCCCAGGGAAGGTGACCCGCCGTCGTCGTACTTTTTTTAGATGTTGAAGCCGAGGGCCCTCATCTGGTCCTTGCCATCGTCGGTGATCCGCTCGGGACCCCATGGCGGCATCCATACCCAGTTGAGGCGCCAATCGTCCACGACGCCGTCCAGCGCCTGGCCTACCTGCTCCTCGAGCACATCGGTGAGCGGGCAGGCGGCGGTGGTGAGCGTCATGTCGATCAGGAGCGCACCGTCGTCGTCGGAGTACTTCAGGCCGTACAACAGCCCAAGGTCCACGACGTTGACGCCAAGCTCAGGATCGATGACGTCCTTGAGCGCCTCTTCGACGTCCTCCAGGGCCGTACGGCCCGGCTTGATTTCGGTCATGGCAAGTCCTAACTAGGCCTGTACTGCGGCTTCGGCGGCGACGGTGGCAGCGCCGGCGCCCTTGGCGTAGCGGTCGTAGCCTTCTTCCTCGAGGCGGTCGGCCAGCTCGGGGCCGCCCTCCTCGACAACCTGTCCGTCCACGAACACGTGGACGAAGTCAGGCTTGATGTAGCGGAGGATGCGCGTGTAGTGCGTGATGAGCAGGGTGCCCATGTTGCCTTCCGCATGTGCGCGGTTGACGCCTTCGGAAACAACCTTCAGCGCGTCTACGTCCAGGCCCGAGTCAGTCTCGTCCAGGATGGCGAATTTCGGCTTGAAAAGCTCCAGCTGCAGGATTTCCACGCGCTTCTTCTCACCGCCGGAGAAGCCTTCGTTGACGTTGCGCTGGGCGAAGTCAGCGTCGATGCGCAGCTGCTCCATGGCAGCCTTGACGTCCTTGGTCCAGGTGCGCAGCTTGGGGGCTTCGCCGTCGATGGCGGTCTTTGCGGTACGCAGGAAGTTGGTCATGCTGACACCGGGGACCTCCACCGGGTACTGCATGGCCAGGAATACGCCGGCGCGGGCACGCTCGTCCACGCTCATCTCCAGGACGTCCTCGCCGTCCAGGGTGATGGAGCCGCTGGTGACGTTGTAGCGGGGGTGCCCGGCGATGGTGGAGGCCAGGGTGGACTTGCCGGAGCCGTTCGGGCCCATGATGGCGTGGGTTTCGCCGGTGCGGATGGTCAGGCTGACGCCCTTCAGGATTTCCTTGGTGCCCTGTTCCGTCTCAATGCTGACGTGCAGGTCCTTGATCTCAAGAGTAGACATATGTCTTGTTCTCCTCTGCGCCGCGCCTGCCGGCTGCGGTGCGCTCTGTGTCTGGAAGTGTGGTTCGTAATTCTGTGGTGCTAGCTGAAGTTCGGAGCTTCGGCGCCGTTGAGGACGTTGGTGACATCCACGTAGACCTCATCGCCTGCGATCTCGACGGCGAATACCGGGACGGGATCGTAGGCGGGCAGCTGCAGCGGCTGGCCGCTGCGGAGGTCGAACTGCGAGCCATGGCCCCAGCACTCGATGGTGCAGCCATCCACGTCACCTTCGGACAGTGAAATGTCCGCGTGTGAGCAGGTGTCGCCGATCGCGTGGATCTCCCCCATGGAATCCTTGACGATCGCCACAGGGTAGTCGTCGATCAGGATCCGCAGCGCCTGCTTCACCTGGATTTCGTCCACCTTGCAGACAAGCTCGCCCTTTGGCTGGTCAGTCATCTGAAAACCGTGCTCCGTAGCTTCTAGTTGTCCGTCAGTGCGAGTTCGTGCTCAACAGCCTCGGTCAACCGCTCCTCGATGGAGGGGACCTTGATCTGCTGGATGATTTCGTTCAGGAAGCCCCGGACCACCAGTCGGCGGGCAACATCCTCGGGGATGCCGCGGGCCATCAGGTAGAACAGGTGCTCGTCATCCATCCGGCCGGTGGCGCTGGCGTGGCCTGCACCCTCGATGAGCCCTGTCTCGATTTCGAGGTTGGGCACCGAGTCGGCGCGGGCACCGTCGGTGAGCAGCAGGTTGCGGTTGGCCTCGTAAGTGTCGGTGCCTTCTGCTTCCTTGCGGATCAGGACGTCACCAACCCAGACAGCGTGGGCGTTGCGGCCCTGCAGGGCACCCTTGTAGAGGACGTTGGACTTGCAGTTGGGTACCGCGTGGTCCACGAAGAGACGCTGCTCAAGGTGCTGGCCGGCGTCGGCGAAGTACAGGCCGAACAGTTCGGCCTCGCCACCGGGGGCAGTGAAGCGGGCCGACGGCGTGACGCGCACCAGGTCCCCGCCAAGGCTCACCATGACGTGCTTGAGTTTGGCGTCACGGCCGATCTTTGCCTGCTGGGAGGAGGCGTGGACAGCGTCGTCGTTCCATTCCTGGAGCGAGACAACCGTGAGGTTGGCACCGTCTTCGACGATGATTTCAACGTTTTCCGAAACCACGGCGGAGCCCTTGTGGTTCAGGACCACAACAGCCTTGGAGAACTTTTCGGCGACGATCACCAGGTGCTGGGCGGCGGCGTCCAGGGACGTGCCTTCGACGTCGATGGTGATCTCCGTCAACGCTTCGAACTCCGCGGGGATGGTCACCACGGTCGCCTGGGCGAAATTCTCCCAGGCGTTGGCGGAGACGCGGTCCTCGGGGATGCCGGCGGTACCGATCCGCTGGTCGTCGCGGCCGACGCCCTCGACAACGACGCCTTCCGGGCCCTTGACGATCACGGTGGGCGCCGCGCCGGACAGGACCTCGGAATGCAGGCCGCGGAGGCGCTTGAGCGGGGTGAAACGCCAGTCCTCCTCCATGCCGGTGAGCGGCTTGAAGTCAGCGAGCTTGTAGGACGTCAGCCGGCCGGCGCGTGAGCTGTCCGGTACGCCGACGCCGCCGCCGTGGGAGTGGCTCTTGGCTGAAGCGCCCGCAAGCGGGGCCTTGCCGTTGGCGTTGATCGGCGAGAGGCTCTCGCCTTCTTCGGTGAAGCCGTCGATGAACGGCTGGGCTGAGGGCGCGCCGATGCGTGCCTTTTCGGTAGTGATTTCAGTCATCGTTATCCGACGGACCCTTCCATCTGCAGTTCAATGAGGCGGTTCAGCTCAAGTGCGTACTCCATGGGGAGCTCGCGGGCAATCGGCTCGATGAAGCCGCGCACGATCATCGCCATGGCTTCGTCTTCGCGCATGCCGCGGGACATCAGGTAGAAGAGCTGCTCTTCGCTGACCCGGGAAACAGTTGCCTCATGGCCCATCACAACGTCGTCCTCACGGATGTCGATGTACGGGTAGGTGTCCGAGCGGCTGATGGTGTCTACGAGCAGCGCGTCACAGCGGACGGTGTTGGCGGAGTGCTTGGCGCCTTCACGGACCTGGACCAGGCCGCGGTATGCTGCGCGTCCGCCGCCGCGGGCCACGGACTTGGAGATGATCGAGCTCTTGGTGTTCGGCGCAATGTGCACCATCTTGGAGCCGGTGTCCTGGTGCTGGCCTTCGCCGGCGAACGCGATGGACAGGGTCTCGCCCTTGGCGTGCTCGCCCACCAGGTACACGGCCGGGTACTTCATGGTGACCTTGGAGCCGATGTTGCCGTCGACCCATTCCATGGTGGCGCCTTCTTCGCAGATGGCACGCTTGGTCACCAGGTTGTACACGTTGTTGGACCAGTTCTGGATAGTGGTGTACCGGACCCGGGCGCCCTTCTTCACGATGATTTCCACCACTGCGGAGTGCAGGGAATCCGACGTGTAAATGGGAGCCGTGCAGCCCTCAATGTAGTGGACGTAGGAATCCTCGTCCGCGATGATCAGGGTCCGCTCGAACTGGCCCATGTTTTCGGTGTTGATGCGGAAGTATGCCTGCAGGGGGATGTCCACGTGGACGCCCTTGGGAACATAGACAAAGGAGCCGCCGGACCAGACAGAGGTGTTCAGCGAGGCGAACTTGTTGTCGCCCACGGGGATGACGGTGCCGAAGTACTCCTGGAAGATCTCCGGATGTTCCTTCAACGCGGTGTCGGTGTCCAGGAAGATGACGCCCTGCCGCTCAAGGTCCTCGCGCAGCTGGTGGTAGACAACCTCGGACTCGTACTGGGCGGCGACGCCGGAAACCAGGCGCTGCTTCTCGGCCTCCGGGATGCCCAGCTTGTCGTAGGTGTTCTTGATGTCCTCGGGGAGGTCGTCCCAGGAGGCAGCCTGCTTCTCGGTGGAACGGACGAAGTACTTGATGTTGTCGAAGTCGATGCCCGACAGGTCCGCACCCCAGGTGGGCATGGGCTTGCGGTCGAAGTACTTCAGGCCCTTGAGGCGCAGGTCAAGCATCCACTCCGGCTCGCTCTTCTTGGCCGAAATGTCCCGGACGACTTCTTCGCTGAGCCCACGGCGTGCGTTGGCGCCGACGTCGTTCTTGTCAGCCCACCCGTACTCGTAGTTGCCGATGCCGTGGAGCTCGGGATTCTTTTCCAGAATCTCCGAGATCACAGTGTTTTCGGCTACTGCTTTCTCTGATAGTTGGTCCGTCATCACGGCCTTTCTTACTGATGGTTGGTTACTTCGTCCAGGCTGGCGGGGGCTGCGGCCGGCGCAGTGACCGGCTTGGCAGACAGCCTGCCTGTAGGAATGTGGGTGGTGCAGACGTGGCCACCGCGCGCCAGGGTGGAGAGGCGTCGGACGTCAACGCCCACCAGCCTTGAGAAAACTTCGGTTTCGACGTCGCAGAACACCGGGAAGCGGGCCGCCAGCTGCTGGATGGGGCAGTGCCCCTGGCAGAGCTGCACGCTCGAGAGCGCCGCGGGCAGCGGTGCCTTTGCCTCGATGGACGCGGCGGAGGCCACGAAGTTGTCGCGGGTCAGGGCGGCTGCGAGTGCATTGGCACGGTCCCGGATGTCCGGTCCGGCCTGCTCGATTTCAGGTGCGTAGCGGCGCTCCATATCCGCAAAACGCTCCTCGGCGAAGGCGCGCACGGCATCCGGGCCGGCCATCTTTTGCAGCTGCTGCAGCGCAAGGGCGGCGATGTCCAGGTAGTCGTTGCCCAGGCTGGACTGGCCCTGGGAGCTGAGGACGTAGCGTCGGGCGGGACGGCCGGCACCCGCTCCGGGCTTGGCCACCTTCTTGACCTCGATGACGCCGGCACGGGAGAGGTGGTCCAGGTGGCGCCGGACTGCGGCCGGGGTGAACCCCAGCATGTCTCCGAGCTCGGCCGCACTGACGGGTCCATGTTCCAGGACGGCAGCGAGGACCCGGTCCCGGGTCCGCTCGTCGGCATCAGCGACAGGACTGGATGCCGCGGCACCGGCCACGGGCACAGCTGTAGCGTTGATCATGGAATACACAACACAATCATGTCGTAATTTAGTCCCGCACTCCAGTAAGGACAGGCTGACCTTGGCTGCCACTGCCGCATAACCGCGTCGGACGTCGGACGTCGGGAAATACTACATCCCGTAGAATACTGTGGTGCGATTCCCCCAGTCCCCCGTCCTGTCCATCCATGGGCTCATCAAGGACGTTGGCCCCCTTTCCAGCCTGGACGGAAAGATGCTCAGGGTTGTCAGCGGCGTTTCACTTATCGCGGAGCGTGGACAGGTAACCGCGCTCCTGGGCGCGAACGGCGCCGGAAAGACCACCACACTCGAATGCGCGCAGGGCCTGCAGAAGCGCAACGGCGGCAGTATCTCACTGCTGGATCAGGACCCTGCGGCGGCAGGCGCTGACCTGCGTTCCCGCGTCGGTGTGATGCTGCAGGACGGTGGCCTCCCGCCGTCGGCAAGGCCCCTGCCGCTGCTGCGGCACATTGCAGGGCTGTATGCCCGCCCGTGGCCCCTGGAGGACCTGGTGGGCAGGCTGGGCATCGACACCTTCAGCCGTACCAGCGTCCGCAGGCTGTCCGGCGGCCAGAAACAGCGCCTGGCTCTCGCCGCCGCCCTCATCGGCAGGCCGGAAGTCCTCTTCCTGGACGAGCCGAGCGCCGGCCTGGACCCGCAGTCCCGGCAGCTGGTCTTCGACCTGATCGCCGAGTTGCGGGACAGCGGGATGGGGATCATCCTCACCACCCACCTTATGGACGACGCCCAGCGCCTGGCGGACTACGTGTACATCATCGACGGCGGCCGCAACGTTGCCGAGGGAACAGTGCAGGAGTTGCTGCAGCGCACCCCGGCAGCCGGCCAAGGCGGTGAGCACATCCGGACGTTGGTGTTCGAGGCACCGGCCGGCCTGGATGTGGCCGCGGTGCTGCCGGATGGCGTGGATGTTTCAGAATCCCGCGCCGGAAGCTACACCGTCACCGGCGCCCTGACCCCGCGCCACCTCGCCGCGCTGGCCCAGTGGTGGGAAGCGAAGGGCGTCATGCCCGCATCAATGAGCCTCCAGGCGCGTAGCCTTGAAGACGTCTTTTTGGACATTTCAGGAAAGGACATCCGATGAGCACGGCAGCAACGCGGGAGATCCAGCAGCCGGCCTCCCTGCTGCGCCGCGTCCTGCTGCAGGGCAAGTATGAGGCACTGACCATGCTGCGGAACGGCGAACAGCTGATCCTTGCAGTGGTGCTGCCGCTGCTGGCGCTGGTCGGCCTGACGGTGACCCCTTTCCTGGACGGGATGGGCTCCAGCCGCATCAACGTGGCGGTTCCGGGGATCCTCGCGCTGTGCGCGATGTCCACGGCGTTCACCGGCCAGGGCATCGCCACCGGCTTCGACCGCCGCTACGGCGTGCTCCGGTTCCTGTCGACCACGCCGCTGGGCCGTGGCGGCCTTATTGCCGGCAAGGTCCTTTCGGTCCTGGCCGTCCTGTGCCTTCAGGTGGTGGTGGTGGGGCTGGTAGCCCTGGCGCTGGGATGGCAGCCGACGGCGGCGGGCTGGCTCCCGGGGCTGGCACTGCTCGCGCTGGGCGCGGCGGCTTTCACTGCGCTGGGTCTGCTGGTGGCCGGAACAGTCCGGCCGGAGGCCACGCTGGCCATCACCAACCTGCTGTGGATCCTCCTCGGCGCACTGGGCGGCATCGTGATCCCCGCCGAGAGACTGCCTGCCGCGGCGCAGGCCATTGTGCACTTCCTGCCGTCCGGCGCGCTGGGCGAATCAATGCGGGCCGCCTTCCTGGATGGCGCCGTCAACGGCGGCGCTGCCCTCATCCTGCTGCTCTGGACGGTTATCGCCGGAGCCGCAGCCATCCGTTGGTTCAAGTGGAATTGAGATAATCGTGACCACGGCTTCACGCCTCCCCCAGCTCGCCGGCCGCCTGGCATCGCGGCTCCCACGCACCGTGGACGCCAGGATCCGCCGCCTCGCCGTCGCGTCCCTGATCGGCCAGACGCTCCTGGTGGTCACCGGCGGCGCCGTTCGCCTGACGGCATCAGGCCTCGGCTGCCCCACCTGGCCCCGGTGCACCACGGATTCGCTGGTCAACACCCCTGAGATGGGGATCCACGGCTTCATCGAGTTCGGTAACCGACTCCTGACGTTCGCGCTGGCCGCCGTTGCTGCCCTGATGCTGGTGTACCTGTGGAACCTGCGGAAGGAACGCAAGGATCTCTTCCTCCTGGCCCTGGGCCTGCTGGCCAGCATCCCCGCCCAGGCGGTGATTGGCGGCGTCACGGTCCTCACCAACCTCAACCCATGGGTTGTTGGGCTGCACTTCCTGGTTTCCATGGCGCTGGTGGTATTCGCCACGCTGCTGGTCAACCGGGTCTTCGGACGGACCGGCCGCTTCCTTGCCTCCCGGCCCGCCGCCCTGCCCGCTGCCCTGCGCCCGGTGACGGCCGCCGTCGCCCTTTTCTCCGCCGTCGCCGTGATGCTTGGTGTGGTGGTCACGGGGGCGGGCCCGCATGCCGGTGACGCCGATGCTCCCCGCAACGACCTGGACTGGGATCTGTTCTCCCACATCCATGCCGTGCCGGCGTACCTGGTCACGGCCGGAACGCTGGTGGCCCTGGTGCTGGTCTTCAGGCGTGGCATTAAGGGGCCTTTCCGGACGGCCGTCCTGGCCCTCCTGGGCGTCACCGTGCTTCAGGCCATCATTGGCTTCACGCAGTACTACAACGGCATTCCGGCGCTGCTGGTGGCGGCCCACATGCTCGGCGCCGCCCTGCTGATGGCGGCGTCAACCAATGCCTGGGACATCGCCCGTTCCAGTCCCATGGACTCCTCCAGGACGCAGAAGCAGGCGAACGCTCCCCGATAAATGCGCGGCAGGCGCCCCGGCCCGGATGGGACCGGGGCGCCTGCCGGTTTCGGGCCCTTTCAGGTGGCCGGCCGGGACCTTACCGGTCCGCGAATGCCTTGACCTGAAACGCGGCCTCGCAGGCGGGGTCAAGGTTGTCGATTCCGGTGGTGGTGATCTGCAGGACCTGAGCGGTGGAAATGTCGTAAAAGAGGCCGGTGGCCTGGACCTTCCCCGCAGCCAGCGGCGGGCCCGCCACCGGATGGTTCTGCAGCTTGGCCAACTGCACGGCCACGTTGACCATCGCCAGCTGGTCCACTCGGCTGTATCCCGCTGCGGCCGCCTGCCGGCCCACCGGATGACCTGCAAGCAGCTCTGCGTAGCTTGGCCGGGCATGGTCCAGCCACTGCCCGAATGCCGCACCCAGGGAACCGTGGTCTTCGCCGTCGGCTTCTGCGAGCAGCGCCTTCATGGCGCCGCAGTTGGAGTGCCCGCAAATCACCAGCGACCGCACCCCCAGTCCGTTGACGGCGAAGGACAGGGCCGAGGCAGTCGAGGCGTCCTGGCCGTCGGCGCACACCACATTGCCGATGTTCCGCAGCGTGAGCAGGTCGCCGGGACCGCTGCTGGTGATCAGGTTGGGATTGACGCGGGAATCCACGCAGGCCACGAACAGGCTGTCGGGACTCTGCCCTTCCGCCAGGTCGTGCACCAGCGGGCGGACCTGGTGGGCGAACCTACGGTGGTATTTGTTGACGCCCTGCAGCAGCGGCTCCTTCCGGGGCGGAAGGGGCAGTTCGCTGGCCTCCTCGCGCCGGGGAGCCTGGTGGGCAGCGTCCCGGAAGACCGTGTTGCCGTGCTCCTCAAGATTTACCGTCCCGCCCCCGGCCTGGTGCTGGAGCTGCCAGGCCAACAGGGCTTCCCGGAAGGAATGGTCAACATAGTCGGCGTTGAGCTCCACCACCACGTCCGCGGCGGCGGGGACAGACTGGAGGACGCCGTTAAGCTTTGGCAGTGCGAAGAAACTGCACGATCCTGCTACGGTGACGCGCCAGGGCGCTGACGGCGCGGCGGGACGGTGCGCCTTGATGGGGGCCCGCAGGACGCGCCACAGCACACTGGCAGCGGCGAGGGCCAGGCCGATCATGACACCCTCCAGCAGGTTCAGGAACACCACGCAGACAAGGGTCACTGCGTAAATGGTGAGGTCACCGGTCCGCAGGCTGGTCCTGATGTCGGCCACCTTGATCAGGCGTCCCCCGATCACCACCAGCAGGCCGGCCAGGACGGCCAGCGGGATCAACTGGATCAGGCCGGCAAAGAGGGCTGAGAACGCCAGGACCCACACACCGTGCAGGACTGCCGATGCCCGGGTGGCCGCGCCCGCCTCAACATTCGTGGCGCTGCGGACAATAACGCCCGTCACCGGCAGTCCGCCCAGCGATCCGGAAACGATGTTGGCCGTGCCCTGGCCGATGAGCTCCCTGTTCAGGCTGGTCCGCGGGCCGGTTTGCATCTTGTCCACGGCGACGGCGGACAACAGGGACTCGATGCTGGCGATCAGGGCCATGGTCAGGATGGCAAAGGCGAAGGCGCGCCAGTTGCTGTCGGGGAGTTGCGGGAGGGCGACGGCATCGAAGATCGAGCCGTCCAGTGAGATGCGCTCAACGCCGGGGGCAAAGGCCACGGCCAGCGCGGTGCCTGCGGCGACGGCGGCCAGCGGGCCGGGGATTCGCCGGACCGCGGCGGGCAGGAACTTCCAGCACAGGAGGATTGCCACGACGGCGAGTCCCAGCAGGGCGGCATGCAGTTCCAGGTTGGTGATGGTTGCCGGCAGTGCCGCGAGGTTCTCGAGGGCCGAGCCTGCCGGCTTGGATCCAAGGAGCACATGGAGCTGCTGCAGGATGATGGTGACGCCGATGCCGGCGAGCATTGCCTTGACCACTACCGGCGAAACGGCCAGGGCGGCCCTGCCCACGCGGCTGATGCCCAACAGGAGTTGCACGACGCCGGCGGCCGCGGTGATTGCGCACGTCACCTGCCAGCCGAACTCCTGGACCAGGCCGGCAACGACGACGGTAAGCCCCGCTGCGGGTCCGCTCACCTGCAGCGGTGAGCCGCCAAGGCTTCCGGCCACGATTCCGCCAACGGCTGCGGCAATGAGACCTGCCATGATGGGCGCCCCCGACGCGGCTGCGATGCCCAGCGAGAGCGGGAGGGCCACCAGGAACACCACCAGGGATGCCGGTACGTCGGCACCAAGATGGGCGGCAAAAGGTGGGCGGGGAAATCTGAAGCGGCTTTTACCCGGCGGGCTGTGGCTGGGGGCCGGGAAGGTGGAGGGACGGGCTTCCATGGGACTTTCCTTTGATTGAGGGAAGGGTCCGCCCCACCGTAAGCAGCTTGTCATTGTGGATGACAGCCAAAGTGACCGATATGACAAAAAAGTCACATCCTTCCCACGTCGTCCCGTAAAGGATTGTGTTGTTAAAGCAGGCGGCGGCCCCCACCGTCAGATGGGAGCCGCCGTGGTGGCTGTTGCCGTGGCTTAGCCGGCCATGACCGCCTGCCCGACGAAGGGGTCCACCGCCAGTGCGATGAACAGCAGGGTCAGGTAGCTGATGGATCCGTGGAAGACCTTCATGGCGCGCTTGTCCTGGACGTCCTCGCGCTGGGCACGCGCATACAGGGCGTGTGATTCGTAGAGGAACCACGCCCCGGCAATGACTGCCGTGACGGTGTACACCCAACCGGCCCCTCCGGCCGGGATCATCAGCAGCGAGCAGGCCACCATGGCCCAGGCATACAGGACCACCTGGACGGACACCACTTTGGCGCCGGCGATGGCACCAAGCATGGGGACGTTGGCGTTCCGGTAGTCCTCGCCGTAGCGCATGGACAGGGGCCAGTAGTGCGGCGGGGTCCACAGGAAGATCACCATGAACAGGATGACCGCCGGCCACTCGACGGAGTTGGTGACGGCAGCCCACGCAATCAGCACCGGGAAGCAGCCGGCGGCACCGCCCCAGACGATGTTCTGTGCCGTGCGCCGCTTGAGGATCATCGTGTAGATGACAACGTAGAAGAAGATGGCCGCCAGCCCGAGCCACGCCGAGAGGGGATTAGCGCCGAACCAAAGGATCACGATCGAGGCCGCACCCAGCAGCCAGGAGAAGACCAGGGCCTCCCGGGGGGTGACTTCGCCGGTGACCAGGGGCCGGTTCTCCGTACGGTGCATCAGCTTGTCGATGTCGCGGTCGATGTAGCAGTTGAAGGCGCCGGCGCTGCCGGCGGCGAAGGCGCCGCCCACCAGCGTGGCCAGGATCAGCCCGATGGACGGGAAGCCCCGTTCGGCGTAGATCATGGTGGGCAGGGTGCTGACCAGGAGCAGTTCGATCACGCGCGGCTTGGTGAGGGCGAGATACGCCTTGGCCTTACGGGCAAACCCGGTGCCGGCGGCCCGGGATGCGTTCAGCGGCGTATCTGTAGTGCTCACGGTGGCAGTCACCCGTTCTGTGTGGCAGTTGAGGCTGGCGATGCAGCTCCGGTCGTGCGGCCCGGACCCCGGGCACGGCACAAAGGGAGGAAATGCTCCAAGAGCGTGCAACAGTCGGGAAACCCCGGGCGGCGGTAGCAATGCCCATCCGGCGTTGGCCTCCGAATATCATACCGCGCCGCAGCCCCTGTCCCGGCCCTTCCATATGCGCAAATGATTGCTCGCGCGCCCATTCGAGCAGATTAACTCAGCTGGTCGGAATGCTGATTCACAAAAGGGGAAATTGCGTCCAAAACGTGAGATTTGGGCCGCCCGGAGAATGGATAAGAGCTAAGCTGTCACCAGATCAGCACACAGCAAGAAAGCGGTGGAAAACGCATTCCCGCTGCTGCACGTGACTGAATGCAAGGATCAACGTTTCGATGGTGAACGGCTGGTACACACCGCAGCGGGCGCCACGCAGTGCGCCCTTAAACGGAGCCGTGTACCGCCGCCATCAGCACAGAGAGGGGCCCGGTTTTCGTGCCACATTTGGAAGAGCAAGAACTGTCATGGACCAGCTTGGACCAGCGCGCCGTGGATACCATCCGCGTCCTGGCCGCAGACGCAGTGGAGAAGGTGGGCAACGGCCACCCCGGAACCGCCATGAGCCTCGCGCCGGCCGCGTACCTGCTTTTCCAGAAGCTGATGCGCCATGACCCGCGCGATCCGCAGTGGCTGGGCCGCGACCGCTTCGTGCTGTCCCCCGGCCACACCTCGCTCACCCTTTACATCCAGCTGTTCCTCTCCGGCTACGGCCTGGAACTGAAGGACCTGGAGGCGCTCCGCACCTGGGGTTCGCTGACCCCGGGGCACCCCGAGTACAAGCACACGGCCGGCGTTGAGATCACCACCGGCCCCCTGGGCCAGGGCCTTGCATCCTCCGTGGGCTTCGCTTACTCGCAGCGCCGCCAGCGCGGCCTGTTCGACGCCGACGCCCCCGCCGGCGAATCGCCGTTTGACCACACCATTTGGGTCATCGCCTCCGACGGCGACCTCCAGGAAGGCGTCACGGCCGAGGCTTCCTCGCTGGCCGGCCACCAGGAACTCGGCAACCTCGTGGTCATCTACGACGAGAACCACATTTCCATCGAGGACGATACCGACATCGCCTTCACCGAGGACGTCCTGAAGCGCTACGAAGCGTACGGCTGGCACACGCAGCGGGTGGACTGGACCCGGACCGGCGAATACAAGGAAGACGTCCAGGAGCTCTACAGCGCCCTGCTCGCCGCCAAGGCCGAAACCTCCAAGCCGTCCATCATTTCACTGCGCACCATCATCGGTTACCCCGCACCCAAGAAGCAGAACACCGGCAAGATCCACGGATCCGCCCTCGGTGCCGACGAGGTGGCCGCATTGAAGGAGGTCCTGGGCTTCGACCCCGCCAAGTCCTTCCAGGTGGACCAGGAAGTCCTTGACCACGCCCGCCAGGTGGTGGAGCGCGGCGCGTCCGAGCGCAAGGAATGGGAAGAGTCCTTCAACGCCTGGCAGGCAGCCAACCCGGAGGGCGCAGCACTCCTGCAGCGCATCGAAGCGCAGGAACTTCCGGAGGGCATCGACGCAGCCCTTCCGGTCTTCCCGGCCGGCAAGGACGTTTCCACCCGTGCAGCATCCGGCAAGGTCCTCAACGCCCTGGGCCCGGTCATGCCCGAACTCTGGGGCGGCTCCGCCGACCTTGCAGAGTCGAACAACACCACCATTGAAGGCTCCCCGTCCTTCGTGCCAGCCTCCAAGCAGACCGGCGCCTGGTCCGGCAACCCCTACGGCCGCGTACTGCACTTCGGCATCCGCGAGCACGCCGCGGCATCGATCGTGAACGGCATCAGCCTGGCGGGCAACACCCGGGCGTTCTCGGGAACCTTCCTGATCTTCAGCGACTACCAGCGTCCGGCCATCCGCCTGGGTGCCCTGATGGGTGTTCCGTCGCTGTACGTCTGGACCCACGACTCCATCGGCCTGGGCGAAGACGGCCCCACCCACCAGCCGGTGGAGCAGCTCGCCTCGTTGCGCGCCATCGTGGGCCTGGACGTGGTCCGTCCCGGTGACGCCAACGAAGTGGCAGCTGCCTGGAAGACCATGCTGGAAAACCACGCCAACCCCGCAGGCATCGTCCTGACCCGCCAGAACATCCCCACCTGGGAACGCGGCGCGGGCGACGCCGACGGCGACACCTTCGCTTCCACGGCAGGTGTGGCAAAAGGCGGCTACGTCCTGGCTGAGGCATCGAAGGACGGCGCCACGGTACCGGCCGACGTGATCCTCATTGCCACCGGCTCCGAGGTCCAGCTGGCCGTCCAGGCCCGCGAAGCCCTCCAGGCCGAAGGCATCGCAGCCCGCGTCGTCTCCATGCCGTGTGTCGAATGGTTCAAGAAGCAGGACGCCGCCTACCGCGAATCCGTGCTGCCTGCCACCGTCAAGGCACGCGTCTCGGTGGAAGCCGGGCTTGCCCTGGGCTGGCGGGAATTCGTCGGCGACGCCGGCCGTTCCGTGAGCCTCGAGCACTACGGCGCTTCCGCAGACTACAAGCGCCTCTTCCAGGAGTTCGGCATCACGGCAGATGCAGTGGCTGCCGCAGCCAAGGACTCCCTCTCCAGCCTCCAGGCCTGAAACCTCATCTTTTAGGAGATACAAAAATGACTACTCCCACCCAGCAGCTCTCCGACGCCGGAGTCTCCATCTGGCTCGACGACCTTTCCCGCGGACGCCTGCAGACCGGCACCCTGCGCAAGCTCATCGAAGAGAAGAACGTGGTTGGTGTGACCACCAACCCCTCCATCTTCCACGCGGCCATCACGTCCGGCACTGACTACGACCACATCATCGCCGGCAAGGCAGCCGAAGGCGCCAGCGTGGAGGACACGATCTTCGAGATCACCACCACGGACGTCGCCGACGCCTGCGACCTCTTCGCACCCGTGGCTGCCGCCACCAGGGGCGTCGACGGCCGCGTCTCCATCGAAGTCGATCCCCGCCTTGCCTGGGACACCGCAGGAACCATCGCCGAAGCCAAGCACCTCTCGCAGCGCGTGAACAAGGACAATGTCCACATCAAGATCCCGGCAACCATCGAGGGCCTTGAGGCCATCACGGCAACCCTCGCCGAGGGCATCAGCGTCAACGTGACCCTGATCTTCTCGCTGGAGCGGTACCGGGCGGTCATCAACGCCTTCCA
The DNA here is from genome assembly GCF_006715165.1 of Arthrobacter sp. SLBN-122. Lineage (NCBI taxonomy): Bacteria > Bacillati > Actinomycetota > Actinomycetes > Micrococcales > Micrococcaceae > Arthrobacter > Arthrobacter sp. SLBN-122. The sequence continues at coordinate 3,996,024 of NZ_VFMS01000001.1, read as the reverse complement.
GTCGGGCCTGGAGCAGGCAAGGGAAAACGGCCACGACCTTTCCAAGATCCACTCCGTGGCATCATTCTTCGTCTCCCGCGTGGACACCGAAATCGACAAGCGCCTGGACAAGATCGGCACCGACGAGGCAAAGGCGCTTAAGGGCAAGGCCGGCCTGGCCAACGCCCGCCTGGCCTACCAGGTCTACGAAGAGCTCTTCTCCACGGAGCGCTGGGCCCTGCTTGCTGACGCAGGGGCACTCCCCCAGCGCCCCCTGTGGGCTTCCACCGGCGTGAAGGACCCGGCCTACCCGGACACCCTCTATGTCACCGAGCTCGTTGCCCCCGGCGTGGTGAACACCATGCCGGAGAAGACCCTGGATGCCACCTTCGACCACGGCGTGGTTACCGGTGACACGGTCACCGGCACCTATGACGAAGCAAACGCCACCCTCGACGCCCTGGAAAAGCTGGGGATCTCCTACAACGACGTCGTAGCACTCCTTGAAACCGAAGGCCTGGACAAGTTCGTGGCCAGCTGGAAGGAACTGCTGGCGGACGTCGAAGGCGCCCTCGCCTCTGCACGGAAGGCTTCCTAACACCTATGAGCACTCTCAGCTTCGACGCCACCGGCGCTGCCCAGCAGGCGCTTGACCAGCACCTTCCCGCCCTCGTGGAGGACCGGGTCGCCACCCGGGTCTTCGCCAAGGACCACACCCTGTGGGGTCCCGACGCCGAATCCGAGTCGGAAATCCGCCTCGGTTGGGTGGAGGCCGCAACAGTCTCGCAGCCTTTGGTCAAGGACATCCTGGAACTCCGCGACGCCCTGCGCGCCGAGGGCGTCAGCAGGATTGTGCTTTGCGGCATGGGCGGATCCTCGCTGGCCCCTGAGGTTATCGCAGGCACCGCCGGCGTCGAGCTGACAGTGCTGGACAGCACGGACCCGGACCAGGTCCGTGCTGCCCTGGCTGACCGGCTGGCGCAGACCGCGATCGTTGTCTCGTCCAAGTCCGGTTCCACGCTGGAAACCGACTCGCAGCGCCGAACATTCGAGCAGGCCTTCACCCAGGCCGGCCTGGACGCCAAGAGCCGGATCATCATCGTGACGGACCCGGGTTCCCCGCTGGACAAGGCCTCCCGGGAAGCGGGCTACCGCGCTGTCTTCAACGCCGACCCCAACGTCGGTGGCCGCTACTCCGCGCTCACGGCGTTCGGCCTGGTACCTTCGGGCCTGGCCGGCGTGGACATCCAGGCGTTCCTGGACGAGGCTGAGGAAGCTGCCGAAATCCTGAATGATGACGCCCCCGAAAACATCGGGCTGGCCCTGGGCGCCGCGCTGGGCGGAACCAGCCCCTTGCGGAACAAAATCGTCATTGCCGAGGACGGCTCCGGCATTGTTGGGTTCGCCGACTGGGCTGAACAGCTCATCGCTGAATCCACCGGCAAGCTGGGAACCGGAATCCTGCCGGTCGTCGCGGGTCCCGATGCCCCGGAGGTAACCTCCGGCGCCCCCGACGTCCTGGTGGTCCGGCTCGTGGCCGCGGATGCCGACGTCGAACCCGGCGACAACCAGGTGGCCATTGCCGGCGGCCTTGCCACCCAGATGATGGTCTGGGAATTCGCCACGGCCGTTGCCGGGCGCCTCCTGGGCATCAACCCCTTCGACCAGCCTGACGTTGAGGCCGCCAAGGTGGCAGCGCGCGGACTCCTCGACGCCCAGCCGGAGCCCACGCCTGCAGCATTCGTCGACGGCGCCATTGAGGTTCGCGGCGGGGACTGGCTGGGAAACGCTGCCACCGCTGAGGGCGCCATCAAGGCCCTGCTGGGCACCCTGGCCGCGGACAGCTACCTGAGCGTCCAGGCGTACTTTGACCGGCTGGCCTTCGCCAACCTGGAGGGCATCCGGGACGAACTGGCCGCCGCCACCGGCCGTCCGGTGACATTCGGCTGGGGTCCGCGCTTCCTGCACTCCACCGGCCAGTTCCACAAGGGTGGACCTGCCATTGGCGTCTTCCTGCAGGTCACGGCGACGCCCGCCGAGGACCTGGGGATCCCGGACCGGCCCTTCAGCTTCGGCGAACTCATCGCCGCTCAGGCTGCAGGCGACGCCCAGGTCCTGGCTGGTCACGGCCGGCCCGTGCTGCGCCTCCACCTCACCAACCGCGCCGCCGGTGTGGCGCAGCTGCAGGACATTGCTGCTGCCCTGTCCACCCGCGCGTCCGCCACCGAAAGCTAAGGCACAAAAGCAACCATGCCAGAAACTGAATACGGCAGGAAGGGCGCGGGCCGCGGGCGCAATCCGCTGCGTGACCCGCGTGACCGCCGTTTGAACCGGATTGCCGGTCCGTCGTCGTTGGTCCTCTTTGGGGTGACGGGTGATTTGGCCCGGAAGAAGTTGATGCCGGCTGTGTACGATCTTGCCAACCGCGGGCTGTTGCCGCCGAGTTTCGCGTTGGTGGGGTTCGCCCGCCGGGAGTGGGACAAGGAGGATTTCGCCGCCGAGGTGAAGGCTTCGGTGCAGGCGCACGCCCGTACGCCGTTTGATGAGGCGGTCTGGAACCAGTTGTCCGAGGGCATCCGGTTTGTCCAGGGCGAGTTCGACGACGATGCAGCCTTTGAGCGGCTGGGTGAGACGATCAAGGAACTCGACGATGTCCGCGGCACCCGTGGGAACCACGCGTTCTATTTGTCGATCCCGCCCAAGGCGTTCGAACAGGTTTGCCGGCAGTTGTCCAAGCACGGCCTGGCGCAGGCCGACGGGGACAAGTGGCGGCGCGTGGTCATCGAAAAGCCGTTCGGGCATGACCTGGAGTCGGCCCGGAAGCTGAACGACATCGTCGAGTCGGTATTCCCGCCGGACGCGGTGTTCCGGATCGACCACTACCTGGGGAAGGAAACGGTGCAGAACATCCTGGCACTGCGTTTCGCCAACCAGCTGTTCGAGCCGTTGTGGAACGCCAACTACGTGGACCACGTGCAGATCACCATGGCCGAGGACATCGGCACCGGCGGCCGGGCGGGGTATTACGACGGCGTGGGTGCTGCCCGCGACGTGATCCAGAACCACCTGCTCCAGCTGCTGGCGCTCACGGCCATGGAGGAGCCCATCTCCTTCAACGCCGATGACCTGCGGGCGGAGAAGGAAAAGGTCCTCGCAGCGGTCAAGCTTCCGGAGGACCTGTCCACGCACTCTGCGCGCGGACAATTCACCGGCGGCTGGCAGGGCGGTGAGCAGGTCCAGGGCTACCTGGAGGAAGAAGGCATTCCCGCCGATTCCACTACCGAGACCTACGCCGCGGTCCGCGTGGACATCCACACCCGCCGCTGGTCGGGAGTCCCGTTCTACCTCCGGGCGGGCAAGCGGCTGGGGCGGCGGGTGACGGAAATCGCCGTCGTCTTCAAACGCGCCCCCAACCTGCTGTTCCGTGACCACGGCGAGGACGATTTCGGACAGAACGCGGTAGTGATCCGGGTCCAGCCCGACGAGGGCGTGACCATCCGGTTCGGTTCCAAGGTCCCCGGCACCCAGATGGAAGTGCGGGACGTGACCATGGACTTCGGCTACGGCCACTCCTTCACCGAGTCCTCCCCCGAGGCCTACGAGCGGCTGATCCTTGACGTGCTCCTGGGCGAGCCGCCGCTGTTCCCGCGGCATGAGGAAGTGGAGCTGTCCTGGAAGATCCTCGACCCGTTCGAGGAATACTGGGCCTCCCTGTCAGAACAGCCCGAGCCCTACGCCCCCGGCTCCTGGGGCCCTGCCTCCGCTGACGAGCTGCTGGCCCGTGACGGACGAACCTGGAGAAGGCCATGATCGTTAACCTGCCCGACACCACCACCTCGAAGGTGTCCAAGAAACTCATGGCCCTGCGCGAGCAGGGCGGCGTCATTGCCCTGGGCCGGGTCCTGACCCTGGTGGTCGTGACCAAGTCCGGGCTCGAGGAAGAAGCAATCGAGGCAGCGAACGACGCCAGCCGGGAACACCCCTGCCGGATCATCGTCCTGGCCGACGCCGGGAAGGATAACGAGGACCGGCTCGACGCCCAGATCCGGGTCGGCGGGGACGCCGGCGCCTCGGAAGTCATCGTCCTGCGCGGCTACGGCCAGCTGGCCCACGAGTCCGAATCCCTGGTGGCCGCGCTGCTGCTCCCGGACGCTCCGATCGTGGCCTGGTGGCCGCACGGCGCCCCGGAAAACGCCTGCGAGACCTCCATCGGCGCCATCGCGCACCGACGGATCACCGATTCCGCGAACGAACCGGACCCGCAGGCCGCGCTGGAACGGATCCACCGCACCTACAAAGCCGGCGACACCGACCTCGCCTGGACCCGGCTGACCAACTGGCGGATCCAGCTCGCAGCGGCCCTGGATGGGGTGGACTCCTCCCCGGTCACGGCCGTCGCGGTCGAGGGCGCCTCGGACTCACCGTCCACCATCCTCCTCGCGGCGTGGCTCACCCTGACCCTGGATGCACCCGTCACCATCGTCGCGGACCCAGCCGGAACCGGCATCCGCCGCGTCCGGCTCACCCGCCCCGGGGGCGACGTCCAGCTCTTCCGCCCCGGACTCTCCGTGGCGGAACTGACCCAACCAGGCCAGCCCGCCCAGCGCATTTCGCTGCCGCGGCGCAGTCTCCGCGACTGCCTCGCCGAAGAGCTCCGCCGCCTCGACCCGGACGAAGTCTTTGGGGAAGTGATTACTATTGGACTGCCACGTACCAATCTAAGGAGCGTCCGACCCAGTGAGCGTTGACCCACGAGTAAGCATCCATCCGGATTCGTCCGTCCTCATGGCCGCCATCGCGGCACGCCTGATCACCAAGCTCGTTGATGTCCAGGACAAGTACGGCGAAGCCACCGTGGTGCTCACCGGGGGAACCGTGGGGATTGGCACGCTGAAAGCTGTTGCGGATTCACCGGCAGCGCCGGCCGTGGATTGGTCCAAGGTCAACTTCTGGTGGGGTGACGAACGTTTCGTTGACTCCGCCGATCCTGAGCGGAATACCGGGCAGGCGTTCGACGCATTGCTGTCGCACATCCCCGTGGACCCGGAGCGGGTGCATTCCCCTGGTGCGGCAGACGAGTTCGACACTCCGGAAGAAGCAGCCGAGGACTACGCACGCCGGCTGCGGGAAGCTGCTGCAGCCGAGCACGCGGCTGACATGTCCGACGACCGGCCGGAGGAACCCTCCGCACTCCCCCGCCTGGACGTGGTGCTGCTCGGCGTAGGGCCCGACGCACACATTGCATCACTGTTCCCCGAACAGGCCGGCATCCGGGAAAAGGACCGCACGGTGGTGGGCGTCAGGAACTCCCCCAAGCCGCCGCCGCTGCGGATCTCCCTTACCCTGCCCGCCATTAATACGGCGGCGGAGGTATGGATGGTTGTTGCCGGGGAGGACAAGGCCGGAGCGGTGGGACTGGCCCTGGCCGGAGCCAACCCTGTCCAGGTACCGGCCTCCGGTCCCCGGGGAACCTCCCGTACCCTGTGGCTGATCGACGAGAACGCGGCCTCACGGGTCCCGCAGCAGTTGGTCCGGAAGGACGCCGCGGGCGCGTAACTTTTCCAGCGCTCCGGCCAGGACAGCTTCGGCGTCCTGGCCGGAGCGCCGTTCTTTAACGTATTCCAGGTGGCTTTTGTAGCCGTCGTCGAAGGGGTCGTCACCTGCCGCGGCACGGCCGTCCCGGGAAGCAGGAGCGCCGCAGCGCCTGCAGTCCCACATCGTGGGAATCTGGTCCTCCGGCATCTTCAGGAACACGGGCTGCGTCTCATGCCCCTTGGCGCACCAGTAGGACACGCGGATCCGCGGAAGCGGACGCGACGACGACGAGTCGGTGGACTGCAGGCTCGAACCGGACCCTGCCGTAACGCCGGCACGGGTGCCCCGGAACCCTGACGATGGGTGGACCATAACGACTCCTGCCTCGAAGGGAGCGCCGGCGGACCTGCAGCTTAAACAAGACTGTGGCTGCCGGGTTTTCCGACAGCCACAGTCTAATTCGCCGGCCTAAGGACCGGCAGGGCCTAAAGGACCTTGTCCAGCAGGGGTCAGGAATCCCCGGTCCCGCTGAACCGCATGATCAGGCCGAGGGCAATGATCACCACGCCCCAGGTGACGCCGAGGATGACGGTGAAGCGGTTGAGGTTCCGTTCCGCCACGCCTGAAGAGCTGAGGCCCGAGCTCATGCCGCCGCCGAACATATCGGACAACCCGCCGCCGCGTCCCTTGTGCAGGAGGATCAGCAGCGTCAGCAGGAGGCTGGTGATCCCCAGGAGGATCTGCAGAATGACATGAAGAACGTCCACGACGGCCTTTCAGAAGTTGGGATTACGGGAGTTTTGGCTGGTTACGGACTAGTCCGTGACCAGGTGGCTCTCGAACCTGACAATATTAGCAAACTCGGCCGGGTCCAGGCTTGCGCCACCCACCAGCAGGCCGTCCACGTCGCGTTCCTGAAGGATCGCGGCCGCGTTGTTCGCCTTCACCGAGCCGCCGTAAAGCAGGCGGGTCTTAGCGGCCGTTTCCGCTCCAAACAACGACTCCAGCTCAGCGCGGATGGCGGCGCACATTTCCTGGGCGTCCTCCGGGCCAGCCACTTCGCCGGTGCCGATGGCCCAAACGGGTTCGTAAGCAACCACCAGTTCAGCGGCCTGTTCGTTGGTGAGCCCGGCAACGCCGGCGCGGAGCTGCTGCAGCGTGTGGTCCACGTGCGTTCCGGCCTGGCGGATCTCCAGGCCTTCGCCGACGCAGAGCACCGGAACCAGGTTGTGCTTGAAGGCAGCTTTGACCTTGGCGTTGAGGACCTCGTCGGATTCGTTGTGGATGGTCCGGCGTTCGCTGTGGCCCACCAGGACGTACTTGCAGCCAAGCTTGTTCAGGAACTGTCCCGAGATGTCACCGGTGTAGGCCCCCGAATCGAACTGCGACAGGTCCTGGCCACCGTAGGCGACCTGCAGGTCGTCGCCCTGGACCAGGGTCTGGACACCGCGGAGGTCCGTGAACGGCGGGAAGACGGCCACCTCGACGCGGCTGTAGTCGTGCTTGGCGTCGGAGAGGGTCCAGGCCAGCTTCTGCAGGAGGGTGATGCCCTGCACGTGGTCCATGTTCATTTTCCAGTTGCCCGCGATGAAGGGCTTGCGGTCAAAAGCGCCGTTCGTTGACGTAGTCACGTAATCTCCAAAAAGTTCTTGATATGGGTGCGGCCGGCAGGCTGCCGCGGGCAACCTGCCGGCCGGAGGACTGTGAAGTCCGGTTGCTGCTGGTCAGCAGCGGGGTTTTACCGGCCTGCTGCTATCGGTCCAGGACACTAAGGCCCGGCAGTTCCTTGCCTTCAAGGTACTCAAGGCTGGCGCCGCCACCGGTGGAAATATGGCCGAACTGGTCATCACTGAATCCCAGCGTCCGCACTGCGGCAGCAGAATCACCGCCGCCCACCACGGTGAATCCTTCAGTTTCGGTCAGGGCCTGCGCGATGGCACGGGTACCTGCCGAGAACGCCTCGAACTCGAAGACGCCCATGGGTCCGTTCCAGAAAACCGTCCGCGCGCCCTTGATCCGTTCGGAAAAGGCAGCCGCGGTATCGGGCCCAATGTCCAGGCCGATGCCCTGGGGGCCGAAGCTGCTGCCTTCAATGGCGTCGGCCGCCACGGTTTCGTGCTTGGCGTCGGCAGCGAACTTCTCTGCCACCACGACGTCCGTGGGAACCACGAATTCGGTTCCGGCGTCAGCTGCGCGCTTCAGGTAGTCCTTGACGACAGGGATCTGGTCTTCCTCAAGGAGGCTCGAGCCAACCTTGTGGCCTGCTGCCGCCAGGAACGTGAAGAGCATGCCGCCGCCCACCAGGATGGTGTCAGCTTTGCCGATCAGGTTATCGATCACCGCAAGCTTGTCCGAGACCTTGGAACCGCCGAGCACCACCACGTAGGGACGTTGGGTGTCAGTGGTCAGCTTCCGGAGGACTTCCACTTCGGTGTGCACCAGGTCGCCCTGGTACGACGGGAGCCGGGTGGCGACGTCGTAGACACTGGCGTGCTTTCGGTGGACCGCACCGAAGGCGTCGTCCACGTAGGCGCCGTTGCTGCCGGTCAATGCCACGAGTTCGTCCGCGAAGGCTCCGCGCTCAGCGTCGTCCTTGCTGGTCTCGCGGGCGTCGAAGCGGACGTTCTCGAGGACAAGGGCTTCGCCGTCCTGCAGCGATGTAGCGGCCGCCTTGGCGGCATCGCCGACGGTGTCGGCAGCCAGGGTGACCTTGAAGCCCGCCAGTTCGGCGAGGCGGTCCACTGCGGGACGGAGGGAGTACTTGTTTTCCGGGGCGCCCTTGGGGCGTCCAAGGTGGGCTGTAACCAGCACGCGGGCACCGGCGTCCGTGAGCTTTTGCAGCACTGGCAGGGAGGCCTTGATACGGCCATCATCAGTGACTGTAGAGCCGTCGAGCGGCACATTCAGGTCACTTCGAACCAGAATGTACCGCCCGCGGACACCTTCAGCGATCAGTTCGTTGAGGGTGTGAGATGTCATGTGTCTAACCCTAGCCCAGCTTGGATGCCACAAGCTCCGTGAGGTCTACGAGGCGGTTGGAGTAGCCCCATTCGTTGTCATACCAGGAAACAACCTTGACCTGGTTGCCGATGACCTTGGTCAGGCCTGAGTCGAAGATGGAGGACGCGGGGTCACCGACAATGTCCGAGGACACGATGGGCTCGTCCGTGTAGGTCAGGAAGCCCTGCAGTTCCTCGGATTCAGCCGCACGCTTGAGGGCTGCGTTGACTTCCTCCACGGTGGTTTCGCGGGAGACCGTAACGGTGAGGTCGGTGGCCGAGCCGGTGGGCACGGGGACGCGGATGGCGTAACCATCCAGCTTGCCCTTGAGCTCCGGCAGGACCAGGCCAATGGCCTTGGCGGCGCCGGTGGAGGTGGGGACCATGTTGATGGCGGCAGCGCGGGCGCGGCGCAGGTCCTTGTGCGGGCCGTCCTGCAGGTTCTGGTCTGCGGTGTAGGCGTGAACGGTGGTCATCAGGCCGCGCTCGATGCCGAATTCGTCGTTGACAACCTTGGCCAGCGGGCCAAGGCAGTTGGTGGTGCAGGATGCGTTGGAAATGATGTTGTGCTTGGCGTTGTCATAGAGGTTGTGGTTGACACCCATCACGATGGTGATGTCCTCGTCCGAGGCCGGAGCGGAGATCAGGACCTTCTTGGCGCCGGCCTGGATGTGCTTCTGCGCGTCCGCTGCCTTGGTGAAGAAACCGGTGGATTCGATGACGATGTCCACGCCCAGCTCGCCCCACGGGAGGTTGGCGGGATCCCGCTCGGCGAGGACCTTCACAACGTTGCCGTTGACGACGATGTTGCCGTCCTTGACCTCGATGGTTTCCTTCAGGCGGCCGCCGACGGAGTCGTACTTGAAGAGGTGGGCCAGGGCTTCGGGGCTGGTGAGGTCGTTGACTGCAACGATCTCGAGGTCCGCGCCCTGAGCGAGTGCTGCGCGGAAGTAGTTGCGGCCAATACGGCCAAAGCCGTTGATACCAATACGGGTCGTCACTTTTTCAGTCTCCTTGGTGCTTTCAGAAGCACAACTAGTTGAGCGGGCTATCAAGCCAACTAACAGATCCCGCACGCCATTGGGCAGAGATGATTTACACGGAGGGCGACCAGCCTCATTGCTGAAGGCTAACCGCCTTCCGTGACCTATCTTACGTTTAATTGGGTCCGCCCCCGCAAGTGCGGGGGCGGACGGTCCACATCGCGGCCTGTTTAAGTCCGAATGTGAAGTTTGTTACAGCCATGTATGGCGCCGGCCACTACGGGAGGGTGATGAGTCCCGTGGCGTTGGTGCGTGCTGCCTCGAAGCGCTGGGCGACATCTGCCCAGTTGACGATGTTCCAGAATGCCTTGACGTAGTCGGCCTTCACGTTGACGTAGTCCAGGTAGAAGGCGTGCTCCCACATGTCCAGCATCAGCAGCGGGGTGGTGCCCAGGGCGGTGTTGCCCTGCTGGTCGTACAGCTGCTCGATGACGAGGTTTCCGCCGATGGGTTCGTAGGCCAGGAACCCCCAGCCCGATCCCTGGAGGCCCAGGGCAGCGGCGGAGAACTGTGCACGGAAGGCATCGAAGGAGCCGAAGGCGTCATCGATGGCGGCAGCGAGCTCACCTTCGGGCTTGTCGCCGCCGTCCGGGGAAAGGTTCTTCCAGAACACGGAGTGGTTGATGTGGCCGCCGGTGTGGAACGCGAGGTCCTTGGAAAGCCGGTTGATGTTGGCGAAGTCGCCCTTTTCGCGCGCCTCGGCCAGCTGGGCCAGCGCGTTGTTGGCGCCCGCCACATAGGTGGCGTGGTGCTTGCTGTGGTGCAGTTCCATGATCCGCGCTGAGATGTGCGGTTCGAGGGCGGCGTAGTCGTAGCTGAGTTCCGGCAAAACGTACTCGGTCACAAAATCCTCCAATATCGTGGACCCGCAGGCCCGGTTGGTAACTCTCGGATTGTGCATCCGGACAGCTGGTGCCCGGAATTATTTTTGATTCTATGGCGCGGTTACTCGTCCAGCATTTCGGGCGTCACATTGGCGTCCGTTCCGGGAATGCCCAGGTCAAGGGCGCGCTTGTCCGCCATGGCCAGCAGGCGGCGGATCCTGCCGGCAATTGCATCCTTGGTCATGACGGGATCGGCAAGGCGGCCCAGCTCGTCCAGGCTTGCCTGTTTGTGCGCCACCCGCAGTTCGCCCGCGTACTTGAGGTGGTCCGGAACGTCGTCGCCCAGGATCTCCAGCGCCCGGTCCACCCTTGCCCCTGCGGCCACGGCTGCCTGCGCGGAACGGCGCAGGTTGGCGTCGTCGAAGTTGGCGAGCCGGTTGGCGGTGGCCCTGACCTCCTTGCGCATGCGGCGTTCCTCCCACACCATCAGCGCGTCGTGCGCTCCCATGCGGGTGAGGAGGGCGGCAATGGTGTCGCCGTCACGGATGACCACGCGGTCCACTCCCCTGACTTCCCGGGCCTTGGCCTGGATGTCCAGCCGGCGGGCCGCGCCCACCAGAGCCAGCGCGGATTCCGGCCCCGGGCAGGTGACCTCAAGCGAGGATGACCGGCCCGGCTCCGTGAGTGAGCCGTGGGCCAGGAACGCTCCGCGCCAGACGGCTTCGGCATCTGCCGCGGAGCCATTGACGACGGCGGACGGCAGGCCGCGCACGGGGCGTCCCCGGCCGTCCAGGAGACCGGTCTGGCGGGCAAGCGCCTCGCCGTCGCGTACCACGCGGACCACGTAGCGGCTGGCGCGCCGGAGTCCGCCGGCCGACACCACGATGATCTCGCTCTGGTGCCCGTAGACTTCGGCGATCGCGGCCCGGAGCCTGCGGGCCGTCGAGGCGAGGTCGACTTCCGCCTCGATGACGATCCGGCCGGAGATGATGTGCAGTCCCCCGGCGAACCGGAGCATGGCGGAGACTTCGGCCTTGCGTACTGATGACTTCTTGATGTCCAGACGGGACAGTTCTTCCTTGACTGATGCTGTCAGTGCCATGGCACCTTCCTAACTGTTCCCAAAAATGTCCTGGTACGCCGTCGCCAGCCGCAGCGGCTCGTGGACAGGGCGGCGTCCCGACGCCCCTACTTTACCCAAGACCACCTCTGCCCCGATCATGCCGGCTGCCTTCTCGAACTCCTGCCGGTCCGGTACGGACGAAGGGTCCGCCAGGACCACGTCCACGCTGAACTCGGGGGCGTAGCGCCGAAGGACGTGGAGGTGGTCCGCCGCGGTCATGCCCGTGGTTTCCTTGGTGTCCGTGGCGAGGTTCATGGTCAGGCAGCGCTTGGCGGGCGTGCTGCAGAGGGCCTGGCGCATCTCCGGCAGGAGCAGGTGCGGCAGGACTGAGGTGTACCAGGACCCCGGGCCCAGGACCACCCAGTCCGCCAGCTCAATGGCGGTCAGGGCGTCCGTGCAGGCCGGCGCCGCTTTGGGCAGGAGCCGGACTTCCTCGAGCGAACCGGCCACCGCGCACCGGGCCTGGCCGTGGATGGTCTGCAGTGCCGTTCCGCCGTCCGGGGCGGTCACGCGCACATCGCCTTCAATGGTGAGCGGGACGGTGGACATCGGCAGGACCTGGCCGCGGGCGCCGAGCAGGGCGCCTGCCCATTTGAGCCCGGCAACGGTATCGCCCAGCAGCTCCCACAGGGTGACGATCAGCAGGTTCCCCATGGCGTGCTCGTCGAGCGAACCGCCGGGCCCCTTCCCGGCGCGGAACCGGTGCTGCATGACGTCGCGCCAGGTGCGGCCCCAGTCGGTGTCGTCGCAGAGCGCGGACAGGGCCATGCGGAGGTCTCCCGGCGGAAGGACGCCGTACTCCTCGCGCAGACGCCCGGAGGAGCCGCCGTCGTCCGCCACCGTGACCACCGCGGTGAGTTCGGAGGTGAGCAGGCGCAGCGCGGACAGTGAGGCCGCCAGGCCGTGGCCGCCGCCCAAAGCCACCACGTTGGGGCCCTTGTCCTGCTGGCCCGAGCCCTTGCCGGCGGCGGGCGGCACCAGGGGCAGGGCTCCGGTGAACAGGGCCATTATTCGCGGCCCAGATCCCGGTGCGCGGTGGTCACCGTGACCCGCGGGTACTGCGCAAGTTTCTTGGAAAGCTCCACTGCGACCGCCACGGAGCGGTGCTTGCCGCCGGTACAACCGACGGCAATGGTGGCGTAGTGCTTGTTCTCGCGGCGGTAGCCCTCAAGGACGGGTTCCAGGGCCAGGACGTAGCGGTCCACGAAGTTCTTGACGCCCTCGGCCTCCAGCACGTAGTCGCTGACGTCCTTGTCCAGGCCGGTCTGCGGACGCAGCTGCGGCACCCAGTGCGGGTTGGGTATGAACCTGACGTCGGCCACGTAGTTCGCGTCCACCGGCAGGCCGTATTTGAAGCCAAAGCTCATGACGTTCAGCCGCAGGGCCACGGGACCGGTTTCGCTGAACAGTTCGGTGATGGCGGTGGCCAGGCCGTGGACGTTGTAGTTGGAGGTGTCCAGGACGACGTCGGAGCTGTCGCGCAGTTCCTGCAGCAGCTCGCGTTCAGCAGCGATGCCGTCCAGGATGCGTCCACCACCCTGCAGCGGATGGGGCCGGCGCCCCTGTTCGAACCTCCGGACCAGGACGTTGTCGCTGGCGTCAAGGAACAGGACGCGGAAGGTGACCCCGCTCGCGGCCAGAGCCCCCAGGGCCGCGCGGATGTCCGCGAAGAGGCCCTTGCTGCGGACATCGATCACTACTGCGAGCCGGGGAATCGACTGCGGGGCGTGTGAGACGAGCTCCGCCAGGGTGCCCAGCATCTGGGGCGGGAGGTTCTCCACGACATACCAGCCGTGGTCTTCCAGGGCGTCCGCGGCGGTGCTCCGCCCGGCGCCGGACATTCCGGTGACCACCAGCAGCTCCGCTTCGAGCGGTTTGACGGGCTCCAGCCCGTCCTGATCCGCTCCGGATCCCGCCGTCGTGTCTGCCATGAAGCCTGCCCCGTTTCTTCGTTGTCCGCCGGCAGCCGCGATGGCGCTGCCCGTCCTTTACCCTAGCTAAGTTTCGGGGGCAGGCGCTAAGTCTCGATGATTTCGCCGGTGGTCATGTTGATCGCCGGCACGGCAACGGCCCCGGGTCCGTCGGACGCGAAGTGGTTCACGATGGCGGTGGCCAGTGCCGGACCAATCCCCTTGGCCTGCGCGAGCTCTTCCACGGTGGCGGCCTTGACGCCCTTGACCGATCCAAAATGGGCCAGCAGGGCTTTGCGCTTGGACGCACCGAGGCCCGGAACGGCGTCGAGTGCCGACACCGTCATGGCCTTGCCCCGCTTTTGCCGGTGGAACGTGATGGCGAAGCGGTGCGCCTCGTCGCGGATCCGCTGCAGCAGGTACAGCCCCTGGGACGTCCGGGGCAGGATGACGGGGAAGTCGCTGTCCGGGAGCCACACTTCCTCCAGGCGTTTAGCCAGGCCCACGACATAGACGTCGTCGATGCCCAGGTCCCGCAGTGCACGGGCCGCGGCGTTCACCTGCGGCTGCCCGCCGTCCACCACCACCAGGTTGGGCGGGTAGGCGAATTTTGCCTTGGGGGCAGGCGTGGTGGTGTCCAGCACGGCAGGGTTGTCCACTGCCGCTTCCCGGGCACTGTCCTGCCCGTCGGAGGCCAGGACGGATTCGTCCACCTGGGCAGACTTGTCCTGCAGGTAATAACGGAAGCGCCGCGTCAGGACGTCATGCATGGCCGCCGTGTCATCGGCCGCGGCGGGACCGGTGATGGAGAACTTGCGGTAATCGGACTTCTTGGGCAGCCCGTCCTCCACCACCACCATGGATGCCACCACGTTGGTGCCCTGGACATGGGAGACGTCGAAGCATTCGATCCGGAGCATGGGCACGGGCAGGTGCAGCGCTTCCTGGAGTTCCTGGAGGGCCTGGGACCTGACGGTGATATCGCCGGCGCGCCGCGTCTTATGGAGTTTCAGCGCATGCTCGGCGTTCTCCCGGACGGTGGACATCAACGCCGCCTTGTCTCCGCGCTGCGGCACCCGGATGTCCACCTTGGCACCGCGGATGCCGCCCAGCCATTTGGCAAGGTCCTCCGCGTTGCTGGGCGCCACCGGCACCAGGACTTCGCGGGGCAGCCGGCCGTGGGTGTCGCCGTCCTCGCCGTAGACCTGCTGCAGCAGGTGCTCCACGAGGTCCGGAGTGGTGAAGTCCTCCACCTTTTCCACCACCCAGCCACGCTGGCCGCGGATCCTGCCGCCGCGGACATGGAACACCTGGACTGCGGCCTCCAGTTCGTCTTCATGCAGGGCGAAAACGTCGGCGTCGGTGTCCTCGGCCAGCACCACTGCGTTCCGCTCGAAGACCTTGCGCAGGGCGGTGATGTCGTCCCGCAACCGGGCAGCATGCTCGTAGTCGAGCTTCGCCACGGCGTCGGCCATCTGCTTCTCCAGCTTGTTGATGAACCGCTTCGCCTCTCCGCCCATAAAGGCGCAGAAGTCCTCCGCCAGCGCCCGGTGGTCTTCCGGCGAGATCCGCCCCACGCACGGCGCGGAGCACTTGTCGATGTATCCCAGCAGGCAGGGGCGTCCGCTGGCCTGCGCGCGCTTGAAGACGCCGGCGCTGCAACTGCGGACGGGGAAGACGCGGAGCAGGGTGTCCATGGTTTCGCGGATGGCCCCGGCGGTGTACGGCCCGAAGTAGCGGGTCCCTTTGCGCTTGTCTCCCCGCATGACCTGTACCCGGGGGTACTTCTCGCTCATGTTCACGGCGAGGTAGGGATAGGTTTTGTCATCCCGGAACACCACATTAAAGCGCGGCTTGAATTCCTTGATCCAGGTGTATTCGAGCTGCAGCGATTCCAGCTCGCTGCCAACCACGGTCCACTCGACGCTGCTGGCCGCGTGGACCATGGCGTAGGTCTTGGGCAGCAGTCCGGCCGGGTTGGCGAAGTAGGAGTTAAGCCGGGACCGGAGGCTTTTCGCTTTGCCGACATAGATCACCCGGCCGTGCGGATCACGGAACCGGTATACGCCCGGGTTGGTGGGGATTTCACCGGTTTTGGGCCGGTAACTTGCTGGATTTGCCACCTATCAAGTCTACTGAGTCGCGCCGGGTCTCCTTGCCAGGCGGCTATTCCGCAGTCTTGCTTTGGTTGTAGCTCGTGGAGCGCTGCTGGCCGCTGAGTTCGGCAATCGCATCCATGATCCGGTCCGTGACTTCCCGGCGGGCAGGAAGGGAGTGGTCAGGGCCCGTCTTGTCGAAGTACAGCGGCTCCCCCACTTTCATGGTGAAGTGCTGCGGCCTGACCCCCTTTTCGCCGGCGCGCTGGAGCTTCTCGGTGCCGATCAGGCCCACGGGAATCACGGGCGCCCCGGTGGTGAGCGCCAGCCAGCCGACCCCGGTGCGTCCCCGGTAGAGGATCCCGTCACGGGAACGGGTACCCTCCGGGTAGATTCCGATGCCGCGGCCGGCCTCAAGGATGTCCAGGAGCGTCTTGAGCGCCTGGACACTGGCGGCCTGTTCGCCGCGCTCCACCGGGATGGAGCCCACGGATTCGAAGAACGCCTTCATGACCTTGCCCTTGACGCCGCCGGTGGTGAAGTATTCGGCTTTGGCAAAGAAGGCGACCGGCCTGGGCATCAGTGCCTGCACGATCACGCTGTCGAAGAAGGACAGGTGGTTGGGAGCGACGATGAAGGGGCCGTCCGCGGGGACGTTTTCCAGGCCGACGACGGTGGGCCGGCAGGTGCCGGCAATCAGGTTGCGCGTGGTCCAGCGGACGGCATCAAACATTTCCATCGTGGCTCACCCCGCTCATTGCCGCAGCGTGGACAGCCTGCAGGCGCTCGATGACGGCGACCAATTCCCCGTGGGTGCTGACCACGGCCACGGAGCCGGCTTCCTCCAGTTCACCGTCCGGGGCGAACCCCCAGGCAACACCAATGCAGTCCAGTCCGTTGGCGATCGCTCCGGACACGTCCTGGGCGCGGTCCCCCACCATGATGGCGTGCTGCGTGTCCAGGTCGCGCAGGGCGGCGGCGATGATCTGGGTCTTGCCCAGCGGGACGCCTTCCACTGCTGCTTCATCATCGGCGGAACCGTGGATGCCGTGGAAAAGGCCGTCGATGCCATGGTGTGCCAGCACCTTATGCGCCAGCCGCTGGGGCTTTTGGGTGGCTACTGCCACGGGCTGTCCCGCTGCGGCGAAGGATTCAAGGATGTCGCGGATGCCCGGGTACAGCCGGCTTTGGGCTATCCCTGTGGACAGATAGTGTTCGCGGTACCGGCGGACCACCTCTTCCAGGCGGTCCGCCGGGACCTTTGCCACGTTGAGCAGGGAATCGCTCAGCTTGGGGCCGATCATCGCATCAAGCAGGTCCTGGCCGGGAACCGGGAGTCCCGCGGCGCGGAGGGCTGAGGCAATCCCCTCGGTTATTCCACCTGCAGGGTCGACAAGAGTGCCGTCCAGGTCAAAGATCACGGGCACTGTTGTTGAAGTCACCGGGTTAGTTTCTCACGACAGCAGGAGTGCCTGAAACTCGCATTCCCCGGGAGGAATACTTCGCCGGAATTTCCCCCGCTCAGCTGAGTATTTCGGCGAGGAACTTCCCCGTATGGCTGGTGCTGGACTTTGCCACCTGCTCCGGCGTTCCGGTGGCGACAATCTGGCCGCCGCCCGAACCGCCGTCGGGTCCGAGGTCCACCAGCCAGTCGGCACTCTTGATGACATCGAGGTTGTGCTCGATGGTGATCACCGTGTTGCCCTTGTCCACCAGTCCCTGCAGGACCATGAGCAGCTTGCGGATGTCCTCGAAGTGCAGGCCCGTGGTGGGCTCGTCCAGGACATAGATGCTGCGGCCGTTGGACCGCTTCTGAAGTTCCGCCGCGAGCTTGACTCGCTGGGCTTCACCGCCGGAAAGGGTGGTTGCAGGCTGTCCCAGGCGGACATAGCCCAGTCCCACGTCGACCAGGGTGTTCAGGTGCCGTGCGATGGGTGAGAACGCCGCGAAGAACTCGGCGCCCTCTTCGATGGGCATGTTGAGGACGTCGGCGATGGTCTTGCCCTTGTAGTGCACCTCCAGCGTCTCCCGGTTGTAGCGGGCACCGTGGCACACCTCGCAGGGAACATAAACGTCAGGCAGGAAGTTCATTTCGATCTTCAGCGTGCCGTCACCTGAGCATGCCTCGCAGCGGCCGCCCTTGACGTTGAACGAAAAGCGGCCGGGCAGGTAGCCGCGGACCTTCGCCTCTGTGGTCTCGGCGAAAAGCTTGCGGATGTTGTCGAAGACACCCGTATAGGTGGCCGGGTTGGAGCGGGGGGTACGGCCGATGGGGCTTTGGTCCACGTGAACCACCTTGTCCAGGTGCTCCAGGCCCTGGACCGTCTTGTGCCGCCCGGCCACCTGCTTGGCGCCGTTAAGCTTGTTCGCCAGCACCTTGTACAGGATTTCGTTGACGAGCGTTGACTTGCCCGAACCGCTCACGCCGGTCACTGCGGTGAAGAGCCCCAGCGGGAAGGCGGCGTCGACGTTCACGAGGTTGTTCTCCCGCGCGCCAACCACTTTGATCTCGCGCTTCCTGTCGTACTTGCGGCGCTTCTTGGGCACCTCGATGGCCCTGCGGCCGGACAGGTAGTCGCCGGTCAGCGATTCCCTGTTGTCCAGCAGTTCCTTATAAGTCCCCGAGTGGACCACCTGCCCGCCGTGCTCGCCGGCACCGGGCCCGATGTCCACGATCCAGTCGGCCACGTGGATGGTGTCCTCGTCGTGCTCGACCACGATGAGGGTGTTGCCCATGTCGCGGAGCCGGGTGAGGGTCTCGATGAGCCGGCGGTTGTCGCGCTGGTGCAGGCCAATGGAGGGTTCGTCGAGGACGTAGAGGACGCCCACCAGGCCGGAACCGATCTGGGTGGCAAGCCGGATGCGCTGGGCTTCGCCGCCGGAGAGGGTGGCGGAGGGGCGCTCGAGGTTGAGGTATTCAAGGCCCACGTCCAGCAGGAAGGTCAGGCGGGCCTGGATCTCCTTGAGGACCTGGTGGGCGATCTGTGCTTCACGCCCGGTCAGGACCAGGTTGTTCAGGAACTCTGCGCAGTCCCGCATGGGCAGGGCCGCAACCTCGGCGATGGACTTGCCGTTGATCAGCACCGACAGGGATGCCGGGTTGAGCCGTGCACCGTTGCAGGCGGGGCACGGAACCTGCCGCATGTATTCCTCGTAGCGGTCGCGGGCCCAGTCGGAATCGGTCTCGCCATGCTTGCGGTGGACATACTGGATGGCACCTTCAAAACCGGTGCTGTATTTACGTTCGCGGCCAAAGCGGTTGCGGTACTGCACCACTACCTTGTGGTCCTTGCCATGCAGGATGGTCTGGCGCACGTCCTTGCCCAGCTTCTCCCATGGCGTGGTCATGGAGAAGCCGATTTCCTTTGCCAGGCCTTCCAGGAGCCGGTTCCAGTACTCGGTGGTGGCGGTACCCATTGACCAGGGGGCGATGGCGCCCTCCGACAGGGACAGTTCCGGGTTGGGAACGATAAGTTCCTCGTCCACCTCAAGGCGGGTGCCGATGCCGCTGCACGCTGCGCAGGCGCCGAAGGGGTTGTTGAACGAGAAGGAGCGGGGCTCGATTTCGTCGATGGCGAGCGGGTGCTCGTTGGGGCAGGCGAGGTTCTCCGAGAACGCCCGGATCCTACCCGGGTCGTCGGCCTCAAGGTCGACGAACTCCGCCAGCACCCGGCCCTCGGCCAGTCCCAGGGCGGTCTCGATGGAATCGGTGAGCCGCTGGCTGATTCCTTCCTTGACCACCAGGCGGTCAACCACCACTTCGATGGTGTGCTTGAACTGCTTGCCCAGCTTGGGCGGATCGCTCAACTGGACAAGGTTGCCGTCCACCCGCGCCCGGGAGTATCCCTTTGCACTGAGTTCCTTGAAGAGGTCCACGAACTCGCCCTTGCGTCCGCGCACCACCGGCGCCAGGACCTGGAAACGGGTGCCCTCGTCGAGTTCAAGGAGCTGGTCAACAATCTGCTGGGGTGTCTGCTTGGACACGGGTTCGCCGCAGACGGGGCAGTGCGGCCTGCCGACACGGGCCCACAGCAGGCGCATGTAGTCGTAGATCTCGGTAATGGTGCCAACGGTGGACCGGGGGTTCTTGCTGGTGGATTTCTGGTCGATGGAGACCGCCGGGGAGAGGCCTTCAATGAAGTCGACGTCGGGCTTGTCCACCTGGCCTAGGAACTGCCGTGCGTAGGCGGACAGCGATTCGACGTAGCGGCGCTGGCCCTCGGCGAAGATCGTGTCGAACGCGAGCGAGGACTTGCCCGATCCGGAGAGGCCGGTGAAGACGATCATGGCATCACGCGGCAGGTCAAGGTCCACGTTGCGCAGGTTGTGCTCCCGCGCGCCCTTCACCACGAGGCGGGAGAGGTCCGGGCGCTGCGGTGCGGCAGCGGAGGGGACAACGAGGGAAGCGGAGGGGGCAGGGGTTTCTTCAGCTACGGCTTTAGGCACCCCATTATGCTAATCGAAAACTTTTTCGAACACTTACGGTTCCGCCGTCAGGGAACATCGTAGGCGGCGGCCAGGATCTTCACTGCCTCGGCGAAACTGGCCCCTTGGGATTTGGCGACGGCGGCGTAGGCGGCAGCGGCGGCGGACAGGCCTCCCAGGCGCTCATCCCGTGCGGCGACCACCGTCCCGTTGCGGCCGCGGGTGGTGACGATGCCGGCGGCCTCCAGTTCCTTGTACGCCCTGGCCACGGTGTGCGGGGCGACGTCGAGCTTCTCCGCGAGGACCCGCACGGCAGGCAGCCTGGTGCCCGGTGCCAGCGCCCCGCTGTCCGCCAGGTGGATGACCTGGAGCCGCAGCTGCTCAAACAGCGCCACACTGCTGGCGGAATTGGGCCGCCAGGATCCGGGGAAACCGGCACTGGCGCTCACAGGCCGCCCTCCAGGACCCCTGCGCGGCCGTCGCGTTCGGCGAACTGGGCATTGTACAGCCTGGCGTAGTAGCTGTTGGCGGCAAGGAGGCTTCCATGCGTGCCCTGCTCGACGATGCGTCCGTGGTCCATGACGAGAATTAGATCAGCGTTCCGGATGGTGGACAAACGGTGGGCAATCACGAAACTGGTCCGTCCCTGGCGCAGCCGCTGCATCGCCTGCCTGATGAGCAGCTCCGTCCTGGAATCCACCGAGCTGGTGGCTTCATCCAGGACCAGCACGCTGCGGCCGGCAAGCTGCGCCCTGGCGATGGTGACGAGCTGCCGCTGCCCCTGGCTGAGCGGCTCCCCACCGTTCTCCAGCAGTGTGCCGTAGCCGTGCGGCAGGGACCTGATGAAACGGTCCGCGCAGGTGGCCTCGGCTGCGGCAACAATGTCAGCATCCGCGGCACCCGGAAGGCCGTAAGCGATGTTTTCCCGGATAGTGCCCCCAAAGAGCCAGGAATCCTGAAGCACGACGCCGAACCGGGCCCGCAGATGGTCGCGGGGAACGTCCGCGATGTCCCTTCCGCCCATGGTGATCCGGCCGGAGGAAGGCTCCAGGAACCGCATGAGCAGGTTCACCACGGTGCTCTTGCCCGCTCCGGTGTGTCCCACGATGGCCACTGCCTGGCCGGGCTCCACCGTGAAGGTGAGGTTGCGGACCGCCGGCACGGAGCCCGGGTAGCCGAACGTGACGTCGTGGAAGGCTATGGCGCCCGCTGCAGTACCGCCGGATGCCTTGCCCTCGGGCTCCTGCGGATCTTCGCCGGCGTCCAGGAGCACGAAAACCCTTGCCGCCGAAGCGGCGCAGGACTGCATGACGTTCAGCAGCCCGCCGATTTGCCCTACGGGCTGGGTGAACAACCGGCTGAACTGGATGAATGCCTGTACCCCGCCAATGGTCATGGCACCTGCGAGGACCTGCAGCGCCCCCACCACGGCAACAGCAATGTAGTTAAGGTTGGACATCAGGACCATCAGCGGCTGGACCACGCCGGCTGAGTATTGGGCTTTGGCGGCGGCCCGGGCCAGGCGGCCGTTGCTGCGCCTGAACACCTCCGCCGCCTGGGCCTGCCGGCCAAAAGCCTTGATGACTTCATGCCCGCTGATGAATTCCTCCACGTGCGCGTTGAGCTCGCCCGTTTCCTTCCACTGCCTGGCGAAATGCTCCTGGGACCGCCTGGCCACCAGGACGGTGATCCAGGTGGAGACGGGAACGCTGGCGATGGCAATGGCCGCCAGCAACGGTGAAATCCACAGCATCATGGCCAGGGAACCGCACAGCATCAGGACGGACACGATGAGCTGGGTCAGGACCTGGTTCAGGGCCTGCGCGATGTTGTCGATGTCATTGGTGGCCCTGCTCAGGGCGTCGCCGCGGGAGCGTTGCCGGAAATAGGTCGAAGGGAGGCGGTGCAGCTTGTCCTCAACCGCTGCACGAAGGCTGTACATGAGCCCCTGCACTGCGCGCGCCGTCAGCGCACCCTGGATCCAGTTAAACAGGGAGGCAAAGACGTACATGATGGCCACGGCAGCCAGCAGGATTCCGAGCCGCTGGTCAAGGCTTCCCTGGAAGATGCCGTCCACCACCACGTCAGTGGCGTCGCCCAGGTACTTCGGGGCGGCAACGTTGAGTCCTGCGAAGGCGCAGGTTGCCGCCACCGCCCCCAGCATCTGCAGCCGGAAGGGGCGCAGCAGGCCAAGGAGCCGTGCGGCTGTCGGCCAGAACCTGTGCGCAGTTTCCGCGGCTTCTTCCACTGCCGTCACCGCGTGCCGTCCAGCGCAAGCTGGGATTCGGCGATTTCCCGGTAGGTGGCGGACGTTTCCAGCAGCTCCTGGTGCGTTCCCTGCGCAACCAGCCGGCCGTCGTCGAGCACCAGGATGCGGTCCGCGTCCTCCACAGCCGAAAGGCGTTCGGCGACAATGATGACCGTTGCGGGGGCAAGCGCCTGGTCAAGGGCCTGGCGCAGTCTCGTGTCGGTGTCGTAGTCCAGCGCGGAGAAGCTGTCGTCAAAGAGGTAGAGGGGTGCCTTGCGCAGCAGGGCCCTGGCGATGCAGAGCCGCTGCCGCTGCCCCCCAGAGAGGCTGGCGCCGCCCTGGCCGACGGGGGTTGCAAGTCCACGCGGGAGGTCGCGCATGAAGCGCATGGTCTGGGCCGCCTCCAGGACGGCCCAGAGTTCCTCGTCCGCGGCGTCAGGGGCCGCCATCCTCAGGTTGTCTGCGATGGTTCCGGTAAACAGGTGGGAGTGCTGGGGCACGATGGCCATGGCAGCGCGGAGTTGGTCCACGGGCATGTCCCGGATGTCGTGTCCGGCCAGGGTGATGCTGCCTTTGGTCGCCTCGAGGAAACGTGGAATCAGGTTCAGCAGCGTGGTCTTGCCGCTTCCGGTAGCACCAACGATTGCGGTGGTGGTGCCGGGAGCCGCGGTGAAGGTGATATCCGCCAGCACGGGCGCTTCTGCTCCCGGATAGGAGAAGGCGACACCCTGGAACGCCAGCGTTGCCGGCTGCTTTGGCAGGCCGGCCCCGGGCTGCGCCGGCGGAGCGGTGCTGTGGCCGGCCGGGTTGGGGACTGACGGCTCGGTCTCCAGGACCGCCTGGATACGTTCGGCACAGACAGCGGCACGCGGCGCCGTCATCAGGACGTACATGGACATCATGATCGCCAGCAGGATCTGCATGATGTAGGCGATGAACGCCGTCAGCGCTCCAAGGTTCATCAGTCCAGCCTGGATGCGGTGCCCGCCGAACCAGACGACGGCAACCGAGCTGGTATTGACCACCAGCATGATCATGGGCAGCATCCCCGCTACCAGGAGCGCTGACTGCAGGTTGTTGGCGGTCAATCCCGCGTTGGTCTCCGCGAACCGCCGGACCTCGTGGCCCTGGCGGACAAAGGCGCGGATGACGTCCGCACCGATGATCTGCTCGCGGAGAATCCCACCCGACCGGTCCAGCAGGTCCTGGCCCTCACGGTAGAGCGGAATCAGGCGCCGGACGATCAGGTACATGATCAGCAGGAGCAGGGGCACAATGACGATGACCACCAGGGACAGCGCCACATCCTGCTGCACGGCAAGGACGATGCCGCCGATGCCCATGGCAGGGCCGGCAAAGAGCATGGTGAAGACAAGTACAGCGAAAGCCTGGATCTGCTGGACGTCGTTCGTGGCGCGGGTGGTCAGGCTTTGCGTTCCGAACAGGGCCACGTCCTGGGAGGACAGTGACTGGATCCGGGTGAAAACCTCGGCCCGCAGGCGGTGCCCGGTCCTCATGGCCACAACAGCACCAAGGTAGCCGGCGGCAATCGCGGACGCCGCCTGCACTATGGCAATGACGGCCATCAGCACGCCAAGGCGCGAGATCACCTCCGGTTTGCCCGCAACGATCCCGTCGTCGATGATGGCTGCGTTCACGGTGGGCAGCAGCAGGTTTGCCGCCGCCTGGACCAGCTGGAGGAAAACGATGGCCCAAACGTACGCGTATTGACCGGCAAGCTGCCGCCTCATGAGTCCGACCAGCAAAATACCCCCTGTAAATGCCTGGGCCGAAGAGGGGGCCAGCGGCTTGACCCCTAAACCACAGTCGTCATTGTAAGCCAGATCACTTTCCGCTGCTGTCACAGCCTGTGACCGGGTGGAAAACCATCCGGCGGGCGCGGAGTCAGCCCGCTTTGCGGCCCACTGCGAAGATCCGGCGGAAAGGGAATACGGTGCCATGGACACCGCCCGGGTAGGCATCCCGCAGGGCCGCCGCGTATTCAGCTTCGAAACGCCTGGCGTCCTCATCATCGAGGGCCGCCATGACCGGCCGCAGTGCCGTGCCCCGGACCCAATCCAGCACCGGGTCCGGCCCCGGCAGGACCTGCAGGTAGGTGGTTTCCCACGCGTCCGCCGCACAGCCGGCGTCGAGCAGGATCCCCAGGTAGTCCCCCGGTTCCCCCACTGACTCCCCGCCCCGCAGCACCCCGTCCAGCTTCGCCGCCCACCGGTCCGACCCCGCAAGCTCCCGCATGAGCGAGTGCGAGGGGGCATTGAAGTTTCCGGGCACCTGCATGGCAAACCAGGCCCCCGGCCGCAGAACTTCCAGCCATTTCCGCATCATGTCCTGGTGGCCCGGAACCCACTGCAGGGCTGCATTGGTAACCACAACGTCCGTCTCCGGAGCCGGCATCCAGTCGGCAATGTCCGCCTGCCCAAACTCAAGGGAGCCGGCTTCCTCCGCCAGTGCTGCCGCCTTTGCCAGCATTTCCGCAGAGGAATCCACACCCAGGACCTGGGCGCCGGGCCAGCGTTCAGCCAGGGTGGCCGTGAGGTTCCCCGGTCCGCAGCCAAGGTCGACCACCTGTGCGGGCGCGTCGGCATGGATCCGGGCTGTGAGGTCGAAGAACGGCCGGTTCCGGTAGTCGCCGAACTGGACGTACTTTGCGGGGTCCCATTTCATAAAATTCTCCAGCTTCTGACGCACACACGGGCAAGGCGTAGCCTAACCCGCAACGGGCTCCTGATCCGCCCGCAACGTGGCACTAAGGTTGAAGTCAATGAAACTCGTTGACCAGCTGAGCGATCTGTCCGCCCCCGTCCAATCCGCCGCCGTCGACCCCGACGCCCTTTACACCCGGTTTGTGGAGTGGACGGAAAGCCGCGGCCTGTCGCTGTACCCGGCCCAGGACGAGGCCATCATGGAGCTGGCAACAGGGGCGAACGTCATTCTGGCCACCCCCACCGGGTCCGGGAAATCCCTGGTGGCCATTGCGGCGCACTTCCAGGCCATGGCGCAGGGCCGGCGAAGCTACTACACAGCGCCGATCAAAGCCCTGGTGTCCGAAAAATTCTTCGCGCTCTGTGAGATCTTCGGGGCAGAGAACGTCGGCATGATCACCGGTGACTCCGGGGTGAACCAGGATGCCCCCATCATCTGCTGCACCGCCGAGATCCTGGCCAACATTGCGCTGCGCGAAGGTTCCGCAGCCGAACTCGGCGCCGTGATCATGGACGAGTTCCACTTCTACTCCGACCCGCAGCGGGGCTGGGCCTGGCAGGTCCCCCTGCTGGAGCTTCCACAGGCGCAGTTCCTGCTGATGTCCGCCACCCTGGGCGATGTCACCCGGTTTGAAACGGGGCTCACGGAGCTGACCGGACGCGCCACCACCACCGTCAGCTCCGCCGAACGGCCCATTCCGCTGCATTACTACTACCACCAGACTCCCGTCCACGAGACGCTGGAGGAGTTGTTGTCCACCCGGCAGGTGCCCGTCTACGTGGTGCATTTCAGCCAGCTCGAAGCGATCGACCGCGCCCAGAACCTGATGAGCATCAACGTCTGCACCCGGGAGGAAAAGGACAGGATCGCGGAGCTCATTGCCAACTTCCGTTTCGCTGCCGGGTTCGGCAAGACGCTGAACCGGCTGGTGCGCCACGGGATTGGCGTGCACCACGCGGGAATGCTGCCCAAGTACCGCCGGCTGGTGGAGCAGCTGGCACAGGCAGGGCTGCTGAAGGTTATCTGCGGCACGGACACGCTGGGGGTGGGCATCAACGTCCCCATCCGCACCGTGCTGCTCACGGCGTTGAGCAAGTACGACGGCGTCCGCACCCGCCTGCTCAACTCACGCGAGTTCCACCAGATTGCGGGCCGGGCCGGGCGGGCGGGCTACGACACCGCCGGAACGGTGGTGGTTCAGGCACCAGAGCATGTGATCGAGAACGTCAAGGCGATGGCCAAGGCCACCGCCAAGTTCGGCGACGACCAAAAGAAGCTGCGCCAGGTGGTGAAGAAGAAGCCGCCCGAGGGTTTTGTTTCCTGGGGTGAGCCGACCTTCAAGCGGCTGGTGGAATCGGTGCCGGACCCGTTGACGTCCAGCTTTACGGTGACGCACGCCATGCTGATGAACCTGATGGAACGGCCTGGCGACCCGTTCGCGGCGGCACGGCGGCTGCTCACCGAAAACCACGAGCCGCGGTCCTCCCAGCTGCGGCTGATGAAGAAGGCCCTGGGCATCTACCGGGAACTGCTGGCCGCCGAGGTCATCGAACGAATCCCGCCGGAGGAACAGGGCGCAGATGGCCGTTCGGTCCGGCTGACAGTCCACCTGCAGCCCAACTTCGCCCTGAACCAGCCGCTCTCCCCCTTCGCACTTGCCGCACTGGAACTCCTGGACCCGGAGTCGCCGTCGTACGCCCTGGACGTGGTCTCCATAATCGAGGCGACCCTGGAGAAACCCCGGCAGATCCTGTCCGCCCAGCAGAAGAAGGCGCGCGGCGAGGCGGTGGCGGCCATGAAGGCCGACGGCATCGACTACGACCAGCGGATGGCCATGCTGGACGAGGTCACCTACCCCCAGCCGCTCGCGGAGATTCTGGGCGAAGCGTTTGAGGTGTACCGGAAGGCCGCGCCGTGGGTGGGAGACTTCGAGCTGGCACCCAAGTCGGTGGTCCGGGACATGTACGAGCGGGCCATGAACTTTGGCGAATTCGTCCAGTTCTACGGCCTGGCCCGGTCCGAAGGAATCGTGCTGCGGTACCTGGCCGATGCCTTCAAGGCGCTGCGCCAGACAGTTCCGCAGGACATGCTCCGCGAGGACCTGGCGGACCTGACGGCCTGGCTGGGTGAGCTGGTGCGGCAGGTGGACTCCAGCCTCCTGGACGAATGGGAGGAACTGGCTTCCGGGGCGGCGCCGACGCCGCACGACGCACCGCCGCCACCACCGCCGTCGCTCACCTCCAATATCCGTGCGTTCCGGGTGATGGTGCGCAACGAGATGTTCCGGCGCGTGGAACTTTTCGCGGACGAGGACGCCGCCGCGCTGGGAGAGCTCGACGGCGGTTCCGGCTGGGGCGCAGAGCGCTGGGAAGACGCTTTGGACGACTACTTCGACGAACACGATGACATTGGGACAGGGCCGGATGCCCGCGGGCCGGGCCTGCTTATCATCACCGAGGAACCCGGCACCTGGAAGGTCCGCCAGATTTTCGATGACCCGGCGGCCAACCATGACTGGGGTATCTCGGCGGAGGTGGATCTTGCCGCCTCCGATGCCACCGGAACAGCGGTGGTCAGGGTGACGGACGTCAACCGGCTCTGACGCCGGCGGTAAGCTCGAACAATGAGTGTAATCCGCCCCGCAACCCCGCATGACGTGCCCGCCATCCTCCGCATGATCCATGAACTGGCCCATTACGAGAAGGAACCCGACGCCGTCCGGAACACCCCCGAACGGCTGGAGCAGGTGCTCTTCGGCGCGAACCCCCGCGTCTTCGCAGCCATGGCTGAAAACGCGGCCGGCGAGGTGCAGGGGTTCGCGCTGTGGTTCCTGAACTACTCCACCTGGGAAGGCGTGCACGGGATCTACCTCGAAGACCTGTACGTCAGTCCGGAAGCCCGCGGCGAAGGACACGGCAAGGCCCTGCTCCAGCACCTTGCCGCCATCGCCCTCGAAAACGGCTATGCACGGGTGGAATGGAGCGTGCTGGACTGGAATGAACCTTCCATCAATTTCTACCGCCGCCTTGGCGCCCGCCCCATGGATGGCTGGTCCACCTTCAGGCTGACCGGCGAAGCGCTGGACCAGTTCGGCCGGGCACCGTCCCGCACGTCCCTTCCCGCTTCCTCCCGTGGGTGACGCGCGGCAGGGCCAGGCCACCGCGGTCGGGCATGAGATCAGGGCCCGGCATGAGTTCCGTGGCATGCGCACAGTGGAGCACTACTTCACGGTGCCCCTGGACCATTCCGCTTCAATGAACGGCTCCGCGGAAACCATCACCGTATTTGCCCGGGAGTATGTCTCAGCCGGGCACAGTGAAGAGGCCGCGTCGCAGCTGCCGTGGCTCCTCTTCCTGCAGGGCGGCCCGGGCGGCCGAGGCAACAGATGGGGTTCCCTGGGCGGATGGGGCAAGGCCGCAGCACAGGACTTCCGCATCCTGATGCTTGACCAGCGCGGCACCGGGCTCTCCACACCCCTGGACCGGGCCACCCTGCCCGCCCGCGGAACCGCAGTGGAGCAGGCCGCCTACCTGCAGCACTTCAGGGCCGACTCGATCGTGGCGGACGCGGAACTGATCCGCCGGGCGCTGGACTCACCGCCCTGGACCATCTACGGCCAGAGCTACGGGGGCTTCTGCGCGCTCACCTACCTGTCATTGGCGCCGGAGGGCCTGCGCGAAGCCCTGGTCACGGGCGGGCTTGCCCCGCTCACCGGCAGTGCGGATGACGTGTACCGTGCCACGTACCAGCGGGTGGCTGCCCGCAACGATGAGTACTTCCGCTGGTATCCCGAGGACAGGGAAGTTGTGGAGCGGATCGCCCACCACCTGCGCTCCACACCGGAATTCCTGCCCGACGGCGGGCCCCTCACCGTGGAACGGTTCCAGATGGCCGGGGCGTTCCTGGGCGGCAACACACGCGTGGACGGCCTCCACTACCTGCTTGAGGACGCCTTTATTGACACAGCCGCCGGACCCCGGCTCTCCGATGCGTTCCTGGAGCAGCTCCAGAGCGTGGTTTCCCGCCGCTCCAATCCGCTGTACGCGCTGATGCACGAATCCATCTACGGCCAGGGCGAGGCAACCAATTGGTCCGCCTGGCGGATGCTCGGCGAGAACCCGTGGTTCCGGCCGGATGCCGATCCCCTGCTGCTTACGGGCGAGATGGTGTACCCGTGGTACTTCGAGCAGGACCCCGCCCTCCGGCCGCTGCGGGACGTGGCGGAGCTGCTGGCCGCCAAGCAGGACTGGACGCCGCTGTATGACCCTGGGGCATTGGCGGCGAACACTGTTCCCGTCGCAGCGGCGGTTTACTCAGACGACATCTACGTGGACCGGGACCTTTCCCTGCGGACTGCAGCAGCGGTGCGCGGGCTGCAGGTCTGGGAGACGGCCGACTTCCACCACGACGGAATCGCCGACGACGGTGAACGGATCTTCGCGCGCCTGCTGGGCATGGTGCGGTCAGGCGGCCGCTGACTGCCGGTGTGACAGGCGCGTGAGGACCGCGGCGGCCAGGACTGCCGCCCCGATGGCTCCGCCCAACAGGTTCAGGCCAAGGTAGCCCGCGAAGCCCAGGACCAAACCGGACACGGCGCCGCCCACGGCACCGGCGGCACCCATCAGCATGTCGGAGACACCCTGGACCGCCACCCGGGCGTCCTGCCCCACGCTTTCGGCCAGCAGCGTGGAGCCCGAGATCGTCGCCGCAGACCAGCCCATGCCCAGCAGGACCAGCCCCACGGCCACTGCCGTGGTGGAGGACTGGCCGAACCCGGCAACAGCCACGGCCGCGATCAGCACGGTGAAACCGATCACGATGGTTTCCATCCTGCCTGCCCGGTCGGTCAGCCAGCCCATGACCGGGGAGAGCGCAAACATCCCGGCGATGTGCAGCGAAATGGTGAAGCCGATGATGACCAGCACGTCCCCCTCCGCAACATGCCCTGCATGTGGTCCCGACCCTTCCACCAGGTGCTGGAGGTGCAGCGGCGTCATGGACATCACGCCGACCATCATCGCGTGCGCGGCCACGACGCCGGCCACCGCCAGCAGGGCTGTCCGCGAGCCCCTGATGGCGCGCAGCCCGCGGGCAAGCGAGCCCCGGACAGGCGCCACTGCGGGCCCCGCGGCAGTGGCAGGGGCGGCAGGAACCCCGGCCGGCACTCCTCCTGCGGGGGCTGGCCCTGCCAGCGGGACAACCCCGGCAGCGTTGGCCCCGGCACGTTGGCGGGCCAGCAGCAGCGGGTCCGGGCGAAGGCCCGTGAACAGGATCACCGTGGCAATAAGGAGCCCGGCGCCCGAAATCACGAACGGGCCGGCGACCGGCGGCAGGCCCAGCGCTGCTCCCACGGCTGCACCCGGCTGGATCAGGTTGGGCCCGGCCACCGCGCCCACAGTTACCGCCCAGACGACGGTGGACAATGCCCGCCCGCGGTGCTCGGCCGCGGCGAGGTCGACGGCGGCAAACCTTGCCTGCAGGCTGGCGGCCGTGCCCACGCCGATGCCCGCGGATCCCAGGAGCAACAGGACGAAGAGGCCGGAGACAACGGCCAGCACCATCAGCACGGCGCCTGCCAACGCCGCTGAGAGACCGGCCACCTGGCCGGCCCGGCGTCCACGCCGCTCGGCAAGTGATGCCAGCGGCAGCGCCGCGGCCGAGGCCCCAAGGGTCATGACGGTCGCCACGGAACCGGCCCACGCGCTGGAACCGGAAAGCTCCACGGCCAGGATTGAGCCGATGGACACGGTTGATCCAGTCCCGAGTCCACTGAAAACCTGGGCCACGCTCAGAAGCACGACTGTGCGCCGCTGCACATGGCGCACGTCCTGCTCCATCACAAGGGTGCGGGCCATGTTCAGAGCCTAGTCCCGCGGCGGCGGGTGCCACAGGGGTTTTGGTCCGCTGCCTCCTGGAGGGGTTTAAAAGGCGGGATCCCGGCCGCGCAGGCGGCCGGGATCTTCCGGGGCTTGAATGAGAGGGCGGGCCTACTCGACGTCGCTGTGGCTCTTGCGCGCGTCTTCCTCAAGCCGGGGATCGATCTTGGCAAGCTGGGCCTTGGAGCTGAGCAGGCTGGCGACCACGGCGATGATGATGGTGCCCACGATCACGGCCAGGGAGACAAAGGTGGGGATCTCAGGAGCCCATTCGATGTGCTGCCCGCCGTTGATAAAGGGCAGTTCGTTGACGTGCATGGCATGCAGGACAAGCTTGACGCCGATGAACGCAAGGATGAAGGACAGGGCGTGCTTCAGGTAGATCAGCCGGTTCATCAGGCCCCCGAGCAGGAAGTACAGCTGCCGCAGGCCCATCAGGGCGAACAGGTTGGCCGTGAAGACAATGAAGGGGCTCTGGGTCAGGCCGAAGATGGCGGGAATGGAGTCCACCGCGAACAGCAGGTCCGTGAGGCCGATGGTGATGAAGACGATCACCATCGGGGTGAAGACCTTCTTGCCGTTGACCGTGGTACGCAGCTTGCCGGCGTCGAACTTCTCCGACATGGGGATGACCTTGCGGATCCTGGCGATCAGCGGGTTCTCCCGGTCCTCTTCCTCTTCGCCTTCGTCCTGGGCCTGCTTCCAGGCCGTCCACAGCAGGAACGCACCGAAGATGTAGAAGACCCAGCTGAACTGTTCGATGACGATGGCGCCGAGCATGATGAAGATGCCGCGCAGGATCAGGGCGATGATGATTCCCACCATCAGCACTTCCTGCTGGTATTTCCGGGGGACCGAGAACCTGGCCATGATGATGATGAAGACGAACAGGTTGTCGATGCTGAGGCTGTATTCCGTGACCCAGCCGGCCACGAACTGGCTGCCGAACTCCGGACCGGTGAAAGCAAACATGGCACCGGCGAAGGCCAGGGCCAAGGTGACGTAGAAGGCCACCCACAGGCCGGCTTCCTTCATGGACGGTTCGTGCGGCCGCCGGACCACCAGGAGGAGATCGATCAGGAGTATCAGGCCGAGGACGACAAACGAGCCAACCTCAAACCAAAGGGGCAAATCAAGCACAGGGCAGCCTTTCGCAGGGTACACAAGAATGGTGTAAGTCTCTCCGGCCAGCCTGTGCACTTGGTGCTGATGTGGCGGCCCGCTACGCCCGGCGGGGCAACTGTGCCCTGCGTGTTGACGATCGTAGCGCTTGGGATACTCCCCTACGTGCCTATAACTGTACCCCAGCCACGTGGCGGCGCGCGCCCGGAGATCCGGCAGACAGCCCGGCCGGACCGCTTGGATAACGTTTTCCGCAAAACCGTTGACGCCTTCAGAAGGGGTTGAAATAATCTCTTCCGGGTGAGAAAACGCTTTCTCATGCTTTCCCGGTGTCCGTCCCAGAAAGTCAAGGTTGGTCAATGAAGACTCCTCATCGCACTGGCATGGTGGTCAAAGCCCTTGCCACCGCCGCCGCGCTGGCCATGCTGGCCAGCGGCTGCTCATCCTCCCCGTCGCCGTCGTCCGACAGCGGTGGAAACGTCACCGTCCGCTTCACCTGGTGGGGGAACGACCTGCGGAACAAGCAGACACAACAGGTGATCGATGCATTCCAGGCGTCGCACCCCAACATCAAGATCCAGGCTGAGCCAGGAGTGTGGACCAGTTACTGGGACAAACTGGCCACCACCACGGCGGCCAACGATTCGCCCGACGTGATCCAGATGGACCAGGCCTACATTGCCGAGTACGGTGGCCGGGGCGCACTGCTGGACCTGTCCAAGCAGGGAAACATCGATACGTCCAAAATCGACCAGGACGCCCTCAAATCCGGTCAGGTCAGCGGCAAACAATACGGCCTGAGCACCGGCCAGAATGCCAAGGCGGTGATGATCAACACCAAGATGTTCCAGGACTACGGAGTTCCCATCCCGGATGACAAGACCTGGACCTGGGACGACTACACGAGGACCGCCGCCCAGATCGCAGCGGCCGCGGGCAAGGCCGGCCAGACAAATTACGGCAGTTCCTACTCTTTGACCGACTCCGACCTGAACACCTGGGCCATGCAGCACGGCGAGTCGCTGTACTCCGAGGACGGAGGCCTGGGCTTCAAGGAAGACACCGCCACGTCCTTCTTCCAGAACGTGCTGAACCTGCGCAACCAAAATGCGGCTCCGCCGGCCAACATTGCCACCGAGGACATCAGCGCCCCCGTGGAACAGACCCTGTTCGCCACCGGCAAGACGGCCATGTCCTGGTGGTGGACCAACCAGGTGAACGCGCTCCAGTCAGCATTGAAGACGGACGTAAAGATCCTCCGCGCGCCCAGCTCCAGCGGCAGCGCCAAGGAGAACGGCATGTCCTACAAGCCGTCAATGTTCTGGTCGGTTTCCTCGCGCAGCAAGCACCCGAAGGAAGCCGCCGAAGTGGTCAACTACATGCTCAATAACCTGGATGCGGCCAAGACCATCCTGACCGAGCGCGGCTTCCCCACCAACTCCGAAGTCCAGACCGCAATTGACCCGCTGCTTACACCCGCGGACAAAGCAGCAGCGGCGTTCCTGAAGGACATCAAGCCGGATCTGAAGAGCGGTCCGCCGGTGCCTCCCACCGGTTCCTCCGGGGTGCAGGCGCTGATCCAGCGGTACAGCACCGATGTCCTGTTTGACCGCAAATCCCCCGCTGATGCAGCCAAGGGCCTGATGCAGGAAGCAAAGGGAATGATCGACTCGGCCAGGAAGTAAAGGCCGCAGCATAGTACGGAAACGCACGACGGCGGGCACCCCGGGTGGGTGCCCGCCGTTCTGCGGTCCGAGCCTGCGTGGAGATGCGAGCCTGCGTGGAACGGGCGCCGTCCCTAGGCGTGGCCGGCGGCCTGCATCTGGCGCAGCTCTTTCTTCAGTTCGCTGACTTCGTCGCGGATCCGGGCTGCCACTTCGAACTGCAGTTCCGCCGCCGCGCCATGCATCTGTTCCGTCAGCTGCTCGATCAGGCCCACCAGGTCCTCGGCCGGTGCAGCGGCGAGGCCATCGGCACGTACCTGCGCGCCGCCCTTCGCACCGGACTTGGCGCGTTTGGCACCCTTGGCCAGGCGGTTGTTTTTCAGCAGTTCCTGGGTATCGGCGTCTTCCTTGGCCAACTGGTCCGTGATGTCCGCGATCTTCTTTCGCAGCGGCTGCGGGTCCACGCCGTGTTCCTTGTTGTATGCCACCTGGATGGCGCGCCGCCGGTTGGTCTCGTCGATGGCGTTGGCCATGGAGTCGGTGATGCGGTCCGCATACATGTGAACCTGGCCGGACACGTTGCGGGCGGCACGTCCGATGGTCTGGATGAGCGATGTGGACGAGCGCAGGAAGCCTTCCTTGTCCGCGTCCAAAATGCTGACCAGGGATACTTCGGGAAGATCGAGGCCCTCACGGAGCAGGTTGATGCCCACCAGAACGTCGAAGGAACCCATGCGCAGTTCGCGCAGGAGCTCCACCCGCCGCAGCGTGTCCACGTCCGAGTGCAGGTATTCAACCTTGACGCCGTGGCCCAGCAGGTAGTCCGTGAGGTCCTCGGCCATGCGTTTGGTCAGCGTGGTCACCAGGACCCGCTCGTCCTTCTCCACGCGGGTCTTGATTTCGCCGAGCAAATCGTCGATCTGGCCCTTGGTGGGCTTCACCACCACCTCCGGATCAACCAGGCCGGTGGGGCGGATGATCTGCTGGACGAACCCGTCTGCCTTGCCCAGCTCGTACTTGCCGGGAGTGGCGGAAAGGTAGACGGTCTGCCCTACCCGTTCCAGGAACTCGTCCCACTTCAGGGGCCGGTTGTCCATGGCGGACGGCAGGCGGAAACCAAAGTCCACCAGGTTCCGCTTGCGGGACATGTCGCCTTCGTACATGGCGCCGATCTGCGGAATGGTCACGTGGGACTCGTCCACCACCAGCAAAAAGTCGTCCGGGAAGTAGTCCAGGAGGCAATGGGGCGCAGTGCCCGGACCGCGGCCATCAATGTGGGACGAGTAGTTCTCGATGCCGTTGCAGAAACCCATCTGCTGCATCATCTCGAGGTCGTAGGTGGTGCGCATGCGCAGCCGCTGGGCCTCCACCAGCTTGTTCTGGCTTTCCAGCACCTTCAGCCGGTCGGCCAGTTCATCCTCAATCCGCTTG
Organism: Arthrobacter sp. SLBN-122; assembly: GCF_006715165.1. Classification (NCBI taxonomy): domain Bacteria; kingdom Bacillati; phylum Actinomycetota; class Actinomycetes; order Micrococcales; family Micrococcaceae; genus Arthrobacter; species Arthrobacter sp. SLBN-122. Next base: position 3,961,025 of record NZ_VFMS01000001.1, on the reverse strand, counting down.
ATGGCCCGTGCCATCCGTTCCGGCCCGGCGACGTAGTGCGAGGCCGGGAACACGTACATCTCCTCTTCATCCCGGATGACTTCGCCGGTCAGCGGATGGAGGGTCTGGATGTTCTCGATTTCGTCCCCGAAGAACTCAATCCGGATAGCCAGTTCCTCATACATGGGAATGATTTCCACGGTGTCGCCGCGTACCCGGAAGGTGCCGCGGTGGAAGTCCATGTCATTGCGGGCATACTGCATGGCGACGAACTTGCGGAGGAGGTGGTCCCGGTTCATCTCGGCGCCTTTTCGCAGGGTCACCATGCCCGCGATGTATTCCTCGGGGGTTCCCAGGCCGTAGATGCAGGAAACCGTGGCCACCACGATCACGTCGCGGCGCGTCAGCAGCGCGTTGGTGGCAGAGTGGCGGAGCCGTTCGACTTCCTCGTTGATGGAGGAATCCTTCTCGATGAAAGTGTCCGTCTGGGCCACGTACGCTTCGGGCTGGTAGTAGTCGTAGTAGGAGACGAAGTACTCCACGGCGTTGTTGGGCAGCAGCTCGCGGAACTCGTTGGCCAGCTGGGCGGCGAGGGTCTTGTTCTGCACCATCACCAGCGTGGGGCGTTGCACCTGTTCGATGAGCCAGGCGGTGGTGGCACTCTTGCCGGTACCCGTGGCACCGAGCAGGACCACGTCCTTCTCACCGTTGTTGATGCGCTCCGTCAGCTCGGCGATGGCGGCCGGCTGGTCGCCCGCGGGCTTGAATTCGCTGATGACTTCAAAGGGCGCGACAACACGGTTAATCTCCTGCGCAAGGCTCATGGATCTAATCTACAACCGGGCACCGACAGTGGGCGGGCCCGTCCGTTACAGGCGAACAGCCGCCCGTCCGGGTTCCTGCCTCAGGAGGCGTACGACGGCGGCACCCACCCGGTTGCCTCCGCCCAGGCGGACATCCGCGGCCATGCCACGCCCGTGAACCAGGGTTCCTTGGCTTCTGCGTATCCGCTGGTGGTGTCCGCGCCGGCAAAGCGCGCTGCCAGCCCGGCCTTGTGTGCCGCGTAAAGCCTGAGCGCGGAGGGATCGTTCCGCAGCCAGTCCCGGAACATCAGGGCATAACGCCATCCGGCCGAGCCGGCCGCCCGGACATGCACGTTCACGGGACGGCAGGGGTCGGCGTTGGCGTGGAACCGCTTCAGCCATTCGGACTGATCGGCAGCGCTGGGCTTCGGGGTGTCGGATTCGATCCCCCGCACCGCCGGGAAACCGGCAGCAGCCAGGAGCGGAGCGATCCTGGCCGCTGCCTCCAGGTCCGGCACCGCAACCTGCAGGTCGATCACATCCTTGGCGGCCAGGCCGGGAACGGAGGTGGAGCCGATGTGGTCCACGGCCAGGATGAGTCCGGGTGCGGACGCCGCCAGCCGGGCCGCAATCCTCGTGGCCTGCTGCGCCCATACCGGCCGGTACGGCTCCAGCACCGGTCCCCCTTTCCGCGGGGCGCGGGTCCCCGCCGCGAGGTTGCGGGCAAAAGGCACCAGCCGCCCGCCCCAAAGCCTGTCCACCTGGTCAAGCAGCTGCTGCACCGTCCCTGAGTTGTCCAGGACGACGTCGGCAGCGGCCAGCCGCGCCTCGCGCGTGGCCTGCGCGGCCATCCGTGAACGTGCCGCTTCCGCTGTCATGCCGCGCAACTCCTGCATGCGCTGCAGCCGCACGTCCTCCGGGGCGTCCACCACCAGCACCAGGTGGAAGGCACTCCCCTGCCCCGTCTCCACCAGCAGGGGGATGTCCTGGACCACGATCCCGTCCTCCGGCGCCGCTGCCGTGATGGCTGCGGCGCGGGCACGGACCAGGGGGTGGACGATGGCGTTCAGCGCAGCCAGCCGCTCCTGGTTGCCGAACACCGCCGCGCCGAGCCGTGCCCGGTCAAGCCGCCCGCCGCCGTCGAGCATGTCCGCGCCAAACTCCTCCACAATCCGGTGCAGCCCTTCGGTTCCCGGCTCAACCACTTCCCGTGCCAGGGCATCCGCGTCCACCAGCACGGCACCGCGTTCCCGCAGCCGCGCTGCCACCACCGATTTCCCTGATGCGATCCCGCCCGTCAGTCCAATTTTCAGCACGCCGCCAGCCTACTAGCCCGGGCAGCCGTGTTCAGTGAAGGTGGGACAGGATCGGGGTGGGCCTAGACTGGGGCGGATGCAAGAGCAAGACAGCCGGGCAACCTCGTTCACCACACTGGCGGCCGGCGGGGACTTCCGGCACGAACTCGACATCAAGCGCTCCCGGTTCATCACCGTCCTGCGCAGGACCGGCACCGAGGACGCGGCCCGGGACCTGGTGGCCGGCCTCCGCCGCGAGTTCCACGATGCCCGCCATCACTGCTCGGCGTTCGTCATCGGGCCGGACCGCAGCATCCAGCGTTCCAGCGATGACGGTGAACCCGGCGGGACCGCCGGCATCCCCATGCTCGAAGCCCTGCTGAAGCGGGAAACGGCGCCCGGGGTGAGCGACCTCAGTGACATCAGTGCCGTCGTCGTGCGTTATTTCGGCGGCGTCCTGCTCGGCGCCGGAGGCCTGGTCCGGGCCTATTCCGAGTCGGTCTCCGCAGCACTGGAGCTGGCACCCCTGGTGCGCCGCAGCAGGCTCCGGATCTGTTCCGCCGCCGTACCGCACGCGGCCGCGGGCCGGCTGGAGAACGATCTGCGGGCCGCCGGCACTGTCATGGCGGAAACCAGTTACCACGACCGGTACACCGTGCTGCGCATTGCCGTGCCGGACCATGCCGACGCGATTGCCGCCGCAAGCGACCGCATCCTGCAGCTGACGGCGGGCTCCGCTAGGCTCACTGCCGATGGAACGGAATGGGTGGATGAACCCCGCACCTGACGTGACCCTGGTGGACGTGGATGAAGGCGTGGCGGACCAGCTGCTCCAGCTGGCCAAACGCGACGCCTCCCCGGATGAGGTGGCGCCCCCGCTGGGCGGCCCCGGCTGGAACCTGGAGCGCACCGCCTGGTTCTACAGCTACCATCATGCTGCCGCCGGCGGGCTGGATGGACCCGCCGCGGAAAAATCCTGGGCCGTCTTCAGCGGCGGCTGGATTGCCGGCTCGGTGCGCCTCAAGCGCGACACCAGTGCGGGCATCCCCTCAGCCGAAACGGGTATTTGGCTCGGCCGGAGCTTCCGTTCACGCGGCATCGGAGGTGCCGCCCTGCATCTGGTGCTGGAAGAGGCCCGCAGGGCCGGCATATCCCGGGTGACCGCCCGCACTTTGGCCGGCAATGCCGGCGCCCGGCGCCTTCTCGCCTCAGCCGGCGCCCAGCTCATGCTCGACGACGACGGGACCGTCCACGCCGTCGTCGAACTTTGAGGACAGGCCGGCTGCAACACAAATCCGGAGCACCGCATTAAACGCAACAGACCCCCTGCCGCTGGCAGGGGGTCTGTTGGTTGGCCCGGAATCCGGACCGGCGGCAATTAGTTGCCGGTCAGCTTCTCGCGCAGGGCAGCAAGTGCCTCGTCCGAAGCCAGGGTGCCGGCACCGGTGTCGGTGGCAGCAGGCTCGGAGGAGTAGCTGGTGGTGCCGGAGTCGCTGTCGCCGGACGTTGCAGCTGCAGCGTCGTCGGCAGCGTGCTGGGCAACCTGCTTCTTGTGGGCTTCCCAACGGGTCTGGGCGTCAGCGTACTGCTGCTCCCAAGCGGCGCGCTGGTTCTCGTAGCCCTCGAGCCATTCGTTCGACTCGGGGTCGAAGCCCTCGGGGTACTTGTAGTTGCCCTCTTCGTCGTACTCTGCGGCCATGCCGTACAGAGCCGGGTCGAATTCGGTGCTGTCGGCGTCGACGCCCTCGTTGGCCTGCTTGAGGGACAGCGAGATGCGGCGGCGTTCCAGGTCGATGTCGATGACCTTGACGAACAGTTCGTCGCCAACGGAGACAACCTGCTCGGCCAGCTCCACGTGGCGGACAGCCAGTTCGGAGATGTGGACCAGGCCTTCGATGCCGTCTTCGACGCGGACGAACGCACCGAACGGAACCAGCTTGGTGACCTTACCCGGAACAACCTGGCCCAGGGCGTGGGTGCGGGCGAAGGTCTGCCACGGATCTTCCTGCGTAGCCTTGAGCGACAGGGAGACGCGCTCGCGGTCCAGGTCGACCTCGAGGACCTCGACGGTGACTTCCTGGCCAACTTCGACAACCTCGGACGGGTGGTCGATGTGCTTCCAGGACAGCTCGGAAACGTGAACCAGGCCGTCTACGCCGCCCAGGTCCACGAATGCACCGAAGTTGACGATAGAGGAAACAACGCCGGGACGGACCTGGCCCTTTTCCAGCTTGTTGAGGAAGGTGGAGCGGACCTCGGACTGGGTCTGCTCGAGCCATGCACGGCGGGACAGGACCACGTTGTTGCGGTTCTTGTCCAGCTCGATGATCTTGGCTTCGATCTGCTGGCCGATGTACGGAGCCAGGTCGCGCACACGGCGCATCTCGACGAGGGATGCGGGCAGGAAGCCGCGCAGGCCGATGTCGAGGATAAGACCACCCTTGACAACCTCGATGACGGTACCGGTGACGACACCGTCTTCTTCCTTGACCTTCTCGATGTCGCCCCAGGCACGCTCGTACTGCGCGCGCTTCTTGGAGAGGATCAGACGGCCTTCTTTGTCTTCCTTGGTGAGCACCAGGGCTTCGACCTGATCGCCAACGGAGACAACGTCCCCGGGGTCAACGTCGTGCTTGATGGAAAGCTCGCGGGAGGGGATGACACCTTCGGTCTTGTAACCGATGTCGAGCAGGACTTCGTCGCGGTCGACCTTGACGACGGTACCTTCGACGAGATCTCCGTCGTTGAAGTACTTGATGGTGGCGTCGACAGCTGCGAGGAAGTCCTCAGCGGTACCGATGTCGTTAATCGCGACTACGGGGGTACCGGGCTTCTCGGTGGAGGTGATGGTCATGTAGTAGGGGCTCCGTTGTGGATAGTTAGTCGGTCAGGCAAACCGGCGCGCCCGCGTTATGGAACGCAGGCGCGATTCGCGGTGAATCCGACGGATCCTCCGGGTCATCCTGATTTTGTGGATTGCTTTCAATGCAGCCCTCAAGGGACCGCAAGGGCGTGCACGTGGTACACGCCCGTTTATTCTAGTCGGTGCCTGCAATTCGGGTCAAAGCGGCGCGTGCAGGACGCGTGGGGACATCAGAAGTGGGTCAGGCAGTGTGTTGCCCGTTCCACCGCGAACATCTGCTGCGCCTTGAACGCTGCGCCGGGAGTTGCCTCGCAGACCTTGCCTGCCGCCTTGAGCGTTACGGGGCTGATTCCGCCGAGGTAGATCGAAGACAGCGCCGAGACGTCCAGAACCAGGTCAGCCTTCTCCCTCGAGGCCACAGGTTCGACGGCGGCCTGGCCGCCTTTGACCTCCAACGCGAAAGTTCCTGCCGTGAGGCCCAGCGGGTCCTCCACGTCGAGGACCAGCCGGCCGTCGGCCGGGTAGTGCCGCGCCGACAGGGCCTGCGGGACGTCGAGGATCCGGAGCCACAGCATGTCGCGGCTGTCGGAGGCGTCGATGCAGCGTGGGTCCACCAGCGCCCAGGCCAAGGGATCATCCACCGGCGCTTCATTCCACGAAATGCGTTCCACAAGGTCGATGGCAGCCAAATACTGCCAGAGCTCAAGGTAGGCGTGATCCGTGGCAGCCAGAAGGTCCACCACCTCCACGGTGGCGGGCGTGGCGTCCCAGCCGGCGAACTTGTAGGAGACATACCCGTCCACCCTGCCGTCCGGCCCGTAGTGGAGCGCTGCCTTGATGGCAGGGTCTTCCTTACCGTCACGGCCCAGCGACCCCGACGCCAGCTGCCGGTACCATTCCTGGCGGCCGAGGGATCCGGGGGTGTGGCGGTGCACCCGGGCGAAGACTGTGGGGGCAACGTCGAGCAGGACTTTGGGATCCGCCACCTCCACGGTCCCCGTTGCCTGGTGGCGCAGGTTGAACCGGGCCGTCGTGTCCACCTTGACGGTGCGTTCCAGGCTGGCTACGCCATAGCCGAACCGTCCGTAGATGCTTCCCTCGGATGCGGTGAGCGCGGCTACCGCAATGCCGTCATCCTTGGCTGCGTGCAGGTCCCCGGTCATCATTCGGCGCAGCAGGCCTCGCCGGCGGTGAGAGGTCCTGACAGTAACGGCGGTTACCATTTGGGCTTCAAGCATGCGGCCAAAACCGATGTTAAGGGTCTTTCGGAACGTTCCGAAGGTGGCCACTGGAACCTGGGCCGGGAGCGAGTGCTGCGCCGGCGTTCCCGTCTGGTAGGCGCCGGTGAAGATCCTGCCATCTGCCTCATAGGTGGCCATTGAATGCGCCACATGCTCGGGAGTGCGGGTCGAATCATGGAAGCCGAACGCAACTGCACGCGCCCAGGCCTCCGCTTCTGCATAGCCGTCCCTGCCTTGGGACACAGCGGGAAAGCGCCGGATTTCATAGTTTCCGCCCAGATCACCCATTTACCCGAGCCTAGTCAATGAATCCGGCCGCTGACCAGCATAAACATCCTCTCTTCGAAAGAGGGCGCCGCCGAGCCTAGTGCCCGGCGTCGTACCAGCTGGGCCCGACACCGATCTGGACTTCCAGGGGCACCCTCAGGTCGGCAGCTGCGGCCATCTGTTCGGTGACGAGCTTCTCCACGGCGGCCCGCTCCCCGGCGGCAACTTCCAGGACCAGTTCGTCGTGGACCTGGAGCAGCATCCGGGATTTCAGGCCCCGGGCCCGCAGTTCGGCGTGGACACCCAGCATGGCGCGCTTGATGATGTCCGCTGCGGAGCCCTGGATGGGGCTGTTGAGGGCGATGCGCTCTGCGTTCTCGCGCAGCTGGCGGTCGGTGCTGGTGAGGTCCGGAAGGTAACGGCGGCGTCCCTCGATGGTGGCCGTATAGCCGTCCACCCGGGCCTGGTCCACCACGCCCCGCAGGTAGTCACGGACGGCGCCGAATCGGTCGAAGTAGTCCTTCATGAGGGTGCGGGCCTCGTCAACGGAGATTTCCAGCTGCTTGGAAAGGCCGAAGGAGGTCAATCCGTAGGCAAGGCCGTAGGACATGGCCTTCACCTTTGAGCGCATGGCGCTGGTGACCTGGTCCGTGGGGACGTGGAAGATGTTGGAGCCGACGAAGCGGTGCAGGTCCTCGCCGTCCTTGTACGCCTGGATCAGGCCGGCGTCCCCGGAGAGGTGCGCCATGATGCGCATCTCGATCTGGGAGTAGTCGGCGGACAACAGGCATTCGTAGCCATCGCTGACCACGAAGATACCGCGGACCCGGCGGCCCTCCTCGCTGCGGATGGGGATGTTCTGCAGGTTGGGGTTGTTGGACGAAATCCGGCCCGTGGCCGCCACGTTCTGTGCATAGGTGGTGTGGATCCGGCCGTCTTCCGCCACGGACTTCTTCAGGGATTCGAGCATCTGCCGCAGCTTGGCGGCCTCCCGGTGCGCCATGAGCTGGACCAGGAACTCGTGCCCGGTCTTTTCCAAAAGATTCTTCAGCGAAGCGGCATCCGTGGTGTAGCCGGACTTGATCTTCTTGGTCTTGGGAAGCTGCAGTTCATCGAACAGGACGGTCTGGAGCTGCTTGGGCGAGCCCAGGTTGACTTCGTGGCCGATGGCCGCGAACGCCTGTTCCTGCGCCTGGTCAATGACCCGCGCAAGGTCGGCAAGTTGTTCGTCCATTTTGTCCATGTCGATGGCGATGCCGGCGAGCTCCATGTCCGAAAGGACGCGGCTGACCGGCAGTTCGAGGGTGGACAGCAGCTCCTCCGCCCGGCGTTCCTTGAGCTCGTCCTCGAAGTAGCGGCTCAGTGCCAGCACCACCGCGGCGGCCTGGACCAGGGCGTCGGCGGCAGCGGTGTCATCGCCGTAGAAGGACAGTTCCAGCTGCCCGGCTTTGGCAGTGGCGGCAGGGATTCCCACATTGAGATGATGCTGGGCGAGTTCTGCGAGTTCGTAGGTGCGGCGGTCCGGCTGGATGAGGTAGCCGGAGATGGAGGTGTCATCCACCACGCCCTCCAGCTCCAGGCCACGGGCCGTGAGTGACTTGAGTGCAGCTTTGAAGCCGTGCATCGCCTTGGGCGCTTCGGGATCGCGCAGCCAGGCGGCCAGCACATTCTCGGTCTCCGCGTCCTGGCCGGCGAGGTCGACGTAGACTGCGGCGTCGCCCCGCACGATGGCCAGCGCGGCCGCGTCTTCACCGATGCGGCCGGGCACGAGGTCCACGGCGAGGGCGGTCCGTTGGCCCGCACCGGCGGCCAGGAAAGCGGCAAGTTCTGCGGCAGTGGCCGGAGTAGTGTAGTCCGGGGTTTCGATGCTTTCGCGTTCGGCGGCGGGAGCGTCAGTGTCGCCGTAGAGGGCAAACAACCGGCCGCGGATGGCCTTGAATTCCAGCTGGTCGAAGAGATCTTCGATCGCGGCCTGGTCGGGGCGCGGCTGGTAGAGGTCCTCCAGCGTGACGGGCAGGTCCAGGTCCGTGTGGAGCTGGTTCAGGCGGCGGTTGCGCTTCACGGCGTCGACATTCTCCCGCAGGGCGTCGCCCACCTTGCCGCCGATGGAGTCAAGGTGTTCCAGGACGCCTTCCAGCCCCCCGTACTGGTTGATCCATTTGGCCGCGGTCTTGGGCCCGACGCCCGGCACGCCCGGAAGGTTGTCCGCGGTCTCCCCCACCAGGGCGGCAAGGTCGGAGTAGCGGGACGGGCTGACGAAGTACTTCGCTTCAATGGCGGCAGCATCCATCCGGGGGATGTCGCTGACGCCCTTCCGGGGGTAGAGCACGAAGACGTTGTCGGTGATCAGCTGGAAGGCGTCCCGGTCGCCGGAGACCAGCAGGACCTCGAATCCGGCCTTCTCACCCATGGCGGCAAGGGTGGCCAGGATGTCATCGGCCTCGTAGCCGGGCATCTTGATGGTCTTGATGCCCCAGGCCTCCATGACCTGGGCAATGAGGTCGATCTGGCCGCTCATCTCGCGGGGCGTTTCGTTCCGGCCGCCCTTGTACTCGCTGTACTCGGTCTTCCGGTGGGTGGATTCGTCCGAGACATCGAACGCAACAGCGACGTGGGTGGGCTGCTGCTCCTTGATGAGGTTGATCAGCATGGAGGTGAAGCCATGGATGGCGTTGGTGTGCTGGCCGTTGGAGGTGGAGAACTTGTCCGCCGGCAGGGCGAAGAAGGCGCGGAACGCCATGGAGTGGCCGTCGAGGACCAGCAGCCGCGGCTGGCCGGTGATGGGAATGACGGGTGCTTCCGTGGCTGAAACAGACCCGCCGGCAGCGGGGGCGGCAGCCTTTGCGGCAGGCCGGGGCGTGGAGGACGAAAGCTGCGCGGCAGCCTCCTCTTCGATGGCCGAAGTCGGGAAAGGGGCCGGTTTGGTTGTTTCACTCACAGGTGCCAGCCTAGTTGCCATGACAGACAATTTCACGCCGGGTGCTTTCGCTGAAGAGCTCGCAGCCGCCGGAATTCCCGACCACATGCACGGCTGGCTGGGAAGGTTTGGCGTCGGCGCCCTGGTGGTCAAGATGGGCATCCATTTCCTGGAGATGAGCCCGGAACGCACCGTTGCCACCATGCCCGTGGAGGGGAACACGCAGGTGGCAGGAATCCTGCATGGCGGGGCGCATGTGGTGCTGGCGGAGACGTTGGGCTCGTTCGCTGCGGGAATGCATGCGGGCCCGGGCCGGCACGCCGTAGGCATTGAGGTCAACGCGACCCATCACCGGTCCATCGCAAAGGGCCTGGTCACGGGCACCTGCACGGCGATCCATCTGGGGCGCACGCTGGCCACCCATGAGATTGTCATGACCGACGGCCAGGGACGGCGCCTGTCAACGGCACGGATCACCAACATGCTCAGGGACAACGCCGGCTGAGGCAGCGGGCGTCAGGGCTGCGGGCTTGTCCTTCCGGGCATCACGTAGCGCAGCTCGACGATCCCCATGCCCAGGGTGCTGGAGGCCGCCAGCTCAAGCGGCGGCGTCGGGCCTTTCATCGGAAGCAGCCGCTTCCCGCTGCCCAGCACTACCGGGATGACGGAGAGGATGATGTCGTCCAGCAGCCCGGCGTCCGCGAATTGTGCCGCAAGGTTGCCGCCGCCCACCACCCAGATGTTCCGGTCCCGGGCAGACCGGCGGAAGTCCGTGACGAATTCCTGGATGTCGCCGCGGACGAACGTGATGTCCGCCCCGTCCGGGGCGCGGTATTCGTGGTGGGTGAAGACGTAGCTGGGAGTCCCGGTGTAGGGCCACTTGCCGGGCTCATGTTCCATGAGCCAGGCGTAGGTTTCCCCGCCCATGACGATGCAGCCCACACCGGCCATGAACCCGTTGTAACTCTCGGCACCGCCCTCGAATCCGTCGAACTGCAGGAGCCAGCCGAGGTCGTCGGTGGAGGTGGCGATGAAGCCGTCCAGGGACGCGGCCACAAAGTATTGGATGCGCGGCATGGCCCCAGCCTAGACAAGCACCCCGGCCCAGCCAAGGGGTGTATCCCAGCCAACAGCCCCGCACCTGCCCGGCCAGGCAGCCCGGAGCGCTACTTGGAGAAGTACGGAATGATCAGGTACAGGCCCACCATGACAGCCAGGCCGCACAAGCCGAAGCAGACGTAGGCGAAGGAGCGCTTCAGGCCGGGAGAGGTCTGTTCCGCGTCAGCAGCGATGGCCGTCAGCCGGACGCCGAGCGAGTAGAGGGTTACCACTGTTGCGGAAGCTACCAGGGTGGCGCCGGCAACGGCCAGGAGTTCCAACCACTTCATCGCCGATTCTCCTTGGGGTTGTTGGCTTTGGCGTCGGCCTTGGCTTTTGCCTTGGCTTCGGCCCGGGCGCGGGCCATGGCCTTCTTCTTGGCGAACCGGACGGCCTGGCCGGCTTCCTCTACCTCGACGGCATTCTGGTGGCTCACGGAGGACTTGCGTGAGTAGAAGAACATGAAGAGCACTGCGCCGGTGCCGGCGATGGCGGCAATGAGGACGCCCACGACGCCGGTCTTGACCAGCAGGGCGGTCAGGGCACCGACGATCCCGGCGGCAGGAAGGGTAAAGAGCCAGCCCAGGGCGATCTTGCCCACCATGTTCCAGCGGACGGTGGTTCCGCGGCGTCCCATCCCGGAACCGATGACGGAACCCGACGCCACCTGCGTGGTGGACAGGGCGAAGCCCAGGTGGGACGAGGCGAGGATGGCTGAGGCTGTGCTGGACTCGGCCGCGAAACCCTGGGCCGGCTTGACTTCGGTCAGGCCGGAACCCATGGTGCGGATGATCCGCCAGCCGCCGGCGTAGGTACCGATGGCGATGGCCAGGGCGCAGGCGGTGATGACCCAGAGCTGCGGACCGGATCCGGGCGTCTGGGTTCCGGCGGCTATCAGGACCAGCGTGATGATGCCCATGGTCTTCTGGGCGTCATTGGTTCCATGCGCCAGTGCCACCAGACTGGACGTGAAGATCTGCCCGGTGCGGAAACCGCCGCGCTTCTGGGTGAGCTTGCTGCCAGTCTCCGGGTCGTGGCGTGAGGTGAGGGCGTAGGCAAGGCGTGTGCACACGTATGCGGCAAGGCCTGCAATCACCGGCGCGAAGATGGCCGGCAGAATGACCTTCTGCAGCAGCGTCTCAAGATTAACGGAGCTGAATCCCGCACCGACGATTGCGGCGCCGATCAATCCGCCGAACAGCGCGTGGGACGAGCTGGATGGCAACCCCTTCAGCCACGTGACCATGTTCCACAGGACGGCTCCCATCAGCCCGGCGAAGATGATGTCCGGGGTGATTTGGACGCCGCCGGACCCTTCACGGATGATGCCGCCGGATACCGTCTTGGCCACCTCCGTGGAAAGGAAGGCACCCACCAGGTTCAGGACGGCTGCCAGGGCCACCGCGGTTTTCGGTTTGATGGCACCCGTCGCGATGGGCGTTGCCATGGCGTTCGCGGTGTCGTGGAAGCCGTTCGTGAAGTCGAAAAATAGTGCCAGTGCGATGACCAGCGCCACCATGAAGGTGATATCCACCTGTTGCCCAATCTGCAGAGTCGACGTTCAGCAGTTTCTCTTACCAGGCTGCCTTGCACAGCATAGTTCACCAGCTGTTTGCGTGGAATGACTTGCGGCGGTGGCACAACCGGCGGGAAACCTTATCGATCGTACGCGTCCCGGGCATGAGGTCAAAACACGGACCGGGACAGGAAAGAGCGGAGCAGGTCCAGTTCCGCGGGCGCGATTCCCTGCCGGGGATGCGGTGACACCGTAAGGATGCGCCTGCCCAGGAAGCGTGCCCATGACTGCGCCTCAGCCTCGAAGCCCAGCTGGTCGTCCACCCATGCGACGGCGTCGGGCCCGGTTTCCTCGACGTCCTCCTGGATGGCCCGGAGCTTCCACCAGCGGCCGGTCCCGCCCGCTGCCCCGTCCGCGGCAAGATAAGGCCAGCCGCTGCCGTTAAGTCCGACGGCGGCGCAAAGGTATTGGGGCGCCAGCTCCTCCCAGCTGGTAAGCCAGACACAACGCAGCCCGGGCCTCAGGGCAAGGGAGTTGAGCCCGGCCACGAGTTCGGCGGCGAACGTTACGGGCAGCAGTCCAGCGTCGGCGTGTTGCCAGGTTGACCCCCAGCCGGTGGTTCCGTCCGGGCCGAATGGACAGACCACGCCGTCGACATCCAGGTAAAGTGTTCGCCCCACGCTGCACCTAAAAGAACTTCAGCCCTGGTGGAACTGCGGCGGCCTGGAGCCGGCATGCAGTTGCGGGGCGATCTTTTCCTCAAGGGCCGCCACGGTGACGTCCGGCAGGACGATGAGCCCGTCCAGTTCGCGGCGTGCCCGCTTGTAGGCTGCCTGCCGTTCGGCCGGGGTTGCGGCACGGTTCTCCGCGATCATCAGCAGTTTCCGTGCTGTGGCCAGCCGTTCGCGTTCGGGTCCGCTGAACTTGCTGTCCCTGACCCGCTTGGCTTCACGTTCGGCCACGTCCAGGGCCACCGCGAAGTTGTTCACTGCCTGCCGGTAGGCGTCAAGGCCGGACAGTGATGTCAGGTGTTCGGCGGATGGGGGCCGCTGGCCGTCGGCTTCCCGCTTGGCGCGCAGGAAGGCCACCGTGAGCGGTTCCCGAACGTCCGTCATCATTGGAAAATCGATGAGCTTGCCCACGTCGAGCTCATATTCAAGCCATCGCCGGTTGGTGTCGTCGTGGGTGTCCATCAGCGACTGCACCTCGGCCACGGACGCCCTTTCGGCTTCACGTGCCTGGTTCCGGAGGTTGTACAGTTCGGCCCTGCGCCGGTACCGGCGCCCGGCGCCGCGCCGCCAGCCGCCCGCCCAGCGGCCGGCCAGCGCCATCAGTGGAAACACCATCCACCATTTGTCGGACAGGAACTCCATGAGGGGCCTCACGCATTAATCCTCCCAGCCCTGGGGCCCGGCCTCAAGGCAAAGCGCAGATCCGGTCGTGCGGCCGGGAGGCCCTCCCGGCCGCCCTCAGGCCCCTCCCCGCTTACGGTGCCGGCGCGGGCTGGGCTGCGTTGACGTTGACCAGCCATGCGATTCCGTACCGGTCCGTGCACATGCCAAAGACGTCACCCCACGGTGACTGTTCCATGGGAACAGTCACCGCTCCCCCGTCACCGCTGAGCTTCTGGTAGTAGCCGCGCAGTTCCACCTCGTCGTCGCCGCTGACGGAGATGGAAATCGCGGAACCCGGGTGGTACTCCATGCTGTTGGGGGTGTCAGCGCCCATGATCACCAGGCCCTGGGTGGTGGTCAGCATGCCGTGCATGATCTTTTCCGCCTCCGCCGGATCCTCGCTGGCCTGGAAGTCGCCAAACGTGCTGAGTGTCAGCTCGCCGCCGAACACTGACTGGTAGAAGTTCATCGCCTCACGGGCATTGTCCCTGAAACTGATGTAGGGGTTGAGGATTGTTGGCATGGGGAGCTCTCCTTCACAGGGGCCGGAACTGCGCCGGCCGGAACGTGGGCAGACAACATCCTGCCCCATCCTGCGGCAACCCGGTAGGGGAAGTCTCCCCTGTTCACCCCGTATTCCAGGATGCCTGACGGGGGGGTATATGGTGCGGCGGGGCGCGCGGGAACGTAGGCTCGGGGGCATGGCCAGATTCTTTGACGTTCATCCCCAGGACCCCCAGCCGCGTGCCATCTCGCAGGCGGTGAACATCATCCGGGATGGTGGGCTGATCGCCTACCCCACGGATTCCTGCTATGCGCTGGGGGCGCAGATGGGCAACCGGGACGCCCTGGACAGGATCAGGAGCATCCGGCACCTGGACGACAAGCACCACTTCACCCTTGTCTGCCGGGATTTCGCGCAGCTGGGGCAGTTCGTGAGCATCGGCAATGATGTCTTCCGCAGCATCAAGTCCGTGACTCCAGGCAGCTACACCTTCATCCTGCCTGCCACCAGGGAGGTTCCCAAACGCCTGCTCCACCCAAAGAAGAAGACTGTCGGGGTGCGGATTCCTGACAATCGCGTTGTCCAGGCGCTGCTGGCCGAACTGGGCGAGCCGCTGCTGTCGAGCACGCTGCTGCTGCCGGATGAGGAAGAGCCGCTGACCGTTGGCTGGGAGATCAAGGAGCGGCTGGACCACCAGGTGGACGCCGTGATCGACGCCGGGGACTGCGGCGCCGAGCCCACCACCGTGGTCGATTTCTCCAGCGGGGTGGCCGAGGTTGTCAGGCGTGGCATGGGCGATCCGTCCCGCTTCGAGTAGCTCCGGGCCCCGCCGCTTCCAGGCCGCGGGTGGCCGTCAAGGGGCACTTTGCGTCCGGGCGCCGTCGGGAATCACGACGGCGACCGGCGTGTCCGCGCCAAAGTGCCCCGTTTTGGGAGCGCCTTGGTGAGTCCTGCTTGGCTCAGTCCTGTTGGGGTCAGTCCTGCTTGCGGGCGCGGCTGGGCTGGACCCGGGGCGGCTCGCCTGGCATCTTGGGGTAGTCCGGCGGGAAGGGCATTTCCCCCAGGCCGGCTTTGCAGTCGCGGTCCCACCACTCCAGCAGGGTGTCGATGGTGCCCGGGCGGGCACTGAAATCCGCCCAGGGATCCCCCACCGTCTTCAAGCGTTCGGGCACCGTAAGGATGGTGAAGTTCTTCGGATCAGCGTTCTCCAGCTCCTCCCAGGTGATGGGGCAGGAGACGGGAGCGTGTGGCAGGGCGCGGGGGCTGTAGGCGCCGGCGATGGTGCGGTCCCGGTTGGCCTGGTTGAAGTCCAGGAACACCCGCCGGCCGCGTTCTTCCTTCCACCAGGCTGTGGTCACCTTGTCCGGGGTGCGACGCTCCACTTCCCTTGCAGCGGCGATGACGGCATGCCGTACGTCGAGGAACTCGCGGGTTGCTTCGATGGGTGCGTAGACATGGAGTCCGCGGTTTCCGGAGGTCTTGATGAAGCAGGTCAGGCCTGCCTCGGCCAGGACGTCCTTGAGCACCAGCGCGGCGGGGACGGCGTCATCGAAGTCGGTTCCCGGCTGCGGGTCAAGGTCGATGCGCAACTGGTCCGGGTTGTCAGTGTTTTCCGCCCGGGACGGCCAGGGGTGGAACACCACCGTGTTCATCTGCGCGGCCCAAACGGCTGCCGCCGGCTCGTCGAAGACAAGTTGCGGGTGTGACCGTGCGCTGGGGTACACCACTTTGACGGAGCGGATGAAATCCGGCGTGCCCTTGGGCGGGTTCTTGGAGAAGAATTGCTCGCCGTCGATGGTGCCGGAGAACCGCTGCAGCGCCAGGGGCCGGTCCCCGTTGGCGGCGATGAACGCCTCCCCCACGTCGCAGATGTAGTTGACCAGGTCCAGCTTGGTAAGGCCCAGTTCCGGCCAGAGAACCCGGCTGGGACTGGAAATGCGCATCTCGCGGGGCCCGTTGGGACCTTGAACCGTGATGGTGGTCTGTTCGCTCGCCATGGGGACAACGTACACCCCGCCACGGGCAGGAACCGGAACATCATGCATGGCTCCGGCGGATCGGGCAGCACTCCGGCATGATGGATCCATGCCCGCAGCCGATCAACAGCTCACCATCACCGTTGGTGACACCACGTTTTCTGCAGCCTATGCCCGCCCCGCAGATCCCACCGCCACTGTGGTGGTGGCACACGGTGCGGGTGCAGGGATGGACCACCCGTTTCTCCGTGGATTCACCGACGCCCTGAACGGCCTGGGCCTGGCCACCCTCCGCTTCAACTTCCCGTACCGTGAGGCAGGGCGGAAGTTCCCTGACCGCCCGCCTGCCGCCATCGGCGCCTGGCGGGCCGCCATGGATACTGCCCGCGCCCGGGCGGACGCCAACGGTGACAGCGGCCCGGTCTGGGCGGCGGGCAAGTCGTTCGGCGGCAGGATGGCCTCCATGGCTGTCGCCGAGGGGATGGAGGCCTCCGGCCTGGTGTATCTGGGCTACCCCCTGCATGCCCCCGGAAAGCCGGAGAAACTGCGTGATGAGCACCTGTACGGGATCACCACGCCGATGTTGTTCCTGCAGGGAACCCGCGACACCTTTGCCACGCCCGGCATCCTGGCGGACGTCGTGGCCCGGATCGGGTCCAATGCCGTGCTGCAGTGGGTGGAAGGCGGTGACCACTCGTTTGCAGTGGCGGGGAAGAAGCGGGCCGCCGATGAGGTGGGTGCGTCCCTGGCGCCCCCGGTTGCCGCGTTCATCACTTTCCGGTGTTGATCGCGTTCACCCTTGCCAACCGGGCCAGGTCCACACGGTTGCCGGCACCCGTCTTCCTCAGCATGTTGGAAATGTGCGAGCTAACGGTCTTTTCGCTGATGACCAGGGCCGCAGCGATTTCGCTGTAGGTCTTGCCCGCAACAACGCATTCAAGGATGACCTGTTCGCGCGCTGTAAGCCCGGGCAAGTGTGCTTGGCTGTTGCCACCCGGAGGTTCAGGGTCAGTGGCGATGTGTGCGTGCACCGCCAAGTGCTCCAACGCCTCCTGCTCGGGGCGGGCCTCAAGTTCACGCGCCAGCAGGAGTCCGCGCCGCAAAAGTGCTGCGGCCCGGTGCCGCCCGGACTGCCCGCGGAACAGCACCGATTCGACAGCCCGTCGGCAGCAGTAGGCTTCCTCCCAGGGCAGGTTTCCGGCGTTGAAGGCATCGGCCGCCTGGACCCAGGTTAGTCCGTTGTCCGATACCTGCCGGACCCTGCCCAGTTCGGCGGCATACAGCAGCGAGAAGGCCACAGTCTGGCGCTGGTACAGCTCGGTGCGCGAGCCGGGCTCGAAGAGCCCGGCCGGAAAGCGCTCCTCGAGCTGTACGGCCTCAGCAACGAATTCGTCTGGTGGCAGGCTGGCATCTCTGGCCTGCTGGGCTTGGTCAGCCAGGGCCCGGGCGGCCAGCGGGAGCAGCCATTCACACATGGTCGGGGCGGGGCCGGGACGGGTGGCACCTGCAAGCGCCGACTCGTAGGACTTCCTGTAATGGCCGACGGCGGACTCCACCTCCGCACGGACGGCGGCGAAGTTGAGGTTCACGAATGCGCTGCTGTCCGTGTTGACTTCTTCCGCCCGCGCCAGGTGGGCTGCTGCTTCAGCGGGGCGGCCCTG
Source organism: Arthrobacter sp. SLBN-122 (assembly GCF_006715165.1). Taxonomy (NCBI): domain Bacteria; kingdom Bacillati; phylum Actinomycetota; class Actinomycetes; order Micrococcales; family Micrococcaceae; genus Arthrobacter; species Arthrobacter sp. SLBN-122. The sequence goes on along the minus strand of NZ_VFMS01000001.1, from coordinate 3,943,510 downwards.
CAATAGGGCAAGCCGTGCTGCGGTAAGCCGTCCGCTGACGTCCCCCATGGGTCCGGGATCAAGGCTCATCGCGGCCCTCAACGCCATTTGGCTACTCCGCCAGTTGCCTGCCGCCAGGTAGCTGGCGGCTTCGTCCGCCGCCAGCTTGGCAACGTAAGTGTGTGGGCCGCCGTGCGCAGCCAGCTCCAGCCTGCCTGCGTGCAGGAGGTCCCCGTAGAGGGTACTTGTCCAGGCCTCCTGGGCGTTCGCCAGCCAGATGGCAGCATGCGCATAACCCCAGAAATCGCGTGCCTTAAGCGCTTCCGCGGCGGCTTGGCGGGCAAGGTGTTTCGCCCGGCCTGGCCGGTCGGTGCGGACAGCCACCATGGCGGAAGCGGTCAGCGCGTAGGACAGGGCCCGGGGGTGTCCGTTCCGGCGTGCAGCCTCCAGCGCACCGGCCGCTGCGGCCGGTCCTCCAGGAAGGCTGTTCCACTGGCATGCATAAGAGAACTCAGCCAACGCGAAGGAATGCTGCCAGCTCTCCGGCGCGGCCCCCGACAGCCTGACCGCTTCGGTAATGCCGCCCATGGCGTAGAACTCCTGCCCGGTGGAGTAGCGCAGGTGAGCGCGACGGACCAAGAGCTCTGCAGCGGCCAGTGGTTCAGCCGACCTGTCCATTCCAGCCAGCAGCGCATCCACCGCCTCAAGTTCGGGCGCGAAAGCACCTGAGGCGAAGGCGACCGCCCGGATCCGCTCCCAAAGCTCCCGCTGGGGCCTGTGCTCACCGGGCATCCGCGGGCGAAGCGTCGCCGCCCGTTGCAGCATGCGGAGCCTCTCTGCGGCAGAGCCGGAACCGGTCAGTGGGTCTGCGGCTGCCAAAGCCCAGCGGTAGGCGGCGCTGCTGTTGGCTGCCAAATGGTAATGATCCGCGATGACGGCGGGTAATTGGGGGTCCGGGTGCCCGCTGGCCTGCAGTTCGTACATTGCAGCGAAGGACGCGTGCCGGGTTTGCCGTTCATCCGCGGACAAGTCTTGCTCCAGCACCTCGGCAATCAAGGGGTGGTGGAACCAATAGCTGCCGTTCGGGAGAAGGTCGAGGATGCCCGCGTCGGAGGCGGCCTTCAGTAGCAGCGCGACCGTCTTGCTGTCCGGCAACAGTTCAGTGGTTGCCACGGCGGCCAGTTCGTGTTCTGTCACTGCCCGGCCGGCCACAGCCAGAAGGCGGGTCAAGTCACGTACATCAGGCGGCAGGCCGCGCCAGGACCTAAGGACTGCCTGTTTGAGGTCGCCCGGCAAGCCTGGGGGAAGACCAGTCGAACCGGCTCGGAGCCCGTCCACCAGCAGTGCAGTGAAGTAGGGATTCCCCGCGGTCCGGGCATACACATCTGTCACGAGCGACTGTGGCGGCGGTGCCCCCACGATGCCTGCCAGCTGGGACTCTGTCGCGGGCCTGTCCAATGGGCCCAGAGTCAGTGTCCGGACCTGTGGCAGCCGCCGGACATCGGCCAACCACGTCTGCAGGGGGTTGCTTTCCCCGAGTTCACCCGCGCGCAGCGTGCAGATGACTCCCAGGCGCCGGCCGGGCGGTCCGGCGGCCAAGTACATCAGGACGTTCAGCGTGTCCTGGTCCACCCAATGCAGGTCATCAATTACCAGGACGACCGGCGCGGCGGCGCTGACCGAGGTCAGCCAATCGTCAACTAGCAAGGGTACGTTCCCTGCCCTGCCCCCATCCATCGCGCGGGACAGCGGGAGACTGGTCGCATAGGAGGGGGCGGAGCGCAGTGCGGAGCGCAGGCCAAGGTAGGGGACCGTCAAAGCACCCAGGGGCAAGGCAGCGCCTCTGAGGATCACGACGTCAGGCTGAGCGGCAGCGCACGCAGCTTGTACCAGGGCGGTCTTGCCGACGCCCGCATCGCCGGAAATGATGGTGGTCCGGGCGGCACCAGTCCGAACGGCGTCCACCATGTCCGTGAGCGCCGCAAGTTCCTGATCGCGCCCCACCAGGGCGGGCCCACCAGTGTGTTGGTCACTGGCCACCATCACAGCTTCCCACCACAGCAGGCCAACGGTACAGGGGCGGTCGGTCACAAAATGAGGAATCGAGGGCGCCTTTCTGAGGGTCCGTTCCGGATGTGGGCGGCCGGAGGACGGTGGAGAGTCTTAGTGTCAGTCAATCAACGAACAGAGGGGCAGGACCATGGCTGCCACACTTCATTCACTCCGACGCTTTGACGGCGTTGCTGCACTGCTTTTCCTGGTGGCACTCGGCACCCCGGGTCCGGCGGGATCGCTGAACGAGGCCCCCGGGCCGAGCTTTTTGTCGTGCCCGCTGGAGCGGATCGGTACCCAACTGGTCCGTTGCGACAACCTGACCGGCGCCGGTGTGGAAGCGCCGTTCTGGATTCCCGAACAGCAGTAGCGGCTGCGGGGCTAAGCGGCGTCCTCGTGCCACCAGCCTTCCCAGGCGGCCGAGGTGAGCTTGCCTTCGGGAAATGAGCCCGTGTCGCTGTTGCGGAAAGCACCGGCGTCGCTGCGGCGGCCGTCCAGCAGGAGGTTGAGGCTGTTCAAGAGAAACATGGCGTGCGTCCTTCCATAGGTGGCTGCGGACTGCGTCGTCCGCCTTGGACTGAGCCTAGGTCAGCGATGTTTCAGCACGTCGACAGGAGGTTTCGGCTGTGTATCGGACTTTTCACGCCCGGGTCCAGGCGCGGGAAGTACGCCTACCTGCGCTGCTTGGTGCGTGCCGTGGCGGGGGCCGACCACGGGTCCTCCGGCCACGGATGCTTGGGATAGCGGCCCCGCATCTCCGCGCGCACCTGCAGGTACGGGCCGGACCAGAACGAGGTCAGGTCATCCGTCACGGCGAGGGGTCGGCGCGCCGGGGACAGCAGGTGGAACAGGACCGGAACACGGCCGCCCACCAGTCTTGGGGACTCAGCCAGCCCGAAGCACTCCTGCAGTTTCACCGCCACCACGGGCGCTGCGGCGTCGTCTCCTGGTTCCGGATAGTCGATCCTGGCCCGGGAACCGCTGGGGACCTCAAGGTTCTCCGGCGCAAGCTCGTCCAGCCGCGCAGCCTCGGGCCAGGGCAGCAGCCGGTGCAAAGGGTCCGACAGGTCAACCGAGGTGACCGGTTTCCCGGCGGCAAGGTCCCCCAGTTCGGGTCCCAGCCACTCTTCGATCCGGTCCAGCAGCGCCCCGTCCGACACATCAGGCCAAGGCGCTCCCAACTCCCGGTGCAGGAAGGCGAGGCGGCGCCGGAAGGATGCCGCCGCCGTCGACCATGACAGGGCTGCAAGCCCGCCGGACTGCAGCGCGGCCGCCACCGCCCTCCTGCCCTGTTCCGCGGTGGGCCGCACCGGTGTTGTGGAAAGCACGATCGATCCCAGCCGCCTGGTCCTGCGCGCGCTGAGCCTGCCTCCGGTAAATTCCGCGTCCACGGTGTCGGCCAGCAGATGCGATGCCGCCGTTTCAGCAATGCCAAGGGAAATGGGGGCGGCGGCGCGGATGACTGCGCCAGTACCGGCCGCGTCCCTGCCTTCGGCGCGGGTCACGTCGGCAACGGCGATCCACTCGTGGCCTGACAGGGTGCTGCCGGCCGGCAGGCCTGCCCTGGTGCCGGAGGTCAGCAGGTATTGGCCAGCGCCGTCGCTGCCGGGCACCCGGCGGGCCACGCGGTCAGGAAAGGCGAGCGCGACGACGGCCCCAACAGCTTCGCTTCCAGCGGCGGGAATGGCGGGAACCACTGCCGTGCCGTCCTGCTGCCGCCGTGCCACTGCGGCCAGCCGCCTGGATTCCTCCGCCCATCGCCTTCCCGCCGGGCCTGTGTCGGCACGGAGTTGGGCCAGCAGGCGGGGCAGGTCCGCTCCGGGCGCGCGGTGGTCCCCGGAGAGTGCGGCCACCACGCCGGCAGCAAATTGGGGGCCGATGGAGGTGCCGCCGTCGAGCAAGGCCCGGGCAAGCCGTGGATCGGCGGGGATGCGGGCAAGGGCCCGGCCCGCAGCCGTCACCATGCCTTCATCGGAGACGGCGCCCAGCTCCCGGAGCACCTCCACGGCGTCGTCCATGGCCTGGCGCGGCGGCGGGTCCGGCAAGGCGATCCCGTTTCCGCCGGGCGTGCCCCAGCAGGCAAGGACCAGGGCGGCGCCGGTCAGGTCTGCCACGCTGATTTCCGGCGTCACGTGGGCGGGAGCCGCTCCATAGGCCTGCTGGGAGTAGCAGCGCACCACGGTTCCCGGACCCTGCCGGGCGGCACGCCCTGCCCGCTGGTCGGCGGATGCCCGTGAACAGGAGACGGTAACCAGTCCGCTCATGCCCCGGCCGGCGTCCCGGCGCGGTTCCCGGGCCAGGCCGGAATCGATGACCAGCCGGACGCCGGGCACCGTGAGGGAGGATTCGGCAAGATCCGTGGAGACGATGATCCGCGGAAGATCCCCGGGACCTCGCCCCGACACTGCCCTGTCCTGCTCCGCCGGGCCCACCTGGCCGTGAAGCTCCAGCACGTCCACCTGGCTGCCCAGCCGGCTGCGCAGTGCCGCTGCAACCTGGGAAACCTCCCTGGCACCCGGAAGGAATACGAGCGCGTCCACGAATCTGTCGGCGGCAACAGCATGGACATGGGCGTCCGCGGCTGCCGCGGCGAGGTGGTCCAGGAAGGTGCGCGCCACTCCCCTCGCGTCCAGCCGCGGGGCGGGTGCCGGGAGCCATTGCACAACCAGTGGATGGTTCACGGAGGGGCAGTCGACGACGGGTGCTGCCGCGCCGCCGTCGGCGTCCCCCAGCAGGGCGGCGAACCGGGGTGCGTCCAGGGTTGCGGACATGGCGACGACGGCGAGGTCGCCGCGCAGTGCACGGACCTCTGCGAGCATGCCGAGCAGGAGGTCCGTTTCCAGGCCGCGCTCGTGCACCTCGTCCAGGACGACGGCGGAAGTGCCATCCAGCGCCGGGTCGGCCAGCAGGCGGCGCAGCAGGATACCCGGGGTGACAAATTCGATCAGGGTGTCCGGGCCGGCCTGGCGTTCGCCGCGAACCGTGTAGCCCACGCGCCCGGCCGGCCGGCTGCCGTCGAGTGCCGAGAGGCGGCGCGCGGCGGCGCGGGCGGCGACCCGCCGCGGCTGGGTGACCACCACCCGGCCCCGCCTGCCGTAAAGGTTTGCCAGCAGCGGCGGCACGAGCGTGGTTTTACCCGTCCCCGGCGGGGCCTGCACCACGGCGGCGCCGGGTGAACCAGCGCTATCCAGCGCGTCCCGCAGTACGGAAAGGGATCCTTCGAAGGCAAGCCCGGCACCAATGGCGCCAAGATCGAAGGCGCCGTCACCGGGCCGCACGGCAGGAGAAACCATCCCTCCATTCTGCCCTGACCGGGACGCCGTCTGTCGCAAAGGTCAGGGCTTGCCCGGACCTTTGCCCTTGCCCTTGGCTTCCTTCGCAGCCTCCGACCGCTCCTGGCCCGGAGCTTCGGGCGCTGACTCTTCGGGCGCGGGCCCGACCGGCGCCGGCGCGACGGCCGGGACGGCCGCTTCCACGGGAGCGGCCTGCTCCTGACCGGTGCCGGCGAGGGCAGGGGCGGGCGCGACGGCGTCCGGCGCCGTGGCAGGGGGTGCCGCCGGGGCGGCTGCCGCCACCTGTGTGGCGAGATCAGTCCGGACGGCCGACAGTGCGTTCTCGATGCTGCGATAGCGCGAAGCCGAGAGCCGTCCATTCGCTGCCGCATCCCCCAGGTCCTTCTCGAGGGCTTGCAGGGCGGCCAGCGCGCCGTCCATCCTGTTCTCGGCAGCGGCCTGGCTGATGCTTAACACCCGGATCTGGAAACCCCGCAGGACGTTTTCGTCGGCATCGCCGGAACGAATCCCGGCCGCGCCGGCAACCAGCGCGGCGGCAACAACGGCGCAGCACAGGACGATCAGCGCACGGGCTCCGCGGCGGGCCTCCGGTACGGGCTTCACCGCTCCGGGCACCGCAAGCGCCACTGGCTCGCTGCTTGGCATCACCTTAAGCGGCATGCCGGCCCCGCAGCGGGGCAGCGGGAGCGGTCCGGACGGGTAGGACGGTCACAGGGGCGTACCCGGCTTCCGGGGGCGCCACTGGAGCAGGTCGCACAGGCGAGGCGGGCCGCGCCAGGAGAAGCCGAAGGCCGGTTCGCAGGACGGTGGCGATCAGCAGGCCGATACCCACGCCGAGGAGGACGTGGCCGGCAAGATAATGCTGTGCGGTTCCGGCGCCCCGGTCGGCCGCCACCGCCGCACCCCCAACGGTCAGCATCAGTGACAGGGCCGTCCCGAAAATTGCGCCCATAGCTCCTGCTCCAATCTCATTTAATCAGCAAGCTTACTAGTAATGCTCAGCAAGCTTACTACTTGATGGGCGCAAGGCAAGAGTGCCGCGAATTCGGCAAAGACAGCGCAGCACGCCGGTCTGGGAGTCTGGACACTGATAATAAGTAGGCTTAGCATTTTTTCATCGGCAGCTCTCCGGAGCCATCCGCCTCCGGAATGACACCCGAAGGGCCATCCGATCCGGCCGCAGATACGGCACACCAGCAGGAATGAAGGAGACGAACATGGCAAAGGCGCGCGAAATCATGACTGGCGGCGTGGAGTGCGTGGGTGAGAAGGAGAGCCTGGAAGCAGCCGCCCGCAAAATGAAGGAACTTGACGTTGGTTCCCTCCCCATTTGCGGCGAGGACGACCGCCTCAAGGGAATGCTGACCGACCGCGACATCGTGGTGAAGTGCCTGGCCGAAGGCGGCGACCCGCGCAGTGCCAAGGCGGGCGACCTGGCCGAAGGCAAGCCGGTCACCATTGGAGCCGACGACTCGATTGAGGAAGCGATCCGCACCATGCAGGACCACCAGGTGCGCAGGCTTCCCGTGATTGACGGCCACAAGCTGGTTGGCGTGATCAGCCAGGCCGACATTGCCCGGAACTACCCCGAGGACCGGGTGGGCGAACTCGTGGCGTTCATTTCCTACTGAGTCCTCCGCCTGGATACACGCTGAAGCCGGTCATCCCCGCTTACGCGGGAAATGACCGGCTTCTCTTCTCCCGCTTCAGCCCGCCGCTTCGAGCAGGCGTTCCGCCGGGCTGAGACCGGCATACCGGCCCTTGAAAAACACCAGCGGCTCGGCGTCGTTCCGGGCATCGAGGTGCCGTACCGCCCCCACCACGATGGTGTGGTCGCCGCCGTCGTACTCTGCATGGAGCTCGCAGTCGATCCAGGCGAGCGCGTCGTCCAGCAAGGGGTTACCCAGCGGCGAGGACGCGTGGCTGACGCCGGCGAACTTATCCGTCCCTGAACGGGCGAACTGCCCCGCCAAGTGCTGGTGTTCCGCCCGGAGGATGTTCACGGTGAAGGAGCCTGCCCTTCGCAGCGCGGGCCAGGTGGTTGACGTCCGGGCAGGGCTGAACGTGACCAGCGCCGGCTCCAGTGACAGGGACGCGAAGGACTGGCAGGTAAAGCCGGCGGGACCGTCCGGGGTGGAGCCGGTGATGACGGTCAGGCCGCTGGCAAATGTTCCCAAAATATCCCGAAGCCGGCGGGGAGCAAGATCTGAAGTGACTGACATGGAAAGTGGCCTCTCGTCTGGATCGTTACCTCACCAAACCATCAGCGATTCAACTCATACAAGCCGCCTGAAACGCGCCGACCCGGGGCGCAACGAATTGTCATGCCCGTACTTTCGGCGTCATCGGCGCCTCGCTTCCCGGCGCCGGGATGTCGCTGTTTGACGCAACAGAATGAGGTGCCTGGCGATCAGGACGGTGCCGGCTGCTGCTGCAGGTCCAGGGCGGCGAGCAGGCGGCGGACCGAGCCGCCCAGGTTCCAGTCGGCGGCCAGCTGCTCCAGTTCCGCGCGCCGGTCACCCGTCACGGGCTGCAGGCGGGCGCCCGCCTCCTCAAGGGTGGGCAGCTCCAGGTTGCGCACCAGGCGGACGACGGCGGGGGCTGCTTCCAGGTACGCGGCGGCAGCAGACAGTTTGGCCCGGACAGGTGCGGATACGCCGGTGCCCGGCTCCTCCGCGGCCGCCAGCAGGCGTTCGAGGGTCCCGTATTTGAGCAGCAGGGACGCTGCCGTCTTCTCGCCGATCCCGGCCACGCCCGGCAAGCCGTCAGAGGCGTCCCCCCGAAGGGTGGCATAGTCCGCGTACTGCTGGGGCAGGACCTTGTATTTGGCCACCACGGTTTCTTCCGTCATGACTTCGAGGTTCTTCATGCCGCGGGCGGTGTAGATCACCCTGACTGCCCGTTCGTCGTCGCATACCTGGAACAGGTCGCGGTCGCCCGTGACCACGTCAACCGGGAAGCCGGCATGGCTGGCGTAGGTGCCCACGACGTCGTCGGCCTCGTGGTGTGCCGCGCCCACAATGGCGATGCCCGCCAACTCCAGTACGCGGCGGATCATGGGCAGCTGGGCCTGGAGGCCCTCGGGCACCACTTCGACGTCGGCCCCGCCCGGAACTGCTTCGGCCACCCGGTGGGCCTTGTAGGTGGGGAGCAGGTCCACCCGCCATTGCGGCCGCCAGTCATCGTCCCAGCAGGCCACCAGGTGGGTGGCGTGGTAGTCGGTGCTGAGCCGGGCGATCATCTCGAGCAGCCCGCGGACGGCGTTGACCGGGATCCCGTCGGGCCGGCGGATGGTGTCCGGCAGGCCGTAGAAGGCGCGGAAGTACAGGGAGGCAGTGTCGAGCAGCATGAGGCGCTGGGGCATACCTTGATCCTGACATGGAAATGGCCCGCGGGGCAGGCGGCGAGGATGGTGATTCCCGACGTGCCAGCAGCCGGACCCTATGCCGCGGCGGCTGGAAGGACCGCATGGTGACTTCCAGGCCCAGCAGGCCACGGCCGCCTCTTTCAAGGTCATGCAGACTGCCCCTGGCACATTCATCTGATCGAGTTTGCTGACCGACCACGATCGACGGCCGTGTTGTCGTTGACCCTCCGATTTTCATCTACAACGATGAAGGGATGACATCCAGCATCGAAGGCAGGGAATTCGGGCACCGCGCGCCGGAAACCATCAACGACAACGGCGCGTGGTGCTGGTTCCAGGACGAGCGGGCCCTGGTGGACCCGGTCAGCAACACCCTGCTGGTGGGTTCCGTTGCCGCCCCGGAGGGCCCGGACGGCGAGCGCCGGGGCGGCAACATCGAGGTTGCTGTCCTGGATCTGGCCTCCGGGAGCAGCACGGTCCACGTCCTGCACCACAGGCTGGAGCCTGACGACCATGACGCTCCGGCGCTGCTGGTCAGGCCGGACGGCCGCTACCTTGCCATGTACGCCCGGCACAAGACCGACAACTACTCCCGCTGGCGGATCTCCGTCCGTCCCCACGACGCCTCCGAATGGGGTCCCGAGCAGCACTTCGACTGGACGGAACTGGCCGCAGGACGGGGCGCCACCTACTCCAACCTGCACCGGCTGGACGCGGAGTCGCGGGTGTACAACTTTGTGCGCGCCATCAACGACGACCCCACCCTGATGGTGTCCGGGGACGACGGCAGCACCTGGACTTTCGGCGGCAAGCTCTTCACGCGGCCCAAGGTGGGCTATGTCAACGGCTACACCCGCTACTACGGCAACGGCGCTGACCGCATTGACCTCATCACCACGGACCACCACCCCCGCGACTTCAACAACAGCATCTATCACGGCTACATCCGGGACGATGCGCTGCACGACGCCGAAGGGCGGGTGGTGGGAAAGCCGGTGATCGGCTCACCCGGCGTCGACCAGGCCTCCCTGACCACCGTTTTCCAGGCCGGCACCGAACTGGACGGGGACGTCCTCACCCACGGCTGGACGGCTGACCTGCGGGGCCGGGACGGACACCTGGCCGCCATCATCAGTTGCCGGGCCAACGACGTCAACGGAGCCCTTGAACGTGAGCAGATGCTCGACGTCGATGATCACCGCCTGCTGTACGCGCGCTTCGACGGAACGCGCTGGCGGCTGAACCATCTCGCCGTCGCGGGCCCCGGACTGCTCCCCCACGAACAGGACTACACCGGACTGGGGGCGGTGGACCCTTACGACCTGGACCGGGTGTACATTTCCACGCCGGTGGATCCCCGGACCGGCAGCACCACGGCACACTACGAAATCTACTGCGGCCGGACCGTTGACGAAGGCGAGTCGTGGGCGTGGGAGGCCATAACCGGGAACTCCCACGTGGACAACCTCCGCCCCCTCGTTCCGCCGGGGGACCCTTCTGTCCACGCCGTCTGCTGGTTCCGGGGCACCATGCGTTCGTCCCAGGCGTATGAAACGGAAGTGGTGGTGCTGCGCTGACCAGTCAGCACTCGACGTCAGGGCTGGCCGCTGAGCGGCGGGCGGTCTATCACTCGGGGGATGTACTCGAGCAGCTGGAGGCGTCCGTCGAAGATCCTGCTGTCTACCAGGTCCAGGGCGACGTCCGGGTAGCCGTCGTAGATCCGTTCGCGTCCCGTGCGTCCGGTGATCAGGGGGAAGACCACCAGCCTGAACCGGTCCACGAGGTTTGCTGCCACCAGGGAACGGCAGAGGCTGAGGCTGCCGAGGGTACTCAAGGGCCCGGGATGGGTTTGTTTCATCTGCCTGACGGCCTCCACCGCATCCCCCGGTACCAGTTCGGAGTTCGGCCACCGAAGAGGTGCTTTGAGGGTGGAGGAGAACACCACCTTGGGAACGGCGGCCAGGCCGGTCAGGGCTGAGCTTTCGTCCTGTGAATATCCCGTTCCCCCGGCTGCAGCATCCTCCGACATCCCTGACATGAGGCGGTAGGTGTTGGCCCCCAGCAGGAACGTGTAGTCCTTCCCGGCCTCCTGCTGGAGCCAGGCCAGGTATTCCGGACCCTCCAGGCCCCACCAGCCCGGCCACCCTTCACCCGAGGCGAAGCCGTCCAGGGTGATGATCAGGTCCACCATCAGCTGGCTCATGGCGCCCATGCTATTCCCGGCCGGGAAGCCCGGCAAGGGACCGGTCAGAACCAGTCGCCGTCGGCGTAGGCGCTGCGGACGTGGGCCCGCAGGTACTCCCCCACCACGGCTGCGCCCAGGTCGCCCACCTCCGGCGCCACCACCCTGCCGTCCACGCGCCGCGCCATCCGCTGGATGAACCGCTCCAGCCCGGGGTCGTTGCCCAGGCGGAAAACCGTGGTCTGGACGCCCGAACGCCCAAGGCGGTCCAGTTCCGCAACGGTGGCACGGATGGTCTCCGCATCCGGCGGCCAGTTGAACCAGGAGTCCCCGTCCGGCAGCAGGTGCGCGGTGGGCTCGCCATCGGTGACCACCAGCAGGACGGGCTGCATGGATGGGTGGCTTCGGAAGAAACGGCCCGCCAGCAGCAAACCGTGGTGCAGGTTGGTGCCCTGCTCGCGGAGCGCCGGGAGGGCAGTGAGTTCGCCGATATCCATGGACTGCGCGTAGCGGCCGAACGTGATCAGCTGAAGCCGGTCGCCGCGGAAGCGGGTGGACACCAGGTGGTGCAGTGCGAGGGCGGTCCGCTTCATCGGCACCCACCGCCCCTCGGCAGCCATGGAGAAGGACACGTCCACCAGCAGGGCAACCGCCGCCTGCGTGCGGGCCTCCGTCTCCGCCACTTCGATGTCACCTACGGCGAGGCGCAGTCCGCGGCCCGGGTCGCCGCCGTCGGCCATGATGCGCCGGATGGCGTTGGTCATGGTGCGGGTGACGTCCCAGGGCTCGCGGTCACCGAACTCCCATTGCCGGCTGGAGCCCGTCTGCTCCCCGGCGGCCCCCGCCATCCTCGTGTCCCGGTTTCCCTGCCGCCCGGAGAGCTGCCTTGCAGTGTCCCGGAGCAGCGATTTCCCCAGCCGCCGCATGGCTTGCGGAGACAGCCGCAGGTCGCCATCAGTGCCGCGCCGCAGGTAGCCGCCGTCCTGCATGGCCCGCTCGATCCCGGCGAGGGTGCGGGCGCTCACGGCGGCATTCTCACCGAGCTGGCGTGCCAGGGCATCGAGGTCCAGGTCGTCAAGCCGGGAGCCGTTGTAGGACTGCGACAGTTGCTCGGACAGTTCGTCGAGCTCGGCGATGTCCTGCAGCACACCGGTCCCGTCACCCAGCCCCAGGCCTTCCTGCCCTTCGAAGCGTTCCGATCCCGCCCAGTCCTCTCCGGGACGCAGGGCCTGCAGGGTGGCGTCGAGCTCGCTGAGCTGCGCCATCAGTTCCGGCGAGCCGAATGCCTGGGCTGACAACCGCATCAGCTCGTCACGCTGCTCAGCGGACATGGACTGCAGGAGCCGCTGGGCCGCCGCCGCGCGCTGGGCCAAGGCATCCACCAATTCCTCCACGGATTGCGGATTCTCCGGAAAGTACTGGCCGTGCCTGGCCATGAACTCCTGGAAATCGGCGTCCGTGTCTTCGCCCCGCCGGTGTTTGCCCAGCAGCTCGTTGAGGTCCCGGAGCATCGCGTTTACTGCTTCGCGGTCCTCATCGGTGGCGCTCTCCAGCGCCTGCTTCATGCCGGCGAACCGCTGTTCAAGGACTTCCCGGCCCAGCAGGTCCTTGATCCGGTCGTACGCTTCCCTGGCGGTTTGGGACTGCCAGTCGTAGGAGGCGAGCTCATTGACGGCGGCCGCCGTGGAGGGCGGCAGGTTCTGCAGCTGCATCTCTCGGAAGGCACGGTCGGTGTCATCCATCATGGCGTCCCGGGCCAGCTGCTTGCGCTCCTCCAGCACGGCCGTGTCCAGGAGCTTCTTCACTTCATCCAGGGTGCCGTCCAGCCGGTGGCGGCTGAGCAGGTCGCGCCGCCGCTCCTGGACGCGCCGGGCGAGGTCGTCCAGCCCCTCGCGGTTCCGCCCGCCGCGCCGCAGGAACTCCTGGAGGGCGTGGCGCGGTGAATAGCCTGTCATCACGTCCTCGGCGACGGCGTCGAGCGCCTCGGCCAGGTCGACCGGCGGGGCGAGCGGGTCCGGGCCGCCGGTGTACCGGCCGTACCTGGCGGACCGCTTGTGGATGGCCATGGTGCCTCCTGTGCCTAGCCGTAAATGGTTTCCTCGTCGTCGGATTCCTTGGAGATCCGCCGGCCGAGGTACAGGCCTTCGAGTGCCAGTTCGACGGCGGCAGCGAGCTGTCCGTCATTTGTGGCGCCCAGGCGCCGCCCGATTTCGTCGTAGAGGCCCGAGCCGTTCAGGGAGGGGAGGTTGCCGAGGAACTCCTGCGCGGTCACCTGTTCCCCGGTGGTGACGGTCCGGTGCCCGTCGAGGGCGGCCACCAGCGGACCCATGTCCAGGCCCTGGAAGTGCGCCCTGACAGCTTCGGCGGTGGCGGTGCGCAGGAGATGGTCGAGGACGCCCTGTTCGCGTCCTTCCTCCCCCGATTCGAACTCGATCTTGCCCGTCAGGACCTCCACGGCCGGCTCGAGGTCGATAATCCGGGCCACCGCCTGGTCCTCGCCCCGCAGGCTCGCCCGGCGCAGCGCCGCGGCGGCCACCGTCTCCGCGCCGGCGATCGCGAACCGGGCGGAAACGCCGGAAGTCTGGTTGATGGCCGGGGACTGCCGCAGCGCGCGGGTGTAGCGGGCCAGGATCTCCAGGATGAAGGGCGGGACGTCCGCCACCAGCCGGCCCTCCTGCAGGATGACGGAGACCTCGTCCTCCAGTTCAATGGGGTAGTGGGTCCGGATCTCCGCACCAAAGCGGTCTTTCAGCGGTGTGATGATGCGGCCGCGGTTGGTGTAGTCCTCCGGGTTTGCGGACGCGACAACCAGCACGTCAAGCGGCAGCCGCAGCACGTAGCCACGGATCTGGATATCCCGCTCCTCCATGACGTTGAGCATCGCCACCTGTATGCGCTCGGCAAGGTCCGGGAGCTCATTGATGGCAATGATGCCGCGGTTGGAGCGGGGAATGAGCCCGTAGTGGATGGTCTCGGGATCCCCCAGGCGGCGACCCTCGGCCACCCTCATCGGATCCACGTCGCCCACCAGGTCGGCCACCGAAGTGTCCGGCGTGGCCAGCTTTTCCACGTAGCGCTCCGACCGGTGCCGCCAGGCAACCCGCAGCCGGTCGCCCTCGGTCAGGACCCGGGCACGGGACTGTTCGGTAATTGGCTCGAAGGGGTGCTCGTTCAGCTCAGAGCCCTCGATGACCGGAGACCACTCATCCAGCAGCCCGGCCAGGGTCCGCAGCAGGCGGGTCTTCCCCTGTCCCCGCTCACCGAGCAGGACGATGTCGTGCCCGGCGATGAGGGCCCGTTCGAGCTGCGGGATCACGGTCCGGCTGAAGCCGAACAATCCGGGCCAGGGGTCCCGCCCCGCGGCCAGGGCGGCGAGGAGATTGTCGCGGATTTCGTGGCGCAGGTCCTTGTGGACGTACCCTGCTGCACGCAGTTCACCAACGGTAAAAATATCGGGGCGCTCACTCACCCCTCTACGGTAAGCCCGGCCCCGCGGCTAATCGAGAGTTTCCTCCAGATTCCTCTGTTCGGTCATTGTCCGGCATAGGCTGGTTGGCATGGTGGAGGGGACGGGGGCGGAACGCGGCCGCTCTGAGGATCCGGTGTCCGGGCGGGAGCTGACCCTCCTTAATGAGGGCCGCGTGGAGCTGCTGGGCCGGATCATGAGCGGCAGCAACGCCACGTTCCTGGTGGAAGTTACGTGCGCGGACGATTCCGCTTGGGCCGTCTACAAACCGGAAGCCGGGGAACGTCCGCTCGCGGATTTCGACACCGGCCTGTACCGCAGGGAGTGCGCGGCCTACCTGCTCAGCGAAGCACTGGGGTGGGGAATCGTACCGCCGACGATAGTCCGCACAGACGCGCCGCTTGGGGTGGGGTCGCTGCAATGGTTCATCGAGGGGGACCTCCAGGAGCATTACTTCACCCTTTACGCGGACTTCCCCGGGACCCACACCGATCTCGCCCGGATCGCCCTGTTCGACTACGTGGCGAACAATACGGACCGGAAGAGCGGGCATGTGCTGCGCGGCACCGACGGCCGTATCTGGGGCATCGACCACGGCCTGTGCTTTTCCGCCGCGTTCAAGTTGCGCACCGTGATCTGGGACTTCGCCGGTGACCCCATTCCAGAAAATCTGCTTGAGGACATCAGTCCACTGGCCACCATGGTGCCCGCCGGTGTGGCCGCACTGCTGGACCAGGCCGAAGTGGCAGCACTCCAGCGCCGCGTCCAGCGGGTGCTTCAGGACAAGGCACTTCCCGTTGACCCCACTGGCATGCGCTACCCCTGGCCCCTGGTCTGAGTCATCCTGGTCCGGAACCGGCTGGGTCCGAACTGTTTGCGCCGGCACCCTTTACTGGGCGTCCGGATGTCCTTGCGCAGCGGCCGCCGCAGGGGCCGCCTGTTCGAGGTGGGTGCCGATGTGCTCCAGCAGGTAGTGCTGTCCCAGCACCGTGGGATGGTCCCCGTCCGGGCCGATGAGATCGTCAAAATCATCGCTGATCCAGCCCTCCGCGATGGGGTCCACGAACTCTCCGCCCGCCTGCAGGGCAGCGGCCTTGAGCTGGTCACTGATGTCCACCAGCGAAGGATCCGGGATTGCAGAGTACGACGGCGGCCCCACCACAATGATCTTCGCTGCCGGGGCCAGGGCTTCGGCGCGGTCCATCGCCGCCAGGGCGGCATCACCAATATCTGAGGGGGCATGGCCCAGGTCATTCTCCGACCCGAAAAAGACAACAATTCCGGTATCCGGAGTCACGAAGTCTTCAACCTCGGTGCCGAAAGTACCGTCCAGGTCACCCGTACTGAGGTAGCCGCTGCCGTTCTCGGCGGCGTTAACCACCTCCAGGCCGGCACCCAGCGGGTCTTTGCGCATCAACGCCGGCCACGCCTCCTGCGGTGACGTGCCGTGGCCCGTGCTCAGGGAGTCCCCCACAACCACAACGCGGACCGGGGGCGCTGCCGTGGCAGGTGGCTGCGTCTGGGCAGTACTCCCTGACGTCACGGCCAGGGCCAGGCCGACCGCACCCGCGGCTATGGCCCGGCCAGGATGCCGGTGGGCGGGATGCGACTGCAGCAGCACGTCATGGTGCATGGGTCCACCTCCTGCCTGCAAGTCGTCGCGGTCCGGCCGCTGCCGGCGCCGCCAATCCGTCCTCTGTCCGTGTCCCATCGTAGGCAATGGTGGGAATACTGTAGGGCCAAGGTGACCAGGATCAAAGAATGCACAGCCATTGCACAGGAACTTGGGGGCGTTAGGTAGCCCGGGCACCTGTCATCCGGCGTCCGGATTGTGGTGTTGCCTTCGGACTACGCTGTACCCGTGCGGCAGAAAACCAACGGGTGGGACCCGGCGAAACGCGTTTCCGAACAGGCACCCGGCGTCTATTCCGTTGAAGGGCCGGCCTCCAACTGGATAGTGGTCCGGGACGGGCCCGGATTCATCCTCATTGACAGCGGTTACCCGGGTGACCGCCACCATGTCCTTGCCTCGCTCCGTTACCTGGGCCTGGAACCCGCGGACGCCCTGGCCCTGCTGCTCACGCACGGCCATGTGGACCATACTGGCTCCGCGGCCTTCTTCTCCGAGTCCTACGGGACACCTGTCCTGTGCGCGGCCGGGGAGCTGGCGCACGTGCAGGGCAAGGAGAAGCACCAGGTGACCCTCGGCCAGGTCCTAAGCCGGGCGTGGCGGCCCCGGGTGTTCCGCTGGATGGTGCACGTCATCAAGGCCGGCGCATTGGCAGCCCGGCCCGCAACGCAGGCAACGGCGTGGGACGCTGCCGCACTCCGGGCCCTGCCGGGCCGGCCGGTGGCCATCTCCGTGCCCGGGCATACGCCCGGCAACACGGCAATCCTGCTTCCGGAAGCGGGAGCCATCGCGGTCGGCGATTCGTTTGTCAGCGGGCACCCCATCAGTCGGACGTCCGGTCCGCAGATGCTGCATTCGATGTATCACGCAGATCCGGGCGCGGCGCTCGCCGCCGTGCGAAACCTGGCCGGCGTCGACGCTTCGGTTGTCCTGCCGGGACATGGTCCGGCCCTGCGTATCCCGTTGGATCAAGCAGTAGCAGCTCTGGGGAGCCAGCGGCGGAAAGCTGTCCAGGCATCCGGGCGAACGCGCCGCACTGGATTAGAGGGGCAAGCTAAAACTTTCCGTAGCGTGCACGGGCCATGGAATACACGCCGTAACAAATAAGCCCTGCGGCAATGGCGCCCAGGAGGAACACTCCATACGGCTGCGCGCCGAGGGTCTTCAGCCCGCCATCCAGGCCGGAGGACTTGGACGGATCGGCGGTTGCGGCGGCCACGATAATCAGCACCCCGACGACGGCGAGCACCACGCCCTTGGCGGCGTAGCCAATGGTTCCGATCCACTCCACGGCTGTGCGGGCATTGCCGGGGTCCTGCAGGTCTTTCATGAATTTCCGTGTGATGCCGCGATAGGCGTAATAGCCGCCGGCGCCGATGATCGCCAGCCCCACCGCGATCAAAAGCACCACCCCTGCGGGCGCTCCCATGAGCTTTGCCGTGAAATCGCTGGCGGACTGGCTGGAGTTCTTGCTGCCGCCGGAGGCAAAGACGGCAAAGGTGAAGGCCAGGACACCGAAGACAACAGCTTTGCCCACGGCACTGGCAGCCTTTTTCAGCTTCTTCTTGGAATCAGTCTCGGAGCGGGCCCCAAAAACGGCTTCGCTCAGCATCCACAGGGCAAGCGCAGCGCAGGCAACAGCTCCCACCCAGAGCAGGATCCCGCCGCCAGGTTTGGAGGCGAGGGTTCCGATTGCTCCGGACTGGTCGGCTTCACCGCCCTGGCCCCTGTCCAGCTGCAATGCGATGACGCCGATCAGGATGTGGACCAGGCCGATGAAGACAAATCCGGCGCGGGCCAGAACACGGACCGCGGGGCTGCGGCTCGCCGACGCGGCCTCGGATACTGCCCTGTTCGCTCCCTGCGACGCGTTGCCCATGGCCGGCCTTTCCACTTTATGCAGTTGATCTCTCGGTCCCCCTGGCGGGGTCTCGTGCCTGCCGGCCCCGCGGGATGATTCAGTGTAAATCCGTCCGCGCCGTCCCGACAGGTCCCGCAAAGTTCGGGCCACGGACGGATGACCACTAGAGTCGAAGCGGTGCATGCCGAACAGAACGTTGACCAGCTGACCGCCCTGAACCCAGACATGTTGGGCCTGCCCGCAGAGTTGGCCGGCCAGGGCGAAGACGGCTTCGTCCGGGTGCGCGGTGCCCGTGAGAACAACCTGCGCAACGTCAGCGTCGACGTGCCGCGGGACGCGATTGTGGCGTTCACCGGAGTCTCGGGCTCGGGCAAGTCGTCGCTGGCTTTTGGCACCATCTACGCCGAGGCGCAGCGCCGCTTTTTCGAATCGGTGGCGCCCTATGCCCGCCGGCTGATCCAGCAGGGCCACAACCCCAAGGTGGAGCAGATCACCGGGCTGCCGCCCGCCGTCGCACTCCAACAGCGGCGCGGCACCGCCACCTCAAGGTCCACCGTGGGGACCGTGACCACGCTCTCCAATTCGCTGCGCATGCTGTTCTCCCGCGCCGGCAGCTACCCGGACGGCGCTGCCCCACTGGATTCGGATGCCTTCTCCCCCAACACCGCGGCAGGCGCCTGCCCCGAATGCCACGGCCTGGGAACTGCCCACACGGTCACCGAAGCATCACTGGTCCCGGACACGTCCCTCAGCATCCGCGACGGCGCGGTCGCCGCCTGGCCCGGCGCCTGGCAAGGCAAGAACCTGCGCGACATCCTGACCCACCTGGGCTACGACGTGGACGTTCCCTGGCGGCAGTTGCCCCGCGAACAGCGGGACTGGATCCTTTTTACCGAGGACCAGCCCGTGGTGGAAGTGACGCCGCAGCGGGACCGCGTGGCCAAACCGTACAAGGGCCGGTTCTGGAGCGCCAGGAGCTACGTCATGCACACACTGCTTGACTCCAAAAGCCCTGCCATGCGGGAGAAGGTGCTGCGCTTCATGGAGACGGGACCGTGCCCGCGGTGCGGTGGCACCGGGCTTCGGCCCGAGGCCCTTGCGGTGACCTTCGCCGGGCAGACCATTGCCGGACTCAATGCCGTGCCCATGACAGAACTGGCGGAGGTCATCCGCCCCACAACCCTGCTGGCCACGGCAGGCACGGCGTCGCGGAAGCAGTCCTCTGAATCCAATGAAGTGGCCGTGGCGATTACCCGCGACCTGCTGCAGCGCATCAACGTCCTGCTTGACCTAGGCCTGGGCTACCTGGCGCTGGGCCGGGCCACGCCGACGCTCTCGCCGGGCGAAATGCAGCGCCTCCGGATTGCCACCCAGCTGCGGTCCGGGCTGTTCGGCGTGATCTACGTGCTGGACGAACCGTCAGCCGGCCTGCACCCCGCGGATGCCGAACCCCTCCTTGCGGTCCTGGACCAGCTGAAGGCATCAGGAAACTCCGTGTTCGTGGTGGAGCACAACATGGACGTGGTCCGCCGCGCCGACTGGCTGGTGGATGTGGGTCCCCGCGCCGGCGAGGACGGCGGGCAGGTGCTGTACAGCGGGCCCGTCCAGGGCCTCGACGCTGTGCCGGGGTCAGTGACACGGCCGTTCCTGTTCCCCCGGGATTCAGCAGCGGTCAGGGCCGACGGCGGGAGCGGCACGGGTGCGGCGCGGGAGGCCGCCGGGTGGCTGGAACTGCGCGGCATCAGCCGTCACAACCTGCGGAACCTGGACGCGGCCTTTCCGCTCGGCGTCCTGACGGCCGTCACGGGCGTATCAGGTTCCGGCAAGTCCACGCTGGTGAGCAAGGTCCTCGCGGATGTTGCCGGCACCTCCCGGGGGGCCACAGATGACAGCCGGGAGCCACGTGAAGAGCCGGGCGTTGGGATCGACGAAGACGGCGGCCCGGGCAGCGTGGGGCACATTGCCGGCCTGGAGCGGATCGACCGCACGGTCAAAGTGGACCAGAAGCCCATCGGGCGCACACCCCGCTCCAACCTGGCCACCTATACGGGGCTCTTCGATGCGGTCCGCAAGGAGTTCGCTGCCACCGATGCCGCCAGGAGTCGCGGGTTCGGCCCCGGACGCTTTTCCTTCAACGTGGCCGGCGGACGGTGTGAGACGTGCCAGGGCGAGGGCTTCGTGGCCGTGGAGCTGCTCTTCCTTCCCGGAAGCTACGGCCCCTGCCCGGAATGCAACGGATCGCGCTACAAGCCGGAAACCCTGGAGGTCACCTACCAGGGCAGGAACATTGCGGAGGTGCTGGGCATGACGGTCGATGCCGCAGCCGGTTTCCTGGCAGGGGTTCCCGCCGCGGCGCGTTCCCTGCAGACCCTCCAGGAAGTGGGCCTGGGCTACCTCCGTCTGGGCCAGCCGGCCACTGAGCTTTCCGGCGGTGAGGCGCAGCGGATCAAGCTGGCCACTGAACTGCAGCGGGCCCGGCGCGGCCACACGCTCTACCTGCTGGACGAGCCCACCACGGGACTCCACCCGGCCGACGTCGAACTCCTGATGGCCCAGCTCAACCGCCTGGTGGACGCCGGCAACACGGTGATCGTCGTGGAACACGCCATGGACGTGGTGGCCGGCGCGGACTGGGTGATGGATCTGGGGCCTGCCGGTGGCGACGCCGGCGGTAAGCTCGTCGCCGCCGGCAGCCCGGCCGCCGTCGCGCGTTCCCGCAGCAGCCGCACCGCCCCCTACCTGGCCACCGCCCTCCGCGACCGTTACGCCGGGGCGGAAGGGTAGCGGCTTTGGGCTCTTGCCCCCGCTCGTGCGCGGGCGTAGGACAGAGGAATGCGTTCCCCCCAAGCGGTGCTTCCACACGACGTGCTTAGCGGCCGCGTGGCGGCGGTGACCGGCTCAAGCCGCGGCCTTGGGTTCGCCATGGCCCGGGAGCTGGGCTTGCACGGTGCGGCCGTAGTGCTGGGAGCAAGATCGGACGACGCCGTTGCTGCCGCCGTCGAACGTCTGCGTGCTGAGGGCATCGCGGCGTCCGGGAGGCGCTGCGACACCGGCGACCTCGCCGACGTGGAAGCACTCCGGGACGAGGCCATCAGCCGCGGGACGCTGGACATCTGGATCAACAACGCCGGCACGTCGGGGGTCTACGGGCCCACCGCGTCAACGCCCGTGGATGACTTCGCACGCGTGGTGCGGACCAACATCCTGGGCACATTCCACGGGGCCAGGGTGGCCCTGCCGGTGTTCCTGGCACAAGGCCACGGTGACCTGGTGAACCTCTATGGCCAGGGCGACCGGGGACCCGTGGCGCTGCAGAACGCGTATGCATCAAGCAAGCGGTGGGTCCGCCAGTTCACGGAGACACTGTGGCTGGAAACCAAAGGTACGGGCGTGCGGGTGCACGGCATGAATCCCGGCCTGGTGGAAACGGACCTCCTGGGGCGGGTGGCGTCCCAGCCGGGGTTCGAGCACCGCCTCGGGGCCCTGCAGGTGGTGGTGGCACTGTGGGGGCAGAGCGCCGGGCAGGCGGCACGGCCCATCGTGGATCTTGTGACATCCGACGCCGCGGAGTTCCGGTTCCTGACTAAACGACGGCTGGCGACCCACGGGTTACGGAACATACTGGGCGGACGCCTGGGCAGGACAAACAGGATGCCGCTGCAGGTCACCGTGGTGCATCCGGACCCGCAGCCCTGAGGGGGCCGCCCTCCAGCGGCCTCCGTTAGGTAACCGAGACCTTGTCAATGCAGGGTTGTGACGCGGCACACACTATGCTCGACAGCACCATCCGGATCGCGGGAAGAGGCACCATGAGCATCGATATTGAGGTTGGGTCCATCTGCAGCACCGGGGATTCGGCGCGTTTCGGGGCCGCAGCCGACGTTATCGCCACCGCCATTGCCGCCACCATGCAAAGCGTCCTGGAACGTCACGTGGCCTACAACTGGGTCTGGACCGATGAGATCCGCTGCAGGGGGTGCAACGCCAGCCTGCCAATACCATTCCTTGCCAGCACACGTGCCAATGCAGACCGCGTCTTTGAGGCTCACCGCTTGGCGGAAGTGGAAGCACTCCTTGCCATGGGTTCGGGCTTTCTGAACCGCCGCTGATAAGTCCTTTTCCGTTGCTGCAGGCAAATATCTGTCCCGCTCTGGACTCTTGGCCGGGGGCGCATCAGACTGTCTACAACAGTTGGCCACCGCGCCCGAATTGTCTGCGCTTTCAATGCCCGCGTAAATGGACGGCTGCATTTATTGGGGTTTTACCGTGAGGCATTCTTCACGGCATTGAAAGGACCTGGCGATGCCGGACTTTGCACCGTTCTTCCCGCTGATTGCCATTATCTTGGGCGTGCTGGTTGCCATTGTTTTTATCTGGGTGGCAACAAAGCTCATGTGGAAGGTGGCAGAACCCAACGAGGCACTGATCATCTCCGGACTGACCAGGGGAACCCTGGAAACCAGGGCAGGAATGGACTTCAAGATTGTGACCGGCAAAGGCGCCCTGGTCCTCCCCGGCCTCCAGACCGTGCGGCCATTGTCACTCACACTGAATGAAACGGAACTTAAAGTTTCCTGCGTCACCTCCCAGGGCATCCAGGTCATTGTTGAAGGCGTCGTCATTTACAAGATCGGCGATGCTCCGCCCTTCATTGCCAACGCGGCGCGCCGATTCCTGGGCCAGCAGCCCAAAATGCAGAGCCAGGTATACAACGTCTTTGAAGGCCACCTTCGCTCCATTATCGGCAGCATGACCGTGGAGGAAATCATCCGGGAGCGGGACAAACTGGGCTCGCAGGTCCGCAGCGCCAGCGGCGTGGAAATGGAAAAGCTGGGCCTGGTGGTGGATTCGCTGCAGATCAAGGACCTGCAGGACCCCACCGGCTACATCCAGAACATCGCAAAGCCGCACATCGCCCAGGTGAAGATGGAGGCCCGGATAGCCGAGGCCACCCGCAACCGGGAAGCGGCGGAAAAGGAAGCGGAAGCCGCAGCCCTGATTGCGGACGCTCAGAGCGTTTCGGCGATCCGGCAGTCGGTGGCGCAGGCCAACGCGGAACGGGCCAGGGCAAACGCCGCCCAGGCCGGACCTCTGGCTGAGGCTACTGCACGGCAGCAGGTGGTGGTCCAGGAAACCGAAGTTGCCAAGCTTGAGGCGGACCGTGAGGAGCAAAAGCTGCAGACGAGCATCCGGAAGCCTGCTGACGCGAAAGCCTATGCCAAGCGCACCGACGCCGAAGGGCAGAAGGCGGCGGACATCAGCGCCGCCGAGGCTTTGGCGCGCCGCACCGAGCTTGAGGCCCAGGCGAACGCCCGGCGCACGGAACTGCAGGCCCAGGCGAATGCCACCGCCGCTGCCGCGGCAGCCGGAGCAACGAAGGTCACCGGTGAGGCCGAAGCCGCCGCAACCAGGGCCAAGGGTGACGCCGCGGCCTCCGCCATCAAGGCCAAGGCGCTGGCCGAAGCTGACGGCATCAAGGCCCGGGCCGAAGCGCTGGGCACCAACCAGGACGCGGTCATCTCCCAGCAGCTTGCCGAGAACATGCCTGCCATCATCGCCGCAGCAGCGGAGCCCTTCTCGCACGTGGGCAACATGACCGTCCTCAACGGCGGCGAGGGCGTCAACAAGATGCTGGGCGGCATCCTGGCGCAGGCCGGCGACTACCTGCCTGCCCTCGCGTCCGCGCTCCGAAAAGGCGAGGACACCAAGCGTCCGCCCAAGGCACCGGGTGCGTAGGGCTGCCGGTGCACAAGGACGTTGACCGGAGCCTGACCGGGAAGATCGGCCGGGTGACCGGGCGCATCGGCCCGGGCACCATTGGCGAAGTCATGCTTCCCTATCTTGGCGGCACCATGGCATTCCATGCCCACCCGTACGACAAGACCAGTGAGTTCCCGGCGGGCAGTGAGGTGCTGGTGATCTATTTCGACCCGCCGCAAACGGTGTATGTGGACGAGCTTCCGGACGTGCTGAAGCACCCGGAGTAGGCCCTCCCCCGGCCTCCTTGGAGAGCTACCGCCCGCCCTCCATTTTGCGGCTGCGCTGTTCCAGGGCCATGGGGCCATAGGGATAGACGCCCGTCTCCGGCTGGCTGGCCTGGGTGAGCCGGGCGGATTCGTCAGCGGTGAGTTCCAGGTCCGCGGCGGCCAGGTTGTCAGCCAGCTGTTCCATGGTCCGGGCCCCCAGGATCACGGACGTCACGGCGGGGCGGTCCGCCAGCCAGGCCAGGGCCACCTGGGACGGGCTTACGCCGTGGGCGTCCGCGATGTCCTGGACAGCGTCAATGACAGCCCACGTCCGCGGGTTCTCGTTGCGCGCCTTCCAAGCCTCCATGCCACGTTCGGGGTTCTCGCCGAGGCGGGTTGCGCCGGAAGGGTGCTGGTCGCGCTTGTACTTGCCGGACAGCCAGCCGCCGCCCAGGGGCGACCACGGCAGCAGGCCGATTCCAGCGTCAAGCGCCGCCGGGACGATCTCGAATTCGATGTCCCGGACCAGCAGGCTGTACTGGGGCTGCAGGCTGACGGGCAGGTTCCACCCCTGGTTGCGTGCCACATGCACCGCCTTGGTGAGCTGCCAGCCCAGGAAGTTCGAGAAGCCGTAGTAGGCGATCTTGCCGCGGGTCACTGCGTCGTCCAGGAAGCGGAGGGTCTCCTCCAGCGGGGTGATCGGGTCCCATGCATGCATCTGGTACAGGTCGATCTGTTCCACGCCCAGGCGGCGGAGGGAATTGTCCAGGGCGCGCGTCAGGCGCCGCCGGGACGTTCCGACGTCGTTCGGTGAAGTTCCCATGGGAAAGCGTCCCTTAGTGGCGATCACCGCTTTATCCCTCATCTCGGGCCGATTGGCCAGCCAGCGGCCGATGATTTCTTCCGAGACTCCAGCACTGTAGACATCGGCGGTGTCAATGAAGTTGCCGCCGGCTTCGAAGTAGCTGTCGAGAATGGCATGGGACGTTTCCTCCGTCGCCTCCGCGCCGAACGTCATGGTGCCCAGCGCATAGCTGGTGACGATGGTGCCGCTGTTTCCCAGTGTTCGGTACTGCATGGGTGTCCTCGCAATCAGTTGGGGTTGGACGGAAAGGTGTGGTCGGCCGCGTCCGTAGTGGTAGTGCGGATCCGGTACAGGCTGGTGGTTGCGGTGACGTAAAGGTCCTGCCCGTCCGGACCACCGAAGCACAGGTTGGACACGGTCTCCGGCACGGCAATGGTGTCCAGGAGTTCAAAGGACGGTGAGTAGATCCTTAGGGACGGGCCGGCGGAGGTCCAGATCCTGCCCTCGACGTCGACCCGAAGTCCGTCAGCCGGAAAACCCTCTTCCAACTCCAGCACCCCGGTCCTGCGGCTGCAGCGGCCCTCTTCCACACTGTAGGTGGCGATCCGCAGGGGCACGCCATAATGTGAACCGGCGGTATCCGCGACGTAGAGGACCGACTCGTCAGGCGAGAAGGCGAGCCCGTTGGGGTGCACAAGGTCGGTGACTTCCACCGTCATTGATCCTGAGTTGGGCTCAAAGCGGAACACATGGCACCCGCCGTATTCCTGCTCGCCTTCGTGGCCTTCCTTCGTCCCCGGAAGAATCCCATACGGCGGGTCGGTGAACCAGATGCTGCCGTCGCGGGCAATCACCACGTCGTTGGGGGAATTCAGCCTGCGGCCCTGGAAGGAATCCACCAGGCCGGTTACTGTTCCTTCACGGTCGCGCTCCACCCGGCGGAGGCCGTGGCTGCACTGCACCACGCTGCCGTCATGGTCCAGGGTGCGACCGTTGGTGAACTCCACGCCAACTGCGTATTCCCGAGTGGTCCGGGTGGCCGGGTCAAACTCGAGGATGCGGTTGTTGGGGATGTCACTCCAACGCACCGCCTGCGACGACGGTACCCACAAGGGTCCCTCCGCCCACACGGAGCCGGTGAAAAGGCGCTCCAGTGTGCCGCTTGTCATTCCGCCGTTCATCGACGCTCCCCTACGGTCCAGATTCCTGCCGTTGCACTGCCCGTCGTGGCGCGAAGCGGCGGGAGACGGCATGCACAGGACCACCCTAGCGTCATGGGCAAGATCCCTGGTCCGTGCGACTCGCGTAAAACGGCCCGTTCGTATGTCGAACTTTTGTACGTTAATTGAACTTAGGGTATTCTCGCAGAACTGCGTGCGACAGATCACTCCCCCAAGTAATGGAGCTCTCACCTGGCATGCCTGTTTAGACGTATTTGATCAAAGAGGATTACATGACTACTTCCCCCACGGCCCGCCCTTCCCAATGGCCGGTCTGGCTTTGCTGGCTGGCCATGGTCCTGGACGGCTTCGACCTGGTGGTGCTGGGCACCGTTATCCCAACGCTGCTCAAGACCGGCCAGCTGGGCTTTGATGCGGTTGGCGCCACGCTGGCAGCAACTATTTCCCTTGTCGGCGTTGGCCTGGGCGCGTTGTTCATAGCCCCGCTTTCAGACAAGTTCGGGCACAGGAAACTGCTCTTCGCCTGCGTACTCTGGTTCTCGGTCTTCACCATCGCCGTCGTATGGGCTCCCAACGTGGCTGTATTCAGTGCTTTCCGGCTCCTGGCCGGCCTCGGCCTTGGGGCCTGCCTCCCGGTCGCCCTCGCATACATGAACGACTACGCCCCGGCGGGGTCAGCCGGTAAGTCAACCACCCGCACAATGACCGGCTACCACGTCGGCGCCGTGGCAACAGCCTTCCTGGCGTTGCTGGTCATTCCGGACTGGCGGACGATGTTCGTGGTGGGCGGCGTTACAGGGCTGGTTCTCCTGCCGTTCCTGTGGTTCAAACTGCCGGAAATGACACATGCGGAACGGAGCGCGCGGAAAGAGAAGCAGGCCACTTTCCGGGATCTGGGCAAGAAGCCATATCCCCTGGTTGCTGGTGCAATCGCCGCTGCTTCATTCATGGGGCTGCTGCTGGTCTACGGCCTGAACACGTGGCTTCCGCAGCTGATGGCGTCGGCGGGATACCCCGTCAGTGCAGGCCTTTCCCTGCTGCTCGTGCTGAACCTCGGTGCCGTCGCAGGCCTCTTCATCGCTGGCGTCCTTGCTGATAAGCACGGGACCAAGCCCATTGTGCTGGTGTGGTTCGGTCTTTCTGCCGTGTTCCTTGCCCTGCTCAGTTTCAAGGTTGACAACGCGATCCTGCTCAATGCCCTTGTCTTCGTCACGGGCGTCTTTGTCTTCAGTTCGCAGGTGCTCGTTTATGCCTGGGTAAGCCAGTTGTTCCCGGCGCACCTTCGTGCAACCGCCCTCGGTTTCGCCGCGGGCGTCGGCCGCGTCGGCGCCATCGCCGGACCCGCCGTCACCGGTGGCCTGGTCGCCGCAGGCATCGCCTACCCTTGGGGTTTCTACGCGTTCGCGGCAGCCGGGGCGCTCGCCGTCGTAAGCCTGCTGACAGTCCCGCGCGCAATCGCAGCCGGACAGCCGGCGCAGGAGCGCGTCGGCTGAGCTTTGCTGCGGGACAGCGTGGCCCGGCCGGCGTCATTGGCCGGCCGGGCCGGCAAGATATTTACCGGGCAAAGTTCGACGCGGGAGGTAATGACGCGGAGGCAGGCTTTGGTTAAGATCGAGGTTCCACGCTCAGCCATTTGAGGCCTTGCGCCGTCGGGCCCGGGGAGCGTCGGGGAGGCAGAGAGGCCACCATGGACGTCACACAGCCGGCCGCGTATCCGTTGGACCCCTTCCCCGACTATGAGCGGATGCGGGCAACAGCCCCTGTCTTTCAGGATGACCGATCGGGGAGCTGGCACGTTTTCCGGTACGACGACGTCCAGCGGGTGCTGTCCGAGCACGCAACATTCTCTTCCCGCATGGGCGGTGATAATCCATCCGGTTCCGGGCAGCTCTTCGCCGCAAGCCTCATCACCACCGATCCCCCAAGGCACCGGCAGCTGCGCTCCCTGGTCACGCAGGCTTTCACCCCGAAAGCCGTTGACGCGCTGGCTCCACGCATTGCCGAACTCACGGACGAGCTTCTGGAAGGGATTGCTGCCCGCGGGAGCGCAGACCTGATCAAAGAACTGGCATATCCGCTGCCGGTCATCGTGATTTCCGAGCTCATGGGCATCCCGGCGGAGGACCGCGAGCGTTTCAAACAATGGTCGGACGTGATCGTCAGCCAAACGCAGTCCGGTCCGGCCGGCGGCGGAGATGATGCCACCGCAGCAGAGATGATCGGGTACTTCCTGGCCCTCATTGACCAACGCCGGAGCCGGCCCGGCGAGGACCTGATCAGCACCTTGCTGGCCGCCGAAATAGACGGCCAAAAACTGACGGTGCCTGAACTGCTCGGATTCTGCAGTCTGTTGCTCGTCGCCGGCAATGAGACCACCACCAACCTGATCGGCAACGCCGTCTTCTGTTTGGCTGAGTCGCCCGGCACACTCGAGCGTGTCCTTGAAGAGCCCGACTTGCTTCCCCAGACCCTCGAAGAGGTGCTGCGCTTCCGGTCGCCGGTCCAATCGATGTACCGGGTGAGCGTGGCGGAGACATTCCTGGGCGATCAACGTATCCCGGCAGGGGCACCGATCGTGGCCTGGATCGGCTCCGCCAACCGCGATGAGCAGCAGTTCCAGCGGCCGGCTGAGTTCGACGTCGACCGCAGCCCGAACCGGCACCTGGCCTTCGGACACGGCGTCCACTTTTGTCTCGGCGCGCCACTGGCCCGGCTGGAGGCGAGGATCGCACTGGAGGCATTGCTCGCCCGCCTGCCGGGGCTTTCCCTGGCACCTGAAGCGCAACTGGAACGAATGGAAAGCACCATTGTTTACGGGCTGAAGGCACTCCCCGTCAGGTGGCTGCCCGCCTGACCGACAGGTGGCCTGCCCCGCCCTATTCCGGAGTGTCCGGTTCTTCGGCGTAGTCAGCCGCCTGGGTCCGCACCTGGCGGATATAGGCATCGGACTGGTTGTAGGAGTGGACGGCGTCCGTCCACCCCCGCGCGGTTGTCAGGTTCCGGCCGTGGCCGCACAGGTACGTGGCGGCGCTGAGGGCGGCGTCGTCAATGTTGGACGGATCTGCCGTTCCGTCGCCGTTCCCGTCCCTTCCAGCAAGCCGCCACGTGGAGGGAATGAACTGCATCGGCCCTACGGCGTGGTCCCAAAGGGCGTCACCGTCCAGGAGACCCCCATCGGTGTCCGCGATGGCAGCGAATCCATCGCCGTTAAGGCTCGGACCAACGATGGGTCCGCTGGCCTGCCCGTCGGCGCCAAGTCTGCCGCCGCCATAAGTTCCGTGGGCTGATTCGACGAAGCCCACCGCCGCAAGCGTATTCCAGCCGATTCCACATGCAGGGGTGGAACGATTGGCGGCGTCGGAGGCAGCAACGTACGCCCGCAGCGCCCGGGCAGGGATCCCTGTTTGTGCCGCGGACCGTACCAGCCACTCGGCGTCCGGACTCCGCGTGACGTTCACGGCGGTATCCATTCCGGCGGGCCGGGACTCGAAGATCACGCCGGCCCGCGGCGGTGCGGAAAAGGCCACCCGGGCATCCGCGCCCGGCTGCCGGATAAACCAAAAGGAGAATGCCGTGCTGACGCAAACCACCAACAGGCCGAAGACCACAAAGCGTTTTACACGGAGCACTGACTAATCAAACCATCAAGCTTCCAGGCTGGATAACCGGCCGACTGCAGATGGCGCCGCTGGAGCACATTCTGGACGACGTCCCAAGCCGGCACCAAATGACCTGCCCGGCATGATTCCCGTGACGCCGGCCGCGCGGTCAGCGCACCACCGTGCGGTGACCTGCATCCAGGCGCTGCGTCCAGCCACGGGAATCGAGATGTTCCAGCAGCGGAACGGCAATCCGCCGTGTTGTGCCCAGTGCCTGCCGCGCTTCGCTTGTGGTGAAGGGCTGGTCCAACCGTGCCAGGGTGCGCATCGCCAGGGCCGGCGCCGTAGGCAGCAACACCACGCCGTCGCGCAGCCGCAGCAGGCGCCCCGTGCGTTCGGCGGCGGCGAGTTCCCGGGGTCCGAGGCCCAGTGCAGCCAGCTCATCGGCCTCCGGGGCATGGAACGCATCTGCGCCAAGCCTGCGCTCCAATTCGGCGATGGCGGGCTCCACGGGGCCAAGATTGCCTTGGCTGCCGGGCAGCCGGATGTGGCCGCTGTCCTGTTCAAGGTCTGCCCCACGGATGACGTGGGGCAGAAGCCTCTCGTCGGGCAGCCTCAGCAGGTCCCGCGCCGCGCCCATGGAAAGGCCGGGCGCCAAGGGATCGAGCTCCTGCAGCGCCTGGACTGCATTGCGCAGCCGATCCTGCCATGCCTCGAGGAGGGGGACATGCACCCACCAATCCCCCAAAGCCCGTATGCCCGACGGCGCGTCCGCGTCCTGCGCGGGCAGCAGTCCGAGCCTGCGCAGATGCTGCACCTGGACGGCTCCGCGGGCTGCTACTTCTCCCAGTACATCTCCGGCGGGGTCCATGCCTGCAAGCCGTTCGGCCCAGCGGGCGCCATCGCCGCGCCGCTCCAAGGCCGGAGGGTCGGCATCGAGGACGCGTGCGCCGCCCAGCACCGAGCGGCTTCCGGGGTCACGCAGCACCATCCGGTCTCCGAGGACAAGCGGCAGGGGCCGGTCCAGGACGAGCCGGGCATGATCAGTTCCGAACGGCCGCAGGCGGCCAGGTACGGAGGCAGTGCCAACATGCACCACGAGTTGTTCCGGCACCTCGGTATAGGCGACGCCGGTGGTCCGCTGGATGCCGACCACGCCGGTGGTAGGCCACGCATCGGGAGTAACCAGCGCGTCCCCACGCCGGATATCCGTTGGGGCAACGTCGCGCAGGTTCAACGCAACCCGGCTGACCGGCTCCACTGAGGCGTAGGAGGTGTCGCGGCTTTGCAGGCCGCGGACTGTGACGGTGCGGGAACCGGCGTGGCCCAGCAGTTCCAGCCGGTCACCCTGGGCGAGTGTGCCTGCTGCCAGTGTTCCGGTGACCACCGTTCCGGAACCGGTGATGGTGAACGAGCGGTCCACCCACAACCTGACCCGCCCGGTGGTGGCGGGAGCCGGCACCTGGGACAGGACGTCGTCGAGCGCTGTCCGCAGGTCAACCAGGCCGGTCCCGTCGATGGCCGACACAGCTACGGCGGGCGCGTCCTTCAAACCGGTCCCGGCCAACTCACTGCGGGTCCGGGCGAGTACGTCTGCAAGCCGCTCCCGGGATGCCCGGTCCGCGCGGCTGAGGACCACGACGCCGTGTTCAATGCCGAGCGCAGCGACGGCGTCCCGGTGGTCGCTTGACTGCGCCTGCCAGCCCTCATCCGCGGCTACCACGAAGCAGACCACCGGCGCTGGACCTATTCCGGCGAGCATGTTGCCGAGGAACCGTTCGTGGCCCGGTACATCAACGAACGCAACATCCTGTCCGGACGGGAGGGTTGTCCAGGCATAGCCCAGGTCAATGGTCAGCCCGCGGCGCCGTTCTTCCTCCCAA
Organism: Arthrobacter sp. SLBN-122; assembly: GCF_006715165.1. Classification (NCBI taxonomy): domain Bacteria; kingdom Bacillati; phylum Actinomycetota; class Actinomycetes; order Micrococcales; family Micrococcaceae; genus Arthrobacter; species Arthrobacter sp. SLBN-122. The sequence goes on along the minus strand of NZ_VFMS01000001.1, from coordinate 3,912,246 downwards.
CGGTCCGGCTCCATGCCGGTGAGCGCGCGGACCAGGGTGCTTTTACCGGAATCGACATGTCCGGAGGTGGCAACGACGTGCACGGATCAACCTGCCCTGCCTGCATCGGCGCCCTCACGGGTTGCCAATGCCTGCCGTACCGCATTGAGAATCCTGTCGTCGTCCGCAGCCGGCACGCAACGCAGGTCGATCAGGCAGGAACCGTCATTGACCCGCGGCAGGACGGCCGGGTTGCCTGTGCGCAGGTGGCCTGCGATTTTCTCAGGGAGCCGGAGGGCCCATCCCGGCAGGGGAACTCCGGGGGCGCCGCCGCCCCCTACCCTGCCGTCATGGGCCACAACGGGTACACCCAGGGCATGGGCCAGCCGCTCTGTACGTTGGCGCAAGTGTTCGACGTCGGCGTGCAGGGCCTGGACAACCGGCGCCGCTGGCCCCGCGAGGGTCGCTTCCAGGGCGGCGAGGGCAAGTTTGTCGGCGCGGACCGCACGGGCGAGCGGGTGGCGGGCCAGGCGGGTGATGATCTCCTTGCGGCCAAGCAACAGGCCCGCTTGGGGGCCGCCCAGCAGTTTGTCGCCGCTGGCTATGACGACGTCGGCCCCGCTCGCCAAAGCGGTGGCAGCATCGGGTTCATCGGGCAGGTAAGGGTCGGGGGCCAGCAGCCCGCTGCCCAGATCGGCCACGAGTGGAACGCCGTGTGCCACCGTAAGCCGGCTCAGTTCGTCAAGCGGAACAGCGGACGTGAATCCGTCCACCCGGAAGTTGCTGGGGTGGACCTTCAGGACGCAACCGGTGTCCGGTCCGAGGGCGCCGGCGTAGTCATGCAGGTGTGTCCGGTTGGTGGTGCCCACCTCGCGCAGCCTGGCACCGGTCGACTCCATCAAATCCGTCAGCCGAAAGCCCGCCCCGATCTCGACGAGTTCGCCCCGGCTCACCACCACTTCCCGGCCGGCGGCCAGGGCTGTGGTGGCCAACACCAGCGCCGCGGCCCCGTTGTTGACCACCAGGGCGTCCTCGGCGGCGGGACAGGCGGCGAGCAATGCGGCGCGGGCGCCCGCGCCGCGTCGTGAGCGGCTGCCGTCCGCCAGGTCCAGTTCCACGTCCACGTAGCCGCTGGCGGTGACAAGGGCGTCCACCGCGGCTGTGGAAAGGGGCGCACGTCCCAGGTTGGTGTGGACGATGACGCCGGTGGCGTTGAGCACCGGGCGCAGGGTCGTGGCCGTTCGTGAAGCCAGCGCGGCGAGCAGGGTTGGTTCCACTTGGCCGGGAGGGAGATCACCGCACCGGGCCTGCTCCTGGACTTGCCGGACCAGTTCGCGGATGACCCGCTCGTGCAGCCTTGTCCGGGCCTCGTGAACGGCCGGCAGTGCCAGCAGGTCGTTCGTGCGGGGAATCAGGCGCCGGGGATCGACCTGGTCCACAGCCCTCCTCATGTCGCGGCATTCACTGCCGAAAGTTGGCGGTGGCGGACGGGAATCGAACCCGCCAGGCCGAGATGCTCAGCCGCACCGGTTTTGAAGACCGGGGGGCCCACCAGGACCCGGACGCCACCGCGCCTCAATATAGCAGGTTGTCCTGAGGGGGTTAGGCTGGGCGGGTGAGTGAGGTTCAGACACCAGTTCAGCAACCAGGTCATGCTGCCGCCGGCGCGCTCCGGCTGACCGAATATGCCCACGGCGGGGGCTGCGCCTGCAAAATTCCGCCGGGCGAGCTCGAAGACGCGGTCCGCGGGCTCATTGGCCACCAGGGCGCGGAGGTCCTGGTTGGCCTTGACAGCGGTGACGACGCGGCGGCCGTCCTGGTGCGCGACGATCTGGCGGTCCTTACCACCGCCGACTTCTTCACCCCCGTTGTCAACGATGCGTTTGACTGGGGCCGCATCGCTGCCGCCAATGCCCTCTCTGACATTTACGCGATGGGCGGCCGGCCGGTCACCGCAATCAACCTCGTGGGCTGGCCCCGCGGAGTCCTGCCGCTGGAGCTCATGACGGAGGTGTTGCGCGGCGGCCTAAGCGTCGCATCAGAAGCAGGGTGCCCGGTGCTCGGCGGGCACTCCATCGACGATCCGGAGCCAAAGTACGGCATGGCCGTAACCGGAATCGCCCACCCCGACCGCCTGCTCCGCAATGATGCCGCCCAGCCCGGGATGCCGATCACGCTGACCAAACCACTCGGCGTCGGGCTTCTCAACAACCGGCACAAGCAGACCGGCGAGGTGTTCGCCGAGGCTGTCGAGACCATGGCGGCGCTGAACCGTGACGCGGCCGAGGCCGCGGTGGCGGCCGGCGTCCGGGCAGCGACAGACGTGACGGGTTTTGGCCTGCTTGGACACCTGTACAAGATGGTCCGTGCCTCGGAAGTAGGCGCCGTGATTGACCGATCAGCGGTACCGCTGATCGAAGGCGCACGTGAGGCGCTGCGGGATGGCTTCGTCTCCGGCGGGACCCGGCGCAATCTCGATTGGGTGCGGCCGCACGTGGAGGCCGGTGCCGGCGTCACCGAGGACGATCTGCTGGTACTGGCCGATGCCCAGACCTCCGGCGGCCTGCTGGTGGTCGGCGAACTGCCGGGTCACCCCGTGATTGGCCACACCACCGCGGGCCAGGGCATCCAGGTCCGCTGAAGCCCGGCAGCACTCAGCCGGCAGTGGTGATCGCGTCGCCGGTAACGCCCGCGGCACGGCGGGCCGCAAGCCGGTTCTTTTGCGGTTCTATCGTGTAGCGGGGATCCCTGGCAGAGGCAAGCCCCGCCTCGAATACCCCGAAGCGGGTCAGGGCCGAGGCCGACAGCAACGCCAGTCCCGAAGCCGCGGCCACCACACGGTTACGTCCGCCCAGCAGAGTCCCCAAGCCACCGGCCACCGCCAACCGCTCGCTCCACTTAAGCATGGCGCCCGCCTTGCCCTGGTGAAGGGGCTCGGCTGCTATCGGGTCCATCCGGCGTTCCATCACCTTCATGGCAGCGACGTCGCCCAGGACGCCCAGCACGGCGAGTTTGCGTGCAGGCCCGGTCTCCCTTACGGGTGTGGTGACCATGGCGAGCCCGGCAGACGCGAGGCAGGCCGAACTCACGAAGACAAAAGGCAGTTCCTCGTGGGCGGCGTTCCAAGTGGGGGTGGCGGTATCGCCAAGCAGGACCGCGGTGTAGGCCGCCAACGGCCCCGCGAAGACGGCAGCTTCAAACCCGGCCGGTCCCTCAACAGCCTGCAGCACTTTCCGCAACACACCCAACGGAAGCCGCGTTCCGCTCAGCCGGTCGATCTCCGCGACGGCAGTGACGGCAGTGCCGGCGCTGAAGGCGCTGAGAATCCACGAGCCCACACTCATGGGCGAGGTCACCTTGAAGGTCCGCAGCATGTGCAGGAAACGCTCCGGCCTGCCCAGGTCCTTCACCAAAGCGACGGCGCCGGCACTCACCGCCGTCAGCGCGCTAAGCCTGGCATTGCGGCAGAGGATTGGCCGTCCGGTCAGTTGACCGCCGAGGCCAAGCAGGGCCGACCCGGCTGCAACGCCGCCCAGGAACAGGTAGATGGCGACGTCATCGCCCCACGGCGCCGGCTTGACCACCGGACGGCCGTAGTACGAGGTGAAGTCCGGCTCCGGCACCATGGGCATTTCCCGGGAGCCGTCACTATTGTCCCGTCGGCGGCCCGTGCCGCGCTTGGCGCCCTGCCGGCGGCGGCGGGCAGGCTCGGATGGCCGGAAGCTGTCGAACTCTGAGAGGGTCACGCACGTCCTCCCAGGAAAGCCAGGGCAGCTGCCGCGGCCATGCCCGCTACTGCCATCCCGGCCCGGCGGTACATCCGGGGCAGATCGGCGGTGGGCACCCGCGGGTCCGGCGGCAGTCCATAGACTTCGGGTTCGTCCAGCAGCAGGAAGACCGATCCGGTTCCGCCGACCCCGTCGTTCTCGTTCGCGCCGTAAAGCCTCGCTTCGGTCATGCCCTGCGCATGCAGCGTGGCGACGCGCTCCCGGGCCGTGTCCACCATGTCGTCGTGATCGCCAAACTTGATGGACGTCGTCGGGCATGCCTTGGCGCAGGCAGGCGTCTCGTCTGCCACCAGCCGGTCGTAGCACAGCGTGCACTTCTGGGCGATGCCCTCGTTCGGCACCGCGGGATGCTTGGCGTGCTGTTCCTCCCTGCTGGCGGCGACCTTGACAGTGCCGTTACTGCGGCGCTCGATCACCCCAAAGGGGCACCCGGCCACGCAGGTTCCACAGCCGTTGCACACGTCGTCCTGGACCACCACGGTGCCGAATTCGGTGCGGAACAGCGCTCCGGTGGGGCAGACGTCCAGGCATCCGGCGTGCGTGCAATGCTTGCAGACATCAGAGGACATCAGCCACCGGAAGTCTGCCGTGTCCGGGGGTGTGGTGTCCGCGTCCGCAAAATCGGTCCCGGCAGGCGCCGCCTGGGGCGGACCGATCCGCGGCATGCCCAGGCTGACCAGGGCGCGTCCTGATTCCCGCGCCTCCTCGATGCGTTCCTGGCCCTGTTCAATGAACGCCACATGCCGCCAGGTGCTGGCCCCCAGGGAGCCGGTGTTGTCGTAGGAGGAGCCGAGCAGTTCCAGGTTGCCGTCCTGCGGGTTGTGGTTCCACTCCTTGCAGGCAACCTCACAGGCCTTGCAGCCGATGCAGATTGAGGTGTCGGTGAAGAACCCCTTGCGCGGGTGGTTGTGCTCCCAGTGGGCATCGGCGGTAGGGTCGGTCGGTCCGGACAACTGGCCCATCTAGTCCTCCAATGTCGGGTCGGTTCCCGGAATACTGCCGGGCTGATCGGTGACGGCCAGGTTACCGGTCTCGGTGGTCAGTCCGGCGCGCGTCTGGTACTCGGCAACCAAGGCAAGCAGTTCCTCTCCGCGGGGCCGGCGGCCCGGCCGGATGTCGCAGGAGGCCACCTTGGATTCCTGGATCTGGACGTTGGGATCCAGCGTCACACCCAGCAGATCATTGGCCGCGTCACCGCTGACCACGGCATTGCTGCCGACACCCCAGTGGTAAGGCAGCCCGATCTGATGCACCGTGTGCCCGCCGACGGCCAGGGGCCTCACCCGGTCGGTGACAAGCACCTTCGCCTCGATAGCGGATCGGGGTGAAATGATGGTGGCCCACCCGTAGGGCTCAAGTCCACGCTCAGCGGCCAGTTCGGGCGAGACCTCACAGAACATCTCCGGCTGCAGCTCCGACAGGTACGGCAGCCAGCGGCTCATCCCGCCCGCCGTGTGGTGCTCGGTGAGGCGGTAGGTGGTGAAGACGTATGGGTATACATCTGCGCCAGGGCTGCCGGCGCTGGGCGCACTGAGGTTATCGGCGCGGGGGAACACCAGCCGCGCCGGGCTCTGCTGCTGCGGGTACAGCGCGTTGGCCACCGGCGATTCCTGGGCCTCGTAGTGGGTGGGAAGGGGTCCGTCCATGAGTCCCTTCGGCGCGAACAGCCAGCCCTTGCCGTCCGCCTGCATGATGAAGGGATCGTCACCGCTAAGGGCAGCTGCCCCGCCAACGGAGGGGTCCGGGTGGCTGCCTGGTGCCCGTTCCAGCGGGAAGTCGGGCACGTCGTCCCCGATCCATTTACCCTGCTCCTGGTCCCACCAGATGTACTTCTTCCGTTCGCTCCAGGGTTTACCCGCGGGGTCGGCTGACGCCCGGTTGTAGAGGATCCTGCGGTTGGCCGGCCATGCCCAGCCCCATTCCGACGCCGCCGGCCCCTGTTCCTGGCCCGGCTTGCGGTTTGCGGCGTGGTTGAAGCCGTCGGCGTACACCCCGGTGTAGATCCAGCAGCCGGCCGATGTGGAACCGTCGGCCCGGAGTTCGGTATATGCGGAGAGGGGCTTTCCGGCCTCCAGGCCCGCCAGGTGACGGCCGTTGATCTCGGCAAGCACCGCCTCCGCATCCGGATCTCCGTGTTCGTCCACGGGATAGTCCCACGTGAGGTCCAGCAGCGGACGGTCGCGCTCGTCCTGTGAATCGGCCAGCTTCTCCCGGATCCGTTGGCCCAGCTCGAAGAAGAACTGCAGTTCGCTTTGGCACTCCCCCGGTGGTGCCACCGCCTGGTGCCGCCACTGCAGCAGCCGCTGGGTTTGCGTGAACGAGCCGGCTTTTTCCACGTGGGTTGCTGCCGGCAGGAAGAACACCTCAGTTTCGATGTCCTCGGTGCGCAGCTCGCCGGATTCGATTTCCGGACCGTCCTTCCACCACGTTGCCGACTCGATGAGATTCAGGTCGCGCACCACGAGCCACTTCAAATGCGACATGCCCAGCCGTTGCATGCGGCCGTGGGCAGAGCCCACGGCAGGGTTCTGCCCGAGCAGGAAGTAGCCCTCCACTTCGTCCTCGAGCATGCCCATGACGGTCTCGTAGGTACCGTGGGCACCGGTGAGCCTGGGCAGGTAGTCGTAGGCCCAATCGTTGTCCTCGTTCGCGGCGTCGCCCCACCAGGCCTTGAGCAGGCTGATGGTGTAGGCGTCGGCATCAGCCCAGTAGCCCTTCTGCTGTTTCGACCCCACAGCTTCCAGGTATTCGTCAAGGCTGTCATGGCGGCCGGCACTGGGCATCGGCAGGTATCCGGGCAGCAGGTTGAACAGGGTGGGGATGTCGGTGGAACCCTGGATACTGGCATGGCCGCGCAGGGCCATAATTCCGCCGCCAGGGCGTCCCATATTTCCGAGCAGAAGCTGCAGGATGGCTGCGGCCCGAATGAACTGGGCTCCCAGGGAGTGCTGCGTCCAGCCGACAGCGTAGGCGAAACAGGTGGTCCGGTCGCGTCCTGAGTTTTCCGTAATGGCACGGGCCAGGTACTCGAAGTCAGCGACGTCGATACCGCACATGTCCCTGACCATCTCCGCGGTGTAGCGGGCGTAGTGCCGCTTTACGATCTGGAAGACCGTCCGGGGGTCCTGCAGGGTATCGTCACGCTGCACTTCCGCGTGCTCCAAGGGCGGGCCGCCGCTGCCGTAGGCATGGCCGGCAGCACGGGCCGTAGCATTCTCGCCGTGTTCGGAGCCGGGCCCGGGGTCGTCAATGCTTCCCTCCCCTTGTTCTGCATAAGACCACGACGACGTATCGTACGCCCGCTTCTCCGGATCGAAACCGGAGAACAGGCCGCCCAGGTCCTCGGCATCGCGGTAGTCCTCGTGAACCAGTGTGGCTGCGTTGGTGTACGCGCCGACGTACTCCTTAAACCAGAGGTCGTTGCTGATCACGTAGTTAATGAGGGCGCCCAGAAGCACAACATCAGAACCTGCACGGATGGGAATGTGCTTATCCGAAACCGCCGACGTGCGCGTGAACCGCGGATCGATGTGGATAACCTTCGCACCACGGGCCTTCGCTTCCGCCACCCACTGGTACCCCACCGGGTGGCACTCGGCCATGTTGGAACCCTGAATGATGATGCAGTCAGCGTTAGCCATGTCCTGCAGTGATTGCGTTGCACCACCGCGTCCAAACGAGGCTCCCAAACTGGGAACCGTTGCGGAGTGTCATATGCGGGCCTGGTTCTCGGTCTGCACCGCCCCTGCAGCTGTGAAGAGTTTCTTGATCAGGTAGTTTTCTTCGTTGTCCAGGGTGGCGCCGCCCAACGAGGCTATGCCCATGGTGCGGCGGAGAAGCCTGCCTTGGTCATCTTCCTGCTGCCACGTCCTGCGGCGGGTTTCGATGAAGCGGTCCGCCACCATCTCAACTGCCGTAGCCAGGTCCAGATGTTCCCACTCAGTGGAACGCGGTGCACGGTAAAGCACTTTTGTTTGCCGGCCCGGAGAATTGACCAACTGCTCACTGGCAGAGCCCTTGGGGCACAGACGACCGCGGGAAATGGGTGAATCCGGATCTCCCTCGATCTGGATGACTTTTTCGTCTTTGACGTAAACCCGCTGCCCGCATCCAACAGCACAATACGGGCACACACTTTGCACCACGCGGTCTGCGGTGGCCGTCCGTGGAGCGATTGCCTGCGTGCGGGGCGAGGTCACAGACGGCCCGCGCCCCAGTAGGTCGCCCGTGGTCAACTGACGGACGACCGGCCATTGAAGAAAACTTCGCGGTGCCATTTCAGGAGCATATCCCAAAGGACAGCGGCAGTGACAGAAGAAAGTTGGGCGCGTCCTCCTCCGCGACGCAGCGCTGCTGCATCGCGCTTACGAGGCCTTCGGGCGGCGCGTGGCAGCAAGCACGGCGAGGTCACGGATCAGGCGCTGCACCTCATGTTCACGTCCTCTGGACGTCGACGTTTGATGAACGGCATTGGGTGCTACCAAGGGCTGTTTGGGCGGTGCGGGTACAGGAGGTCCGCCCATTCCCGGGGCTGCAGCACGGGCGTCCTTGGGTGTCAGCGGCTTGCTTGTGCTCATGGCCTCCCCTTGACCTGCTCTTTCGGGGGAATGTCCCCCGACGTAATGCCTGTACGGACACTCTAAAAAGCACTACGGGAAGACGGAAGCTATTTCGTCCATCATCGGGACTTATTGCTCCAATCTTGAGGTTGGGTTGATTGTCGACAGTCAAACCGCCATCGGCGGGTCCTTCCGGGGGCAAAGCCCGCACGGAAGGAACTTCAGGATTGGCGTTATTCGAAGAGCTCGATGCGCGGTTCTCCCTGGACACCGCTGCGGTGCATGGCATCCCTGAGGTCACTTCTGCCGAGGAACGCCCTTGCGGTCTCCAGGCTATCGAAATGATGAATGACGAGGACATTGTTCGGATCGTCGATCATACGGTGGACCGATTCCCGGGTCACCCCGCCGTCTTTCTGCATGTCACCGACCGAGTCGTAAACTTTGCGCCACGCGTCGTAGTCGGCAACACGGTGAAGGATATGGGCAACAGTCATAGCGCTTCTCCTTTGAAGCGTGCCGCACCATTGACTGGGCCCGGTCCCTCAATGGCGAACGGCAATTCTGCCCTGCCGGTGCATGCACAATTGTCTGCGTCGGCCCCGGATTGGAGCCGCCACTGGCTGTATTACTCCGGCCCGGGGGGTGCTGTCAATCGCCGCACCATTGCCTCCGGCCGCGGGCATCGCCACCATGGACAGATGGGAAGGAAGGACAGGCAACATGGTCTTGCCGTTGCCTTGTGCCTGCTGATTGCCGTTGGCGGAGCCGCGGGGTGCTCTTACGACTACAACGAGCCCCATCACACTCCCACAACCGGCCCGGCGTCGTCGGCGGCGTCCGCGGTTCCTTACGTTGACCCGCTGGTGCTGGAGCGCGAGGTAGAGAACTACGCCGAGCTGGATCGGCTCCTTGGGGTTGCCCAGGGGCCAGTAGTCCTTCTTGAGGAAGGACCCCTCGACGGCCCGGTGAGGGGCTTCGGAGCGATGGCGAAAGTGCCGGCGGCGGGGCAGTACACCGTCACCTCAGCCTGCGTCGGTGCTCCCGGCGCAACAGTCTCCGTAGGACAGGAGCATCCGGGTGCCCCCTTTCAGCCGATGGAGTTGGTGCTGGATTGCAGCGAAGTTACCTCACGGGTGATCGCACTTGCGCAGGGATTCGTTTTCGCTCATTTGGTGCTGCCCGTTCCTGGCGACACGCCATGGACAGGCGCAGTGGGCGGAGTACGCGTAACCGGTTGAGGCGTGCCTCCCGGTCGCAGAGCCAGTGTCATCTTCTGGCGGGAATATTAGCTGAGTACGCTCAGTTATGAGCAGTATCAGTCTTTGCTGCCCATCAGAAGAAGGTTTACGCAATGTCCTCATTCAACCAAGCAGTCGTCCTGGTCACCGGTGCAAACGGCGGTATCGGCTCGCACTTCGTCCACGACGCCCTCGAGAGGGGCGCGGGCAAGGTCTACGCCACCGCCCGTAACCCCCGCGACTGGGAGGACGACCGCATCGTTCCGCTTGCACTCGACGTCACAGATCCCGCTTCCATCGAGGCCGCGGCCCAGGCAGCCGGCGATGTGACGGTGTTGATCAATAATGCCGGAGCCAGCGTGGCCACTCCGGGCATCCTCAGCCACACCGACGCAGAGATTCGGAACAACGTCGAGACAAATTTCCTCGGCCCGCTGTTCCTCGCCCGCGCATTCGCGCCGATCCTGTCCGCAAAGGCGAACCCAATGATCATCGACATCCACTCGGCAATGAGCTGGTATGCGGTGGGCGGCATTTACAGCGCAACCAAGGCTGCGCTCTGGTCGGCCACCAACTCGCTTCGCCTGGAGCTCGCCCCCAAGGGGGTCCATGTCGTGGGCGCCCACGTGGGATACGTCGACACAGCGATGGCCGGCAACACCACTGATCCCAAAATGGATCCAGCCGATTTCGTCCGGACCGTCATGGATGGGGTTGAAGCCGGCGAATACGAGGTTCTTGCCGACGAAACCTCCGTGCAGCTCAAGGCGCAGCTTAGCGCCCCCATTGAGGCTACGTACCCACAGCTGGCGAACACCGGGGCGTAGGACTTCCGGATATCCGTGCACCAACGGCAGCAACCACCTGATCAACAACCCGAACAAGAGGAGCAGTAAGGCATGCGCGCATTCATCATCAACAAGTACAGGGAACCGCTGCGCGAAGCGGACATCGCTGAACCGGTCGTCGGGGACCGGGATGTCCTGGTCCGGGTGGAGGCGGCGGGCTTGAACCAGTTGGACGACAAGATCCGATTGGGCGAGTTCAAGCAGATCCTCCCTTATAAGCTCCCGCTGGTCCTCGGCCACGACCTCGCCGGTACCGTTATCCGCACCGGGTCCAAGGTGCGGGATTTCAAGCCCGGCGACCAGGTCTATGCCCGCCCCGCAACGGACAGGATCGGCACTTTCGCCCAGCGTATCGCCGTCGCTGAGGATGACCTGGCACTGAAGCCAGCGACGGCCAGCATGCAGGAGGCCGGCTCCCTGCCACTCGTTGCGCTCACGGCGTGGCAGGCCCTCGTCGAGCAAGGCAACGTGCAGCCCGGGCAGAAAGTGCTCATTCACGCCGGCGCCGGCGGCGTGGGGTCGATCGCCATCCAACTCGCAAAGTACCTTGGCGCCACCGTCGCAACCACAGCCAGCGGCTCCAACGCCGACTTCGTCCGCGATCTCGGAGCGGACATCGCGATCGATTACCGCAACCAGGACTTCGGGAAGCTCCTGACCGGCTACGACCTGGTGCTGGACAGCCTCGGAGGGGAAAACCTGGAGAAGTCGCTCCGCATCCTCAAACCCGGGGGCAAGGCCATCGGGATCTCCGGACCACCGGACCCGGCGTTTGCCCGCAAAGCCGGCCTGAACCCGGTGCTCCGGGTGGCGATAACCATGCTCAGCAGCAAGGTGCGGCGGCAGGCCAGGAAGCTCGGCGTCAGCTATGAGTTCCTTTTCATGCATGCCAGCGGTGACCAACTGCGCACGATCAGCGCCTTAGTGGACGACGGCGTGCTGCGCCCCGTGGTGGGAAAAGTCTTCGATTTCGACCACACCCCGCAGGCACTGGAATCCCTGACCAAGGGCGGAACCCGCGGCAAAGCAGTGATCGCCATCGCCGGCTGACCGCCGTCAACCAGCCACCCCAGACCATTCAGGAGAAAACTGCCATGGACAGCACCGGCACCCCGCACGACCCAACTGTCACCTCGTACGCTAAAGCACCTGCCAAATCCCTTACCGCAGGCGGCAACACCTACTCCTACCGGGAGTTGGGACCAAAGGGCGGCATCCCTGTCGTGTTCTTCGTGCACCTCGCGGCGACGATGGACAACTGGGATCCGCGAATCATCGACCCAATTGCCCGGAACCGCCACGTCATAACCTTTGACCAACCCGGTGTCGGCGCCTCGAGCGGGCGGGTTCCGGACAGCATCGAGGCAATGGCCGACGACGCCTACAGCTTTGTCACCGCGCTTGGTTTGAGCAGGATCGACGCCTTCTCGTTTTCGATGGGTGGCATGATCGCCCAGGACCTGGCCCTCAAGCATCCCCACCTTGTCCGCAGGCTTGTGCTGGCGGGGACGGGCCCGCGCGGCGGCAAGGATATGGACAAGGTGGTCTTCACCACCTATTGGGACATCTTCCGCGCCACCCTGACGCGGTCAGACCCCAAGGAGTTCCTGTTCTTCAACCGCAACGCCACCGGCAAGGCCGCCGCGAAGGCCTTCATTGACCGGCTAAAGGAACGTACGGAGGACCGTGACAAGACGATCAGCACCAGCGCATTCCAGACCCAGCTGAAGGCAATCCAAAAGTTTGGCCGCTCCGCGCCGTCGGACCTGTCCACGCTTGCCATTCCCACCCTCATCGCCAACGGTGACAACGACCGCATGGTGCCCTCCGT